>DATAMY010000195.1:0-6811 GCA_036266535.1 Usitatibacter sp. | reverse complement strand
CGCGATCGTCCGCGTGAGCGTGTGCGTCGTGGCGTCGATGATCCCCAGCATCGGCGTGCAGAGGTTCGTGGGCGAGCATCCGCCGCCCTGGTCGTTCACGCCCGAGGCATGCCAGCGGCTGGCGGCGACATAGTAGCTCCCCGTCGTCGCGTCGAAGGCGAGCTGGTCTCCGCCGCCGAAGGGCACCGTCGCGATCACGTTGCCGTTGGTGCGGTCGACGATGAGCGTCGTGAGCTTCGCGCCCTTGTCGCCCTGCCGGCACTCGACCGCCATCTCCTTGCCGGGACCGAGGTCCAGGCCCGTCGGATCGCAGTTGCCGAGCGGGAAGCGCTTGACGTTGGCGAGCGAGAAGACGTTGGCGCTGCCGCCCGCGGGAATCGCCTGGATGGAGGCGACCGGGATCACGTCGACCTCGCCGTGCGGGTTCGCGGCCGTGGCGTCGTTGTTCACGAGGAAGCTCTGCGAGCCGTGGTCGTACTGGCACTGCTCGTTCCCGCCCGCGGGCGTCGAACCGTCCGTGTCGACCCATGCCACCTTCGCGACGACCGTCTGCGTGTTCACGTTGATGAAGGCGGCGTACGGCACGTCCGCATCCGGGATGGAGATCATGTAGAGCCCGTGGTCCGCGTCGAAGCAGCCCTCGTCCGCCCGGAAGCCCGCGCTGCCTACCGCGATGCTGCGCAGCACGGTTGCGCTCGGCGCGTCGACCACCTTCACGCTGTTCACGTCGCCGGCGAAAAGAAGCGTCGTCCCGGTGATCGCGTTGACACCATCCGGGCCCGAGTGGCCGTTGTCCGGGCCCACGCCGAAGAATGCGTTGGCGCCCGTCCCGGTGATCAGCGAGAACTGGAGCGTGCTCGTATCCACCACGTCGACCGACTTGTTGTTGCGATCGGTCACGTAATACTTACCGTTGACGACCGTGCCCAGGTCGAACGAGAATGATTTTCCGGCGGTGATCCCGGGGACCGCGATGTTCGCGGTGGCGTCGTTGGCTTCCGGCGTCCCGCCGCTGAGCCCGCTTCCACATCCCGCGACGAGCAACCCCGCCGCCACTGCCGTGCCGAGTTTCGGGAATCGCATGGTGCAGCTCTCCTTTTGTTGTGAAGCTTCGAGGAATGCCACGTGAAACCGACGAAGGGGGGGTCACGCTACGCCGCGAAGGTTTCGCCAAGCTTCACGGATGCTGATGCGAGGGCATCTTTCCGCCTCATTTCGCCCGCACTCTCCCAGTCCTCGGCCCGCATCGCGCCCGGGAGCCATGGCGCAATGGAAAGACGCCGATGGGGCGTTCGAGGGAGGCGACATGGAGCGAATCGGGGCCGTGACGATCGTCGCGGCGGGTCTTGCGGTCGCCGCGGGGCTCGCGGCCGGCGGATTCCTGGTTGGGAAAGGCATCGCCGGCTTCAAGTCGGACGTGCGCACGGTGACCGTGAAAGGATTGGTGGAGCGCGAGGTCCACGCCGACGAGGCGACCTGGCGACTTTCTTTCCGGCGAGCGGGCAATTCCCTGCCCGAGCTCTACGCGTCCATCCAGGGCGACCGCGCGGCGGTCGTCTCCTTCCTCCACGAGCGCGGCTTCACCGACGCGGAGCTGGAGATCCAGCCCACGCGCGCCGCGGACAAGCTCGCGCAGGAGTACACCGAGGCGCGGGAGGCGCGGCTTCGCTACGTGCTTTCCACCGGCGTCGTGGTGCGAACCCGGAACGTCGACGCGGTGCAGGCCGCGCTGGGAGCGACCGACGCGCTCGTGAAGGCGGGGGTGCTCGTCGATACGGGCGAGAACGGCATCGCGAACCCGCGCTACGCGGTCTCGCGCTTCAACGAGCTGCGGCCGCGGCTCCTCGCCGATGCCACGCGAAACGCGCGCGCCACCGCCACGCAGTTCGCCGCGGATTCGGGCGCGGTCGTGGGCCGCATCGTCGCCGCGAACCAGGGCAACATCCAGATCTTCGGGACCGACGGGCACGACGAGTCGGCGCCCTACGCCCCGACCAGCACGCCGCAAAAGAAGATCCGCGTCGTGAGCACGTTCGAGTTCGCGCTGCGCTGAAGCGGGCGGAAGCGACGAAGTAATAGAATGGGCGCTCCCTCCCGCCTGGAAGCGCCCCATTCCCATGATCGACGCCGCGGTCCGTGAGCGAAGCGACGCGCTCGTCAATACGCTCCTGGAATCCGTCCGCATCGCCTCGGTGAGCCTCACCGGCGAGGGGATCGCGGACCAGGTCGCGTTCCTGCGCGGGCGGCTCGAAGGGTGGGGCTTCGCGGTCGAGGTGCATCCCACGGCGAGCCATCCGATCGTCTACGCGGAGATCGGGCCGGCGAACGCGCGCTTCACCTGGCTCCTCTACGGCCACTACGACGTCTATCCGGCGGACGAGAAGCAGGAAGGCTGGCGCACGCGCCCCTTCGAGCCGGTGGTCGACGGCGATCGCGTGTGGGGCCGCGGCACGGGCGACAACAAGGGCCAGCACCTCGCGATGCTGCACGCGATCGCGCTCTGGCGCGAGCTCCACGGCGAGCTTCCCATCCGCGTGAAGGTGATCCTCGAGGGCGACGAGGAGACCGGAAGCGGCCCGCTCCCGAAATTCATCGAGGCGAATCGCGAGCGGCTCGCGGCCGACCTCTGCTGCTATTCGGACGGCCCGATGTTCCCGAACGACCAGCCCGTCCTCCTCATGGGCGTCCGCGGCAATCTCGGGATCGAGTTCGTCGCGAAGGGCGCGAAGCGCAACCTCCACTCGGGCAACTTCGGCGGCGTGGCGCCCAATCCCACGCTGGACCTGATCCATCTGCTGGCCGAGATGGTGGACCGCGACGGCCGGCTCACCGTGCCGGGCGCGGCGTACGCGGACGTGAAGGTCGCCGCCGCGGATCTCGACGCGGTTCGCCGGCTCACGGTCGATCACGCCGGATTCCGCGAGAGCGTGGGCGTCGAGCCCACGACCGGCACGGACGACGCGCTCTTCCACGAGCGCCTGATGCTCCGGCCCGCGTTCAACGTCTCCGGATTCGCCTCCGGCTACACCGGCCCGGGCCAGAAGACGATCATCTACAAGGAGGCGCTCGCGAAGGCGGACGTGCGATTGGCCGGAGGCCAGGATCCGGACGCCGTCTTCGAGGCGATCCGGCGCTTCGCCGAGGCGCGCCGCTACGACGGCATCGAGGTCCGCCGCATCAAGTCGACGCCGCCCTCGCGCACGCCGCTCGACCACCCGCTCGTGCCCGTGGTGAAGGACGCCGTCGCCCGCGGGTTCGGCCGCGAGCCGCTGGTCGTCCCCGCGCTGGGCGGCACCACGCCGGACTTCGTCTTCACGCGCCTCCTGGGCCTCCCCTCGATCGTGGTGCCGCTCGCCCCCTACGACGAGAACAACCACGCGCCCAACGAGAGCACGAAGGTGTCGCTCTATCTCGCCGGGATCCGGTCGGGGCTGCACCTCATCGAATCGCTCGGGAAGCGCTGACATGGAATACCGCGACCTCGGTAGCAGCGGTCTCAAGGTCTCGCCGCTCTGCGTGGGCACCATGATGTTCGGCGACCGCACGGACGCCGCCGAGGCCGGGCGCATCGTGGCCTCCGCGCGCGAGGCCGGCGTGAACTTCATCGACACCGCGGACGTGTACGCGAAAGGGGAGAGCGAGCGCATCACCGGGAAGCTCATCGCATCCGATCGCGACCGATGGGTGCTCGCGACCAAGGTCGGCAACGCGATGCCTGCCCCGGGAAGGTCGGAAGATGACCCCAACCGCCGAGGCACCGGCCGCAAGTGGATCCTGCGCGCGATCGACGAGAGCCTCGAGCGCCTGGGCACCGACTACGTGGACCTCTACTATCTCCACCGCGACATCGAGTCCACGCCGCTCGAGGAGACGCTGCAGGCGATGGCGGACGTGATCCGCGCGGGGAAGGCGCGCTACTTCGGCATCTCGAACTTCCGCGGCTGGCGGACCGCCGAGCTCGTGAACACGTGCCTGCGAATGGGCCTTCCGAAGCCGATCGCCTCGCAGCCGTACTACAACGCGATGAACCGCCAGCCGGAGAACGACGTGCTGCCGGCGTGCGCGCACCATGGGCTGGGGGTCGTGCCGTACAGCCCCCTCGCGCGCGGCGTCCTCACCGGCAAGTACGCGCCCGGCGCCGAGCCGGACGCTAGCACGCGCGCGGGACGCAAGGATCGCCGCATGATGGAGACGGAGTTCCGCGCGGAGTCGCTCGCCATCGCGCAGGAGATCAAGGCGCACGCGCAGCGCAAGGGCATGACGCCCGGCCACTTCGCGGTGAACTGGGTGCTCCACAACGCGATCGTGACGAGCGTCATCGCCGGCCCGCGGACGCTCGGGCAGTGGAACGACTACCTTGCCGCGCTCGGGAAGCCGTTCGACGCCGAGGACGAGGCGCTGGTGGATTCGCTCGTGCGGCCGGGGCATCCCTCCACGCCCGGCTACAACGATCCCGCGTATCCCATGCGCGGCCGGATCCCGCGCGCGTAGCGGTTCAGCGCCGGTCCGGGTACCAGAAGGCGGTGTGGGACCCGCGCCGCCGCAGGCCCCGGTCGCCGCCCGCCAGCACCCACGCGGTGATGCGAAGCATCTGGCCGGCGGAGCGGCCCTCGAGCTTCCGGGCGGAGCTCACCACGAACGTCTTCAGCATCACGAAGCGGCCCACGCGCTTCAACGCCTTGCTGAAGTGGACCTCCTCGCTCGCGTAGTAGCGCTCGTCGAACCCGCCGGCCGCCTCGAAAGCCTCGCGCGTGCAGAAGACGAAGCAGCCGGCCGCCCACCGCGCGAGGCCGAAATAGAGCGGCACGAAAAGCTTCATGAACGCGTGGGCCCAGCGCGGCGCGGGGTCGATGCGCACCGGGGCGCCTCCGCCGACGGCGCCGCCGCGAAAGGCCATGAGCGCTTCCGCGATGAGCGCCGGGTTCACGGTGGTGTCCGCGTCCACGAAGATGATGCGATCGCCCGTCGCGGCGCGCGCGCCGGCGTTGCGGGTGGCGGCGATCTGCCGGTTGTCCACGCGCACGACACGCGCGCCGTGCTGCGCCGCGATGCCGGCCGTCGCGTCCGTGGAGGCATCGTCCGCCACCACGATCTCGTAGTCCTCGCCCGCCGCGCGCGCCGCCGCATGGACCGCGTCCAGCGTCGGACCGAGGTACTTCTCCTCGTTGTACGCGGGGACGACGAAGGAGATCATTTTTCGGCTGGATTCCCGTCTGCACGGGAATGACGGATACGCATCACGCCGGGACGGCTCGCCGTTTCTCGTTCTCGATGTGGTCGCGGACGATCGAGTCGAAGTCCGCATCCGCCGCGAATCCCATCGCGGCCGCGCGTTCGGTGCGGAAACGCACGGGCCACGTCTTCACGATCGCCTGGATGCGCGCATCCGGCTTGAAGGTCACGAGGTCCACGGCCTTCCTCCCGGCCACGCGCCCCATCGCATCGATCATCTCGCGCACCGTGAGCGTGATGCCAGGAAGGTTCACCACGCGCGTCGTGGGCCACGCCGATGAGGGGAGCTCCCACGCGTGCACGAACGCCTCGACCACGCGGCGCGGCGAGAGGATCCAGACGCCCGTCGTCTCCGGGACCGGGCAATCGCTGCGTTGGCCCGCGGTCGGCTCGCGGATGATGCCGCTCGCGAACGAGGACGCCGCGAGGTTCGGCTTCCCGGGCCGCACCACGATCGTGGGAAGGCGCATCGACCGCCCGTCGATCATGCCCTTCCGCGTGAAGTCGGCCACGAGGTACTCGCCGATCACCTTCTGGGCGCCGTAGGACGTCTGCGGCGCGGGCGTCGTGGAATCGTCGAGGACGTCCGGCAACACGCCGCCGAACGCGGCGACCGAGCTCGCGAAGACGAACTTCGGCGGCTTCGGAAGCTTCCGGCACGCTTCGAGGAGCGCGCGCGTGCCGTCGAGGTTCACGCGGTAGCCCAGGTCGAAGTCGGCCTCCGCGCCGCCGCTCACGACCGCGGCCAGGTGGAACACCGTGTCCGTGTCGCCGCCGAGCGCGCGGGCGATCACCTCCGGCGAGGCGAGGTCGCCGGTCATGCAGTCGAACGCGCTCGGGAGGCCGGGAGGAAAGCTCACGTCCAGGAGCCGGATCCGGGCGCCGGGATGGCGGGCGTAAAGCGCTTCGGCGAGCCGCGAGCCGATGAAGCCGCCGCCGCCGGTGATGAGGATCTTCATGGGCATTTCCTTTCGCCGCCGCTCAGATCGCCGCGACGCACATGATCTCGACCTTGTATGCCGGATTCGCGAGCTTCGCCTCGATCGTCGCGCGCGCCGGTGTGTGGCCCTGGGCCACCCACTTGTCCCACGCGGCGTTCATGCCGGCGAACTCGGCCATGTCCGCGATGAAGATCTGCGCAGAGAGGATCTTCGTCTTGTCGCTCCCCACCTGCGCGAGGAGGCGGTCGATCTTCGCGAGCACCTGCTCCGTCTGCCCGGCGATGTCCTTCGTCGTGTCGTCCGGCACCTCGCCCGCGAGGTAGGCGGTGTTGCCGTGGACGACGATCTCGGAGAGGCGCTTCCCGACGTTGTGGCGCTGGATGGTCATCTTCTATTTCCTTGCGGGGTTAAGGCGAGGGAACCACAGATGAACACAGATGAACACAGATGGTCTGGGATGGCGGGTGACAGCGTGGCCATGGGCACAGAGCACTCATTTCGACGCTCATCTGTGTTCATCTGTGTTCATCTGTGGTTCCAATGGCTCCTGATCACTCGACAGGGTGCGCCCGGGCGTTGAAGCCCGCGCGCTTCAGGGCGTCGACGATGCGCACCACGTGCTCGTGGTTCCGGGTCTT
>DATAMY010000194.1:0-1772 GCA_036266535.1 Usitatibacter sp. | reverse complement strand
CGCCCGGGGCGCCAAGGGCTGGAGCCTCGCGCCGAACGCGCCGGTCGCGGGACGGGTGACCGCCGACATCCCGGATGTCGCGGCCTTCGTCGCATGGATCGGGCCGGACGCGAAGGCGGCGGGGCGGTTACAGGCGAACGTGGCGGTCTCCGGTACGGCGGAATCTCCCCGGCTCGCGGGCGACGTGCGGGCGCAGGACCTCGGGCTCCGCGAGCCGCAGACCGGCTTCGAGATCGAGCATGGCGACGTCGCCGTGAAGCTCGACGGCCATTCGGTCGCGATCGAGCGGCTGGCGGCGCAGGCGCCGTGGCATCCGTCCGAGGGGGCGGTGCGGAAGATTCCGGGCGCCTCGGGGCACGCGCCCGGCACGATCGAGGCGTCGGGCTCGATGGATCTTTCCTCCGGCGTGGGGTCGATCCGCGTTCGGCTGGCCGGCGTCCCCGCCACGCAGCTCCCGAGCCGGTTCGTGGCGTTGTCCGGCGAGGCGCGGCTGGAATCCACGAAGCAGGGCGTCGTCGCCGCGGGCGACCTCGCCGCCGACGCCGGCTGGATCGGCGCGCTCGAGACGCCGCCGCCCTCGGTCTCGGAGGACGTCGTCGTCGTGCGAGCGGCGCAGCCTGCGCCCGTGGCGTCGCCCACGTCGCAGAAAGAGCGCATCACGGTCGACGCGCGCTTCGCCCTGGGCAAGAACCTCCACTTCGAGGGCCGCGGGCTCGACACGCGGCTCGAAGGCGACCTGCGCGTCACGGGCGATCCGGCGGCGCTGCGGGCGACCGGAAACGTCCGCACGGTCGGCGGCACGTACGACGGCTACGGGCAGAAGCTCGCGATCGAGCGCGGCGTGCTGCACTTCGCCGGACCCATCGACAATCCGCAGCTGAACGTGCGCGCCATCCGGACGGGTTTGCCGGTGGAGGCGGGCGTCGAGGTGACGGGGAGCGTGTCGCACCTGCGCGTGCGGCTGGTCTCGACGCCGGACGTGCCGGAGCCGGAGAAGCTCTCGTGGCTCGTGCTGGGCCGCGGTCCCTCGGACCTCGGTCCCGGCGATGCCTCGGTGCTCGTTTCGGCCGCGGCGTCGATGTTCGGGAAGAACCCGGGGCAGGACTTCGGCCAGAAGCTGGGATTCGACGAGGTGAAGATCGGCCGCAGCGGCGCGAACAGCGTGCTGGGCGTGCTGCCGCAGAGCACGGTCGCGGGGCGCACGGGCACCGCCTCCGCCGCCGAGGTGGTGACCGTCGGGAAGAAGCTCACGCGCGACGTGCACCTCACGTACGAGCAGGGACTCTCGGACGCGGAGGGCACGCTCAAGGTCGCGTGGCAGATCACGCGGCGCTTCCAGCTCCTGGCGCGCGCGGGATATCTCCCGGGGCTCGACGCCGTCTACAGGTGGACCTTCCGCTAAGGCCGTGGTCCGAATGGACCATGAGCGTTGTATCGGTAACGTGGAAAGGCTTCTTGGGCGCCTACAGCGGCGGTAAAATGGCAACTACAAGAGCGGAATTCCCGCCCCGTCCCCGTCGCTTCCAGGAGTCCCGATGTACGAATGCCCTTGGTGCAGCCACAAGAGCTTCTCGTTCTGGCAGAAGCAGTCCCTCGGCCCGAACCGGACGATGCCCTGCGCGAATTGCCGGCGCCGCGTGAGCGTGCCGTGGGGACGCGCGCACCTCGCCTCGATTCCCGTGTTCCTCTTCGCGATCCTGGGGCTCTGGTTCATCGGCGACGCGTTCAACTCGAAGCTGGTCGCGCTCGCGGGCGCCTCCATCGGCGTCGTC
>DATAMY010000193.1:0-3256 GCA_036266535.1 Usitatibacter sp. | reverse complement strand
GGTCGATGAGGCTCGCGAGCCAGAAAGGAAGGTGCCGGTATGCGAACCCCTTGCCCGTCTTGTAATAACGCAGCGCGTCATCGCTCAGGCGGTATTCGTGCTCCAGCGGCGCGGGAAACTCGCCCGCCTTCTGCAGGAGCGTCGCGCGGCCGTGCACCTCGCGCGCCGCCTCGATCAGCATGTCCGAGAGCGCGGGATGCAGGTCGGGACGCGCGAGGAGCTCCACGGTCGGCGCGACGATGGCGATCGCCCTGGGCGGCTCGTTCCTGCCCAGGTCGAGCGAGCCCGCGGGGAGCTCGATCTTGCTGAGGTAGCCGAAGCGCCGGACGTAGGCGTCGGCCTGCACGAAGTCGAACAACCGAATGCCGCGGGCATGCACCAGCTCCGCCATGTTGGCGCCCGACGCCGAATCGCCCGTGAGGAAAACCGCGTCGACGCTCCCCCGGATGAGGGCGTTCTTCGCATCCGCTCCCTCCAGCTCGACGAGCTTGGTGTCGCCGCCCGGCTCGATCCCGTTCGCCTTGAGGAGCGCCTCGCTCGTCGCGCGGGTGCCGCTTCCTTCGCGGCCGATCGCGATGCGCTTCCCGCGGAGGCCCGACAGGCGCGTGATCGGGCGCGGAGCGCGGTAGAAGACCGCTACCGGCGCGTAGAAGACGCTTCCCAGGGACACAAGCTTCGCCGCGTCCACCCGGTCGGCCAGGCCGCCCTGCACGAATCCCACGTCGACCTTCGAGTCCGGGTCGGCCAGCCGCTTCAGGTTCTCGAGCGAGCCCTCGGAGGGCAGGATCTCGAGCGTCACGCCTTGGCGCGCGAGGATGTCGCGATAGCGCCGGGAGGCCACGTCGAAGAGGCTGCCGGCGCCGCCGCTCGTGAGGACGATCGTCCCCGGAGGCGCCGGGCGAACGAAGCGATAGGCGAACCAGAAGCCCACGGCGACGAGGAGGACGTAGGGCCCCAGCGTCAACGCGAGGTCGTGCCAGGAGATGCGCGGGATGCGGAGGTGCGGAAGGTGCATGGTCATGTCATCCAGTGGCCGCGAGGGCCTGCAGAAGCCGGTCGCATTCCGCGGGACCGGAGGTGCGGCCGAGGCACGCCGCGACGTAGCGATCCGGCCGGACGATCACGCCGCGGATCGCCGCGCGGTCGAACACCGCCCCGATCGCGCCGGTGGCGTCCCGCACCCGCTCGATGTCGGCCTCGCCTGGCTGCGGCTTGTACTTCATCTGCATCACGGAGTCGCGCGCCGGCTTGCAGAGCGAGAGCGCGCGGAAGGCCATCTGCGTCGCGAGGGCGCCCGCCCTGCTCCGCGGCATCATCACGCGCCGCAGGCCCGCTCGAGGAAGGCCGCGGCCCCGCCGGGGTCCGGCGATTGGAGGCAGGCATGGCCGAGGACGGTGCCCAGCTCGGGACGGGAGGCGTTCATTCCGTAGAATGCTAGCGCAGCTTGAACCGACACGAATGCGGACATGATCAAACGGCCGGATTGCCCGATCATCGCGATCGAGGAGCACTACTGGGACGACGAGCTCGCGTCGCACTTCTCCGGGCCCGAAGGGAGCAAGCCCGGCCTCATCGAAAGCCGGCTTCGGAGCTTCGGCGGCGACCGCCTCCGCGACATGGACGCCGCGGGCATCGACCTCTGCGTCCTTTCGCACGGCGCGCCCTCGAGCCAGAAGATCCCGGCCGACATCGCCGCGGCGCTGGTCCGGCGCGTGAACGATCGCCTGGCCGCCGCCGTCGCGGAAAATCCCACGCGCTTCGCCGCGTTCGCCGCCCTGCCCACCGCGGTCCCGGAGGCCGCCGCGGACGAGCTCGAGCGTTGCGTCGGGATGGGCTTCAGGGGCGCGATGGTCCACGGGATGACGAACGGCGAGTTCCTGGACCTCCCGAAGTACTGGCCGATCTACGCGCGCGCCGAGAAGCTCGACGTGCCGGTGTACTTCCACCCGGCGTACCCGCATCCGGCGGTGGTCGACGCCTATTACAGGGATTACCTCAAGGATTACCCGATGCTCGCGCGCCCCGCGTGGGGCTATACGGTCGATGCGGGCACGCAGGGCGTGCGGCTCGTCCTCTCCGGCGTCTTCGAGAAGCACCCGAAGCTCAAGGTGATCCTGGGGCACTTGGGCGAGTCGATCCCGTTCCAGCTCTGGCGCCTCGACCAGGCCTTCAACCGCCCCGGCCAGGGGAAGAGCGTCGCGTTCCGGGAGATCTTCACGCGGAATTTCTGGATCACCACGAGCGGATTCTTCTCGACGCCCTCGCTTGTCTGCTGCGTCACTGAGATGGGCGTCGACCGCATCCTCTTCGCGGTGGACTGGCCGTTCGTGGCCGAGAGCCGCCCCGGGGTAGCATGGATGGACGCAGTGCCGCTTTCCATGGAGGACAAGATGAAGATCCTGGGCGGGAACGCGAAGCGCCTGTTGAAGATGCCCTCGCCATGAATCGCCCCTCGTCGATCGCGTTCGTCGTGCTCACGCTCGCGGCCGCCCCGGCCCAGGCGCTCCAGTGCAAGGCCGCGTCCGGCACCGACCGGCACGCGCTGGTGGAGCTCTACACCTCCGAAGGGTGCTCGAGCTGCCCGCCCGCGGAGCGCTGGCTCTCCCGGTTCGGGAGCGGCCGGACGGATTCGCGCGTGGTACCCGTCGAGTTCCACGTCGACTACTGGGACCACGACGGCTGGAAGGATCCATTCTCGGACGCGCGCTACACCCGAAGGCAGGAGCAATTGCAGAAGGCGACGGGGGCGCGCTTCGTCTATACGCCGCAGGTGGTGGTGAGCGGGCGCGACGTGCCGGACTGGCGCAGCGGCGTGAGCGTTCCCTTCAACGTCTTCCGCAGCCGCATGGGGACCGCGAAGGCGAAGATCGCCATCGACGCCACGGTCGCGGAGGACGCCTCGATCCACGGCACGGTGGATGCGGCGCTCGAGGCCGGGACGACGACTAAGGACCTCACGCTGGTCGTGGTCGCCGTGCAGAACGGGCTCGCGAGCCGCGTCACCGCCGGCGAGAACCGGGGCGAGCAGCTCGCCCACGACTTCGTCGCGCGCGACATGGCGAGCACCGCGCTCGCGCATTCGTCGAGCCACGTCGCGTTCGATTTCAAGCCGGGTGCGAGGTGGGCGGCGCCGAACATGTCGGTCGCCGCGTTCGTGCAGGACGCGAAGACGGGAGAGGTGCTGCAGGCCGTCACCACGGGCGCGTGCCGGTAACGGACACCGGCGCCGGAAGGGAACATACTGGCCGGATCGGCC
>DATAMY010000192.1:0-3623 GCA_036266535.1 Usitatibacter sp. | reverse complement strand
TCACGCGCGCGGACCTCCCCGAAGCGCGCCGCCGCGGCGCGCACGGTGTGGCGCTCCTCAGCGCGGCTTTCGGTTAGCGGGCGTTCGCGAGGAGGGGCGCCACGTCCAGCATCCGCGCCAGCGCGCGGGGATCCGGACCGGGCGCGTGCGGAAGCCGCCCCAGGAGCGGCGCGCCGAGCCGCGTTCGCAGCGCCTCGACGTTCTCGTCGACCGCCGCCATCGCGGGATCGATCCCGTTCGCGATCCAGCCGGCGAGCGGCAGGCCGGTCGCCGCGATCGCGCGCGCGGTGAGGAGCGCGTGGTTGAGGCAGCCCAGGCGAAGCCCCACGACGAGTACGACCGGGAGGCGCAGCGCCCGCGCGAGGTCGCCCGTATCGAGCGCCTCGTCGAGCGGCACGAGGAAGCCGCCGACGCCTTCGACCACCGCGAAGTCGCCGGACGCCGCGAGCGCCTCGAAGACGTCGAGGATCGGGGAGAGCGCGACGTGCCGCCCCTCGCGTGCGGCTGCGATGTGCGGCGCCATCGGATCGCGCAGCAGCACGGGCGTCACGCGGTCGATCCCTTCGGGGCCGACCCCTGCGGCGTCGGCAAGCGCGAGCGTGTCCTCGTTCACCCAGCGCTCGCCGTTCCGGACCGCGCCGGCGGCGATGGGCTTCATCGCGACCACGCGCACCCCGGCCGCCCGCAGCGCATGGACGAGCGCGCAGGCGACGACGGTCTTCCCGACGCCGGTGTCCGTGCCGGTCACGAAGACGCCGCGGCTCATCGCTTCACCCGCGGATGGAAGTCCACGATCGCGCGCCCATCCGCGGCGGTGCGGGGCGCCGCCTTCCACGCGTGCCCGTACACGACCTCGAACGTCGCGGGGAGCGCGCCGTCGCGGCGATGGGCCTCGTAGCGCTCCGCCATCCGCTTCCACCGCGCGCGCCCGCCCAGGCCCGGCCGCCGGCCCGCGAGCACCGTCTGCCCCCCGCCCCGCCGCAGGTCGCGCGCGAGGGATTCCACGTCCGCGTATTCGACGGTGAGCGTCTCCATCTCCATCACCGGGTCCGCGAATCCGGCGGCCACGAGCACGTCGCCCAGGTCGTGCATGTCGACGAAGGCATTCACGTGCGGCGCGTCATCCACCGCCGCGAACGCGCCGCGGAGCTCCTTCAGCGTGTCCGGGCCGTAGGTCGAGAAGAGGAAAAGCCCTCCGGTCTCGAGGACGCGCGCCGCCTCCGCGAAGGCCGCGGCCGGATCGCACCACTGCAGGAGGAGGTTCGAGAAGACGAGGCCCGCCGATCCCGCCGCGAGCGGAAGCCGTTCCGCGTCCGCGCAGGCGAGCGAGGCCACGCCCGCGCCCAGTGCCCGGCGCCACCACGGCGCTCTCCGGCGCACCTCGCGAAGCATGGGCAGCGCCGCATCGATCGCCAAGAGCGCGGCGCGGGGGAAGCGTCCCTTGAGCGCTGCGAGGAAGGATCCCGTGCCGGCCCCGAGGTCGATCACGCGCCGAGGCTCGATCCGGATGGGATCGAGATGCTGCAGGAGCCGGGCGCCCACCTCGCGCTGGAGCACCGCGTGCTCGTCGTACGCGGGGGCGGCGCGGCCGAACGCGCGCCGCGCGGCGCGCCGGGACGCGGGCGTCACGCCAGGGATTCGGCGAGCGCGCGGGCGAGGCGCTCGACGTCCGCGCGCTCGTGCGCGGCGCCGAGCGACACCCGCAGCCGCGACGTGCCCCGCGGCACCGTCGGCGGGCGGATCGCGGGCACCAGGAAGCCGCGCTCTAGGAGGCGGGCCGAGACCTCCACCGCGCGGGCGGCGTCTCCGACGATCACGGGCTGGATCGCCGTCCCGGACGGCGTCACGGGCACCGCGGCCTCCGCGCACGCGGCGCGGAACTCCGCGATGCGCGCGCGAAGCCGCGCGAGGAGCGAGCGGTCGTGCTCGATGAGCTCGACCGCCGCGCTCGCCGCCACCGCCATCATCGGCGGGAGCGCCGTCGAGAAGACGTAGGTGCGCGCGCGCTGCAGGATCCACTCGATCGCATCGGGCGATCCTGCCACGAACGCGCCGTAGCCGCCGAGCGCCTTCCCGAGCGTCGCCATGTACACGATCCGCGGCGAGGCGATCCCGAAGTGCTCGAGGCTTCCGCGCCCGCGCTCGCCCACGACGCCGATGCCATGCGCATCGTCCACGACCAGCCATGCGTCGTGCCGCTCGCAGAGATCGAGGAGCCGCGGGAGGGGCGCCACGTCGCCGTCCATGCTGAACACCGCGTCCGTCGCGACGACCTTCACGGGCGCGCGCGACGCCGCGAGCGCGCGCTCGAGGGCGTCCACGTCCACGTGCGGGTATCTCGTGTACGTGGCCCGCGAAAGGCGCGCGCCGTCATGCAGGCACGCGTGGTTCAGGCGGTCGCCGAAGACCTCCGCCTCGGGCCCCGCGAGCACCGTGAGGATGCCGAGGTTCGCGGCGTAGCCGCTTCCGAAGAGGATCGCGCGCGGAAGCCCGGTGAAGGCCGCGAAGCGCGCCTCCGCTTCCTCGTGCGCGCGCAGGTGGCCGCTCACGAGGGGGGATGCGCCCGCGCCCACGCCGTAGTCGTCGAGCGAGCGGCGCACGGCTTCGATGAGGCGCGGGTCGGCGGCGAGGCCGAGGTAGTCGTTGCTCGAGAAGTTGGCGAGGTCCCGGCCGTCCACGCGAACGCGCGCGCCCTGCGGCGAGTCCAGCACGCGCCGGCTGCGGCGCAGCGTCTCCCGGTCGAGCGCGGCGAGCCCCTCGGCCAGCCGGTCGTCGAACCCCATCGCGCTTCAGGCCGGCTCGAGGCCCAGCGCGTCGAAGAGCGCGTCGTCGCCCTCGACGTCCGGGTTGCCGGTGGTGAGGAGCTTCTCGCCGTAGAAGATCGAGTTCGCGCCGGCGAAGAAGCAGAGCGCCTGCACGGCCTGGCTCATGCCCGCGCGTCCCGCGGACAGGCGCACCACGCTCCGCGGCAGCATCACGCGGGCCACGGCGATCGTGCGCACGAACTCGACCCACGGGAGCCCGGCGCTCCCCGCGAGCGGCGTTCCTTCCACGGGGACCAGCTCGTTGATCGGCACCGATTCCGGCTGCGGGTCGAGGCAGGCGAGCTGGGCGATCAATCCGGCGCGTCCTTCGCGCGACTCGCCCATTCCGACGATGCCCCCGCAGCAGACCTTGAGGCCCGCGCCACGCACGCGCTCGAGCGTGGCGAGGCGATCCTCGTAGGCGCGCGTCGTGATCACCTCGCCGTAGAACTCCGGCGCCGTGTCGAGGTTGTGGTTGTAGTAGTCGAGGCCCGCGTCCTTGAGCGCCTCGGCCTGGCCGTCGCGCAGCATCCCGAGGGTGCAGCAGGTCTCGAGGCCCAGCGCCTTCACGCCGCGCACCATGTCCAGCACGGGCTCCAGGTCGCGCGCCTTGAGCCCGCGCCACGCGGCGCCCATGCAGAAACGCGTCGCGCCGTGCGCCTTGGCGTTCCGCGCGGCGTCGAGCACTTCGGGGAGCGCGAGGAGCGGCTCGTTCGCGACGTCCGTGTGATAGCGTGCCGCCTGCGGGCAATAGCCGCAGTCCTCCGGGCATCCTCCCGTCTTGATCGAGAGGAGCGTCGAGCGCTGCACGCGCCGGGG
>DATAMY010000191.1:0-1885 GCA_036266535.1 Usitatibacter sp. | reverse complement strand
CGATCACGACGCTCGCGGTGAAGCTCCAGGCGGACAGCCTCAATGCGCTCTTCGGGGTGTTCGGCTACGGGGAGTACCTCAAGCGCGGCGACGGGAGCCTCGAGGGGACGCTCGCCTGGCCCGGGTATCCCTACGACTTCGCGCTCTCCACGCTCGCCGGGCACTTCAAGGTCGACGGCCATCGCGGCCAGTTCGCGAAGATCGAGCCGGGCGCGGGAAAGCTCCTGGGCCTCCTCTCGCTCCAGTCGCTTCCCCGCCGGGCGGTGCTCGATTTCCGCGACGTCTTCAGCGAGGGCTTCGCGTTCGAGCGCATCCACGGCGACGTGAAGCTCGCGCGCGGCGTGCTCCTCGCGGACGATTTCGAGATCAGCGGGCCGTCCGCCTTCGTGAGCATCGCGGGCGAGGTGTCGCTCCCGGACGAGACGCAGTCGCTCACGCTGCGCGTGGTGCCGGAGGTGAGCGAGGGGATCGCGCTCGCGGCGAGCCTCATCGGGACGCCGGTGCTGGGACTCTCGACGCTCCTCGTCTCCAAGATCCTCCGGAACCCCTTCGGGAAGGTGGTCGCCTACGAGTACCAGGTGACGGGCTCGTGGGATAATCCCCAGGTCACACGCCTTTCCGCCGCGCCGCCGAAGGCCGCCGCGGCCACCCCATGATCATCACCCGCAATACGCCGACCACGCCGGACGCGTTGCGCGAGACGTTGAGCTCGACGCAATCGATGTTCCGCGTGGCCGCGATCCAGATGGCTTCCGGCCCGCACGTCGCCGCGAACCTGCAGGAAGCGGGGCGCCTGATCGAGCTCGCCGCCGGCACCGGCGCGCGGATCATCGCGCTCCCGGAGTACTTCGCCATCATGGGCATGAAGGACACGGACAAGGTCGCCGCGCGGGAGAAGGACGGCGCGGGGCCGATCCAGGACTTCCTCTCGGCCGAGGCGCGGCGCCACCGCGTTTGGATCGTGGGCGGCTCCATCCCCCTCGAGTCGGGCGTGCCGGAGAAGGTCCGCAATGCCTGCCTGGTCTACGACCAGGAAGGACGGCGGGTCGCGCGCTACGACAAGATCCACCTCTTCGGCCTGGAGCTCGGGAACGAGCGCTACAGCGAGGAGCGGACGATCGAGCCGGGCGAGCGGGTGGTCACTCTCGATTCCCCGTACGGGAAGCTGGGGATTTCCGTGTGCTACGACCTGCGGTTTCCGGAACTCTACCGGGCGATGGGCGAGGTGGACCTCATCTTCGTCCCCTCGGCCTTCACGGAGACCACGGGGAAGGCCCATTGGGATACGCTCATCCGCGCCCGGGCGATCGAAAACCTGGCGTACGTGGTCGCTCCGGCCCAGGGGGGCTACCACGTGAACGGCCGGGAAACCCACGGTCATACCATGATCGTCGATCCGTGGGGGGTGGTGCTGGACCGGTTGCCGCGCGGGTCGGGGGTTGTGGTCGCGGGAGTGAACCCCACCTATCAGGCGAAGGTCCGCCGCAGCCTTCCGGCCCTGACGCACCGTACCGTGCGGCAGGTCTGATCGGCGCAGTTCGACGACGTTAGAACGTTTTCGCGGCATTTTCAAAGAAGATAAAGGCACCCCTCCGTGACCAAGCCCGGCCCCGCCCCCCTCGATATCGCCAAGGCGACGCTCCTCACCCCGTTCGGGGTGGACGAGGCGGCCACGAGCCGCGTGTTCGGCACCATCCTGGCGCATCGGGCGGACGACGCCGACCTTTTCTTCCAGTACAACCGGTCGGAGAGCTGGACCCTCGAGGAGGGCCAGGTGAAGTCCGGGAGCTTCTCGATCGACCAGGGCGTGGGGGTCCGCGTGGTGGCCGGGGAAAAGACCGCGTTCGCCTACGCGGACGACATCACCCCGGACGCGCTCCTCGCG
>DATAMY010000190.1:0-25407 GCA_036266535.1 Usitatibacter sp. | reverse complement strand
GTGCCCGGCGCCGCTCACGATCTCGATCGCTGAGTAGCCTCCCGCTTCCGCCCCCGCCCGCACGGCGGCGACGCACTCGGCATCGAAGCGGCACGGCGCAAAGTAGACCACTTCCTCGGTGCGCACTTCCACGTTGCACTCGCCCGCGATGCGCGCGCCCGCCGATCGCAACTTCTCCTCCATCGCCTTCAGCCCCGTGTCGTCCGGATGGCGGAAATCGACCGAGAATTTCACTTCGCCCGGAACGACGTTGCGGGAGTTGGGCGAGACCTGCAGGAAGCCCACCGTGCCGCGGCCATTGGGTGCCTCACCGAGCGCGATGCGGTTCACCTCCGCCACGAGCCGCGAGGCGGCCAGCAGCGCGTCCTTCCGCAAATTCATCGGGGTGGGTCCCGCATGGGCGTTCATGCCGGTCACCGTCACGTCGAACCAGCGTTGGCCGAGAGCGCCCATCACGACGCCGATCGTCTTGCCCGTTTCCTCGAGGATCGGGCCCTGCTCGATGTGCGCCTCGAAGTACGCGCCGACGGGCCTGCCGAGAGGGGCTCTGCCGGCATATCCTATGCGTCCGAGCTCGTCGCCCACGGATTTTCCTTCGACGTCCGTCCGCGCAAGCGCGTGCTCCAATGAAAACGCACCTGCGAAGACGCCCGAGCCCATCATCACCGGGGTGAAGCGCGATCCTTCCTCGTTGGTCCATACCGCGACCTCGATCGGCGCATCGGTCTGCACGCCGTGGTCATTCAGCGTGCGCACCACTTCGAGGCCGGCCAGCACGCCGTAGGCGCCGTCGAATTTGCCCCCCGAGGGCTGCGTGTCGATATGGCTCCCCGCGACGACCGGCGGCCGCGACGGATCGCGACCTCCGCGGCGGCCGAAGATATTGCCGATGGGATCCACGCGCACCTCGAGCCCCGCGGCCTTGAACCATTCCACGACGCGATCGCGGCCCTGGCGATCGAGATCGGTCAACGTGATGCGCCGCACGCCGCCGAGCGGTGTGGCGCCGATGCTCGCGAGGTCCATGAGCGAGCGCCACAGGCGCGCGGCGTCGATGCGCAGTTCCGTTCGTGCTTCAATGGTCATCGCGTTGCCCCACTGGGTCCCCGCCTACGCGGGGACGACGTTGCCACGCCCCGGTCGCGCCCTCGAACGCGTGCGCGAGCTGCAGCACGCCGACGTCGTCGCGGTATCGTCCCACGATCTGCAGGCCGACGGGGAGGCCGTCGTCGGTGAAGCCCGCCGGAACCGAGATCGCGGGGTGGCTGGTCGCGGTGATCAGGTAGTTCGACTTCATCCACTCCATGTAATTGCCGAGCTTCACGCCGTCGATCTCGGTGACGTACGGCTGGTCGACCGGGAATGGAGGCACCTGGACCGTCGGCAGCACCAGGAACTCGTGGCGCTCGAGGAAGGTGCGCATGACGTGGAAGACGTTGGATCGCAGCACGTTGGCCTTCGCGATGCGCGCGGCGTCGAGCGCGAGTCCCTGCTCGATATTCCAGACCACCGTGTCCTTCATCAGCGCCCGCTTCGTCTTCAAAAGCTCGCCATACGCTTCGACGAAGCCGACCGCCCGTTGCACCTGGAAGGCCTCGTCCGCATCGGAAAGATCGGGAGCAGCGTTCTCGACGATGCAGCCGAGCGATGCGAGCACGGCCCGCGCGGGTGCCAGCGCACGCGTGACGCGCGCGTCCACGGGAAAGGCGCCGCCCAGGTCCGGGCTCCAGGCCACGCGCACCTTCCGGAAGTCGCGCGTGAGCGGCCGAGCAAAGACGCGTCCCGGTTCGGCATGCGTCGTGGGCGACCGGGGGTCGGGCCCCGCCATCGCGGAAAAGAGCAGCGCGGCGTCCTCGACGGTGCGCGCGATCGGCCCCAATGACCACAGCGTGTCCCATGAATTGGGGAACGGCCAGTTGGGCACGCGCCCCGGCGTGGGGCGGAAGCCCACCACGTTGCAGAAGCTCGCGGGATTGCGCAGCGATGACCCTAGATCCGAGCCGTCGGCGAAGGGCAGCATGCCGCTCGCGACCGCGGCCGCCGCGCCGCCGGAGGATCCGCCGCTCGTTTTCGAGAGATCGTAGGGATTGCGCGTGGCGCCGAAGATCGGGTTGAAGGTCTGCGCGCCCGTCGCGAATTCCGGCGTGTTCGTCTTGCCGATGAGGATCGCGCCCGCGTCGCGCAGGCGCTCGACGATCACGTGGTCCACTTGGGGCACGTGGTCCTTGTAGATGGGCGAGCCGAAGGTCGTGCGGATCCCCTTCGTCGGCACGATGTCCTTGTGCGCGATGGGGAGCCCCGCGAGCGGCCCCAGGCGGGCGCCCTTGCGGTCGAGGGCCTTCGCGCGCTTCAACGCCTGCTCGGGAAGGAACGTCACGATGGCGTTGACCTTCGGGTTCACCGCCTCGATCCGCCCGATGAAGGCACGCACCATCTCCGTCGCGGAGACCTTTCGCGTTCGGATCATGCGCGCGAGCTTCCTGGCGCTCGTGAAGCAGAGCTCGGAATCGCTCATTGCGCGACCGGTGGACCTTCACGCAGGTGGCATGCGGCGACGTGGCCGGGCGCCACCTCCCGCATCAGCGGAACCTCGACCCGGCAACGATCGAAGGCATAGGGGCAGCGGGTGTGGAAGCGGCAGCCGGGCGGCGGGTTCACCGGGCTTGGGACATCGCCCGAAAGGATGATGCGCTTCCGCGCGGCGCCCGGGTCGGGCACGGGCACCGCCGACAGGAGCGCCACGGTGTACGGATGCTGCGGGCGCGCGAAGATCGATTCGGTATCCGCCAGCTCGACGATTCGGCCGAGGTACATGACCGCCACGCGATGGCTGATGTGCTCGACCACGGCGAGGTCGTGCGCCACGAAGAGGTACGACAGACTGAATTCCTCCTGCAGGTCCATCAGGAGATTGATGACCTGGGCCTGCACCGACACGTCGAGCGCGGACACCGGCTCGTCGCAGACGATGAGGCGCGGCTTGGGCGCCAGCGCGCGGGCGATGCCCAGCCGCTGGCGTTGCCCACCGGAAAACTCGTACGGATACTTCACCATCTGGTCGGCGCGCAGGCCCACGCGCTCGAACAACGCCGCGACGCGCGCCTGGATCTCGCTCTCGCCCACGGACTCGAAGTTGCGGATCGGCTCCGCGACGATGTCCGATGCGCGCATGCGCGGATTGAGCGAGGAATAGGGATCCTGGAACACGGCTTGCAGCTCGCGCCGGAAGGGACGCATGGCCGCGGGCGAAAGGGACTCGATGCGTTGCCCGCGCCAGGAGATCTCGCCCGACGTCGGATCGACGAGCTTCAAGACCGCCTTCGCCGTGGACGACTTGCCGCAGCCGCTCTCGCCCACGAGGCCCAGTGTCTCGCCTTCCGCGATGTGGAAGCTCACCTCGTCCGCGGCGTGGACCACGCCCTTGCGCGTCGGATAGTGCACGGTGAGCTTGCGGACCTCGAGGAGCTCGCTCATGGCCGGATCACCGGGGGCAGGCGGTCGGCTTCCCAGCACGCCACCGCGTGGCCCGGCGCCTTCGGCTCGAACGGGGGCACCTCCACCCGGCAACGTTCCACGGCGTAGGGGCAGCGCGCGGCGAAGGCGCAGCCGGCGAGCGGCTCGCGCAACGACGGCACCATGCCCGGGATCTCCTGCAGCCGCTGGCGGGTCCCCTGTCCGGCACCGAGGCGCGGCATGGAGTTCATGAGCCCACGCGTGTACGGATGGCGCGGCCGCTCGAAGAGCTCGCCCACCGGCGCCTCTTCCACCTTGCGGCCGGCGTACATCACGACCACGCGCTGCGCCATCTCGGCCACGACGCCCAGGTCGTGCGTGATGAGCAGGATCGCGGTGCCGGTCTTCGCCTGCAGCTCGCGCATCAGGTCCAGGATCTGCGCCTGGATGGTGACGTCCAGCGCCGTCGTGGGCTCGTCCGCGATCAGCACCTTCGGGTCGCAGGCGAGCGCCATCGCGATCATCACGCGCTGCCGCATGCCGCCGGACATCTGGTGCGGATACTCGGCCGCACGGCGCGCGGGCTCGGGAATGTTCACCAGCCGCAGCAGCTCGACGGCGCGCGCCATCGCATCGGCGCGGCTCATCGCACGGTGCAGCACCAGCGTCTCGGCCACCTGGCGCCCGATGGTGAGCACCGGATTCAACGAGGTCATCGGCTCCTGGAAGACCATCGAGATCTCGTTGCCGCGCACCTTGCGCATCGCGGGCTCGCTCAGGCCGA
The DNA here is from genome assembly GCA_036266535.1 of Usitatibacter sp. Lineage (GTDB taxonomy): Bacteria > Pseudomonadota > Gammaproteobacteria > Burkholderiales > Usitatibacteraceae > Usitatibacter. The sequence goes on along the minus strand of DATAMY010000190.1, from coordinate 21,170 downwards.
GGAGGTCGCGGCCGTTGAAGCGGATGGCACCCGCCACCACGCGTCCCGGCGGGGAGGCGATGAGCCGCATGATCGAGAGCGAGGTCACGCTCTTGCCGCAGCCGGACTCGCCCACGAGCGCCAGCGTCTCGCCCGGCTGGATCGAGAACGACACGCCGTCGACCGCGCGCACCACGCCGTCGCGCGTGAAGAAATGCGTCTTGAGGCCGTCGACCTCGAGGAGCGCTCCGCCCACGCGCTACATCCGCCGTGCGAGGCGCGGGTCGAGCGCGTCGCGAAGGCCGTCGCCCAGCAGGTTCACCGCGAGCACCGTGATGGAAAGGCAGATCCCGGGGAAGAAGACGAGGTAGCCGGCCAGCTGGAACATGCTGCGGCCCTCGGCCATGATGTTGCCCCAGCTCGGGATGTTGGGCGGCGTGCCGGCGCCGATGAAGGAGAGGATCGCTTCGGTGATCATGGCGGACGCGCAGACGTAGGTCGCCTGCACGAGGAGCGGCGCCACGATATTCGGGAGGATGTGGCGCCACAGGATGCGCGGGAGGCGCGTGCCGGCCGCGACCGCCGCGACGACGTAGGGCTCGTCGCGGAGCGTCAGCACGAGGCTCCTCACCAGGCGCACGACGCGCGGCGTCTCGGCGAGCGTGATCGCCACGATCACGTTCTGCATGCTCGCGCGCGTGAGCGCCATCAGCGCGATCGCGAGCAGCACCGGCGGAATCGACATGAGGCCGTCCATCACCCGCATGACGATGGCGTCCAGCCAGCGCATGAATCCGGTCACCAGGCCGATGGCGAGGCCGATCACGGTGCTGAAGAGCGCCACCGCGATGCCGACCGTGAGCGAGACCCGGGAGCCATAGAGCACGCGGCTGTAGACGTCGCGCCCCATCATGTCCGTGCCGAACCAGACTTCGCCGGACGGCGGCTTCAGCCGGTTGACCGGCGCCACGGCCTGCGGATCGACCGTGCCCAGCCATGGGGCGAGGATCGCGATGGCGATCATCGCGAGGAGCACGACGGCACCCGCGATCGCGGTCGGATGGCGCCGCAGGGCCTCGCGGAAATTGCGCCAGGTGGGGGAGGCCGGCTTCGGCGTCTCGAGCGCGACGGCTGCCATCAGTAGCGGATGCGGGGATCGAAGAACATGTAGCTCAGGTCCACCGCGAGGTTGATGAGCACGTACGCGGCGGAGAAGATCAGCACCACGCCCTGGATGACCGGATAGTCGCGCCGCAGGATCGCGTCCACCGTGAGGCGGCCGATTCCCGGCAGCGCGAACACGGTCTCGGTGACGATGGCGCCGCCGATGAGGAGCGCGATGCCGATGCCGATCACCGTCGCGATCGGGACCGCGGCGTTCTTGAGGGCGTGCCGGATGAGGACGGCGCTGGGGGCGAGGCCCTTGGCCTGCGCGGTGCGCACGTAGTCCTGCGCGAGCACGTCGAGCATCGCGGCGCGGGTCATCCGCGCGATGAGCGCGATGTACACGGTCCCCAGCGCGATGCTCGGCAGCACCAGGTGCCGAGCCCATTCCCAGATGCCGTCGCGGATGGGGCGGTAGCCCTGCACGGGGAGCCACCCCAGCTGGATCGAGAAGAGGAGGATCAGCGCGTAGGCGAGGACGAACACCGGGATCGAGAATCCGCCCACCGAGAACGCCATCACCAGCCGGTCCGCCCAGGTGCCGGCGCGCGCGGCGGCGACCATGCCCATCGGCACGGCGACCAGCACCGAGATCACCAGCGTGCAGACAGTGAGCGAGAGCGTGGGCTCGACGCGCTGCCCGATGAGATGCGTCACCGGCAGGTTGGTGAAGATGGAGATGCCCAGGTCGCCGTGGAGGAGGCGCCAGATCCAGTGGCCGAAGCGCTCGAGGAACGGATCGTCGAGGCCGAGCGCCGCGCGGACCCTGGCGATGTCCTCGGTGGTGGCCGCGTCGCCCGCGAGGATCGCCGCCGGATCGCCCGGCGTGAGGTAGAGGAGCAGGAAGACGACGAAGGCGACCACCGCCATGACGACGATGGTCGCGAGTAACCGCCTGACGACATAAGCGAACACGTGCTTGGTGGCGTTGAGCGGCAACCTTGGTCGTCCGCTCGAACGCCGTTCCCGATGCGGCCTATTCTCCCGGCGTCACTTTTTTTCTACGTTCCACAACAGGTTGATCGGGGCGATGATGAGCCCGCTGATGTTGGAGCGGTACGCGGTCGGCAGGATGAACTGGCCCGTCGGGATGATCGGCACGAACTCGAACGCGTGCTTCTGCACGGCCTCGGCCGCCGCCTTCGACTCTGCGGGCGTCTTCGCCTTGAACCAGGCCTCGCGCAGCTCCTCCATCTTCGGATCGTCCGGCCAGCCGAACCAGGCCGCCTTGCCGTTGCCGCGGATCGGGAAATTCACCGCCGGGTTCACCATGTCCGGCCCCACGAGCCAGGTGTGGAAGATGTTCCAGCCGCCCTTGTCCGGCGGCTCGCGCACCGCGCGCCGCGTGATGAGCGTCCCCCAGTCGCCCGCCTGGATCTCGGCGTTGACGCCGATCTTCTTCAGGTTCTCGAGCGTGAGGAGCGACTGCGAGTGGACGATCGGCTGGTCGGTCGCATCGATGATGACGACCTTCTCGCCCTTGTAGCCGGATTCCTTCACGAGCTCCTTCGCGCGCTCGAAGTTGCGCTTGCCCTTCAGGGGCTCGGCCCCGACCTCCGAAGAGAGCGGCGTGCCGCAGGTGAAATACGAGTAGCAGGGCTTCCCGTTCTTCTTGTCGCCGGCGATGCCGATCACGTAGTCGTTCTGGTCGATCACGTACAGCAGCGCCTGCCGCATCTTCTCGTTGTTGAACGGCGGGTAGAGGAAGTTGAAGCGGAGCAAGCCCATCGAGCCCAGGGGATCGATGTTCTTCACCGTGACGTCCTTGTTCTTCGACAGGAGCGGGATCAGATCGGGGGGCATCTGCTCCCAGATGTCCGCTTCGCCCGCGTTGATCGCGGCCGCGGCGGTGGCCGAATCGGGAATGTAGATCCACTCGACGCGGTCGACCTTCACCACCTTGCCGCCGGACGCCCAGGACGGCGATTCCTTCCGCGGCACGTAGTCGGTGTTCTTGACGTAGACCACCTTGTTGCCCGGCACCCACTCGGACTTCACCATCTTGAAGGGCCCCGAGCCGGTGGGATCGTCGATGTTCTTGAACGCATCCGTCTTCGCGATGCGCTCCGGCATGATGAAGGGCACGTTCGAGGAGGGCTTGGCGAGCGCCTCGAGCGTGAGCGGGAAGGGGGTCTTCAGCTTGAGCTTGAATGTCTTGTCGTCGACCGCCGTCCACGACTCCGTGGCTTCGCCCAGCTTCTGGCCCAGGGCGTCGCGCTTGGCCCAGCGCTCGATCGAGGCGATGCAGTCGGCCGAGCGCACGGGCTGGCCATCGTGGAACTTAAGGCCCGGGCGCAGGGTGAACGTGTAGGTGAGCCCGTCCTTCGACTCCTCGTACTTGTCCACCATCTGCGGCCGGACGTTGAACTTCTCGTCCATGGCGAAGAGCGTGTCGTACACCATGTAGCCGTGGTTGCGCGTGATGTACGCGGTGGTGGTGATCGGATCGAGGATCCGGAGGTCGGCCTGCGGGATGAACTTCAGCACCTTCTGCGCCGCCGCGGTGAGCGGGAGCGCGAGGCCGGCGACCGTCGCGGCGAGAGCGACGGTGGTAAGCCAACGCGAATGGCGTGTCATGGAAAGCTCCCCCTATTGGATTTGTGCGCAGCCGATCCTACCATCCGAACGCCTATGGCTTTTTCGGGGTCTTGTACTCGGCCTCCTTTTGCAGCGGCTTCCAGACGGTCTCGTAGCCGACGAACCCCTTCTCGGTCGGGGCCTTCTGGCGCGTCGTATAGAAGCGCGTGTGGCCATCGGGAACCTTGGCGACGGGTTTCTGCTCGCTCATGTGCGACCTCCTTTGCGTGGAATCGTAGACTGAAATCCGGCGCGCCGCTCAGGCCCGCCTCATGAGGGACGGATCGAGGTCCGGCCCCGGGGCGAGCGCTCCCCCGGCGGAGGCCTCTTCGGCGGTCGCGTCGCGCACCGAGAGGATCTCGAGCCGGAAGACGACCTCCCGGCCGCACAGCGGGTTGTTGCCGTCGACCGTGAGCGTCTCCCGGTCCACCCGCGTCACGAGGAAGCTGCGGGCCTGCCCCTTGTCGTTCTCCATGAGGATCGAGGTGCCGACCTTCCGGAACTCCTCGGGGACGTTCTCGATGCGATCGGTGAAGACGAGCGACTCGTCCCGCGGGCCGAAGATGCGGCTCCCGTCGATCGGGACTTCGATCACGTCGCCCGCGCCCCTGCCTTCGAGCTCCTGGTGCACGGACGGGGCCAGGATCTCGTTGTGGCCGTGGACGTAGCCCAGCGGAAACTCGACGCGCGTGAGGACGTGCCCCGTTTTCCGGTCCATGACCTGGTAGGTGAGCTCGACGAACTTGCCGTCCTGGATGCCTTCGCCCAAGGGGAGTCTCTTCAGAAGATGGACGCCGCGAAGATCCGGACCTCGCCGTCCTCGTAGCCGAGGACCAGCCGGCCCAGCCATTCGCCGGGCTTCTTGGTGCTCCGCTGGCGGTAGAGGACGGTCACGTGCTCGCCGCGGCGGATGACGCCGAGGAAGTCCGCGTCCTCGGAGAGGCTCCTCGCGAGCTCGCTGTTCGCGAACTGGTGGTTCACCACGACCTGGTTCATGGCGAGCGCGAAGGAGCGCGCGAACTTGCCCACGAACTCGCCGTACTTGCCGTCGTTGGAGTTCCGGACGAGATCGCGCCACAGCGGTTCGGCCAGGGCGCGGATCTCGTCGTCGCTTCTCTCCACGATGTTCACGCCGGAAGCGTCTGCCCCGCGGCCTGCCCGCTCTTCGGCTGCTCGTCCTCCGAGACGAGGTGGTAGCAGGGAGCCTTCTCCATCGTGTATTCGCCCGTTTCCGGGTCCCGGCGGGAGACGGTGAGCACGTGCCAGTTCTCGTCGTCCACCTTCATGACGTCGCCCCGGTAGTAGTAGCCCGGCCAGCGCGTCTCCTTCCGGAAGAGCGTGTGCTGCGTGACGCACTCGGCGGCCCGGTGGCGGTGCTTGAGCTCCCAGGCGCGCAGCAGCTCGTGGAGGTCCTTGGCGGCGAGGCTCTCGAGGTCCTCCTCCATGATCTTGAGCTTCTTCAGGCACATGTTCAGCAGCTTCTCGTTGGTCATGTAGCCGACGGTATAGCCGCCGCAATACTCGTCCATCAGCTTCTGCAGGCGGTCGAGGCCCTGTTGCGGGTTGATGTAGTGGGGATTCACGGTGCCTGCGACGACCGCGTTCCGGTAGATCCGGTAATGCTCCAGCGGCTTGTAGATCTCTTTCCTCCGGCGCTCGACCTGGCCCTCGGATACCACGATGCCCTCGCCCTTGCCGTCGTCGATGTACTGGCACGCGGCCTTGGCGGCGAGGCGGCCTTCCGTGAACGAGCCCGACGAGAACGCGTGCGGCGTGCCGCCGACGGCATCGCCGGCGCCGAAAAGGCCCTCGATCGTCGTCATGCGGTTGTAGCCCCAGAAATACTCGGGCGGGGAGACGTCCTCGGGCCCGGAGCACCAGGCGCCGGAGCAGGTGGCGTGGGAGCCCATCACGTACGGCTCCGAGGTCGTGAGCTCCGGGTTCTCGTTCTTGGGATCCACGTCGGTGGCCGCCCACAGCACCGCTTGCCCGATCGTCATGCCGAGGAAGTTTTCCCAGCCCACCTCTTCGAGGTGCGGGTCCTGGAACGCCTTCATCGTGACCATGTGGATCGGCCCGCGTCCGGCGGCGACCTCGCTGATGATGCAATGGTTGCGCAGGCACGTCGGGATCGGCCGGTGCGTGAGGTGCGAGGCTTCCGGATCGAGGTATTCCTTGCCCACCATCTTCTGGAGCGCCGGGAACCACTTGGACTCGTACTCCTCGCCCAGCGCGTTCTGCGTGTACGTCTTCAGGTGCAGGAAGTACGCGCCGACCGGGCCGTAGCCGTCCTTGAAGCGCGCGAGGACGATGCGATTCTCCATCTGCGTCATCTTCGCGCCGGCGTCGATCATGAGGCCGTAGGCGGAAGCGGAGGACCAGGGCGCATACCACGTGCGCCCCGCGCCTTCGCCCGTCGAGCGCGGCTTGAAGATGTTGGAGGCGCCGCCCGCACCGCAGATCACGGTCTTCGACTTGAAGACGTGGTAGTTCCCGGTCCGGACGTTGAAGCCCACGGCGCCCGCGACCCGGTTGGGCTTCGCCTCGTCCATGAGGAGGTGTGTCACGCAGATGCGGTTGAAGACATGGTCCGCCGATTTCTTGGCGGCCTCGGCGACGATGGGCTTGTACGATTCGCCGTGGATCATGATCTGCCAACGGCCCTCGCGCATGTAGCGCCCGGTCTTCGGGTCCCTCATGATCGGCAGGCCCCACTCCTCGAACTGGTGCACGGTCGAGTCCACGTGGCGCGCCATGTCGAAGAGCAGGTCTTCCCGCACGAGCCCCATCAGGTCGATGCGGGCGTAGCGGACGTGGTCCTCCGGGTTGTTCTCGCCCCAGCGGGTGCCCATGTAGCAGTTGATGGCGTAGAGGCCCTGGGCCACGGCGCCGGAGCGATCGATGTTCGCCTTCTCGGCGATCACGATCTTCTTGTCCTGGCCCCAGAACCTCGCTTCCCACGCGGCGCCCGTGCCGCCCAGCCCCGCGCCGACCACCAGGATGTCGATGCCGTCTTCGACGATCGTTTTGTAGGCCATTAGTAGTACACGCCTTTCTTGAGCTTGAGGCCCGCGTCCTTGAGCGTGCGCAATCCGCCTTCATCCATCCGGATCCACTTCGGCTCGTTGTACAGGAGCGGGCTCGCGCGCATCTCCTTGCTGGGCGCGGGGACGTCCGCGAGCTTGGGGATGGCCGTGCCCCACGGCTTCGTGGTGATGGGAGAGAGGAAATTCTTCTCCGTGCCGTCGCGGAACTTGATCTTCCAGGCGATCGTGCCCTTCCGCTCGTCGCGGTCCACGCGCACGCTGTGGCCGAGCGGCGCGAAGTCGGCGTATCCGCGCACGTCGATCGCGTGCTGGGGGCACGCCTTCACGCAGGAATAGCACTCCCAGCACATGTTCGGCTCGATGTTGTAGGCGCGCCGGTAGATGGGATCGATGTGCATGATGTCCGAGGGACAGATGTCGACGCAGTGTCCGCAGCCATCGCATCGGGTCATGTAGACGAAGGTGGGCATGGGCCGGATCCTCTAATAGTGGCGGGGCGCTTCGCGCTTGATGCCGAGCCCCATGTCCATCGGGGCGTCGCGCAGGAGCTCCATCGAGTGGCGCTTGCGCTGCTCGGGATCGTCGCGCGACTGCGTGGGCAGGTTCTCGGCCGTGCCGTCGGCCCGCGAGACCCGTTTCTCGAAGGCGGCCGCCGGCTTGAAGAACATGTGCGCGAACTTCGACCACGGCACGCCGAGGAAGAGCACCGCGGTGGCGAGGAGGTAGAGCCAGAAGAGCCAGTCCGCGCCTTCGCCCGCCGAGGCCCAGGCGAGGCCGAGCGTCACGCTCGCGAGCATCGACACGACGAAGAGGTCGGCGCGCACGAAGCGCAGCGCCGTGTTGCCTTCGGCGGCCACGTCCACGCGGGTGAAGAACCAGAACCAGTACCCGCCCGCCAGCACCAGGATCGCGCCGATCCACCAGAGCATCGGCACGATTTCCGGCGTGGGGCCCGCATCGTAGGCGAACACCATGAGGCAGGTGGTGACCAAGTAGATCACGAAGCCGTACATGGTGAGGAGGTGCGCGATGCGCCGGCGCGGGTTGCAGAACTCGCCCGACGTCATCACGTCCACGACGGCGGTCTGGAGCGCGATCGAGGCGAGCTCGCCCGCGCCCACCTCGCGCTTCCGCCGGGCCCTCGCCTTGCCCATGTTGGCGAAGAAGTACTTCGCGCTGCCCTTGTGGATCATGTCCGCCACGGTCCCCGCGATCACCGCGAGCACCATCACGACGAGGTACCACTGAAGGAACCCGGCGGGCAGGTGCTGCGCGGCCGCCGCGAAAGCGTTGTGGGTGAGCATGCGAATCCTCCTCAACGGCGATTCTACGAGGCCCGCCGGGGCACGGCAGACGATTGCCGCTATGCGTCTATAGATTCAGCGTATGGGGCTCGAAACGCATGGCCTCGAGGTCCGCGAGCACCCAGGTCGCCGGCGCGGCGAGGCCGGCCACGGTCCCCGGGTTGACGAGCCAGGTCTTCCCGCCCTTCACGTTGGGCACCTGCCGCGCCTCGAGCTGGTGGGAGTGCCCGCAGCAGACGAGGTCCCAGTCGCCGGTGCAGGCCATGGCGTAGCCGTGGTGGTCGTAGTGCACGACCACGATCCGGCGCCCGCCCAGCTCGAGCGAGGCCTCCGAGCCGTGGTACTGGAGCTGGCCGCCGCTTTTCCGCGACTGGAAGTGCATGGCCTGGGGGTCGCCCAGGTTGTTGCCGTGGATGGCATGGACCGGGAGCCCGGCGGCGAGCGCGGGCTTCATGGTCTGCGCGCCGATGAGGTCGCCGCAGTGGATCACCGCCTCGGCGCCGAGCGCCTTCGCCTCGAGGACCGCCCGGGCGAGCGGATCGGCGCGGTCGTGGCTGTCCGAGACGATGCAGATCTTCATGGCCCATTATCGGCCCGGGGGAAGGCGCGCTCAATCGATCGCGTTTATCGATCGATCAGCAATTTCGTAGCCGGCCGCCGCCGATCCGGGCCGCGCCGCGCTTATCCTTGTGTCACGCCGATCCCACGAGGAGTCGCACATGCCCCTGGTACCCCCGCACGGCGGCCAAGGCCTCGCGCCGCGGCTCCTGGACGAACCGCAGCGCTCCCAGGAGCGTGCTCGCGCCGCGAAGCTGCCCCGGCTCACCGTGAGCTCGCGCGAGAAGGGCGACCTGGTGATGCTCGGCATCGGCGGCTTCACGCCGCTCCAGGGCTTCATGACGCGCGCGGACTGGCAGGGCGTCTGCGACGACATGCGCATGGCCTCCGGCCTCTTCTGGCCGATTCCGATCACGCTTTCCACGGACGAGGCCACGGCCGGCTCGATCGCCGAGGGCTCGGAGGTGGCGCTCATCGATCCCGATGACGGCTCGGTGCTGGCGGTCATGCGCGTGACGGAGAAGTACCGCATCGACAAGGCGCACGAATGCACGTCCGTCTTCCGCACCGCCGACCCGGCGCACCCGGGCGTGCGCATGGTCATGGCCCAGGGCGACGTGAACCTCGCGGGACCCGTCACCGTGCTCTCGGACGGCGGCTTCGCGGCGGCCTATGGCGCGCTCTTCATGACGCCGGCGCAGACGCGGGCGGAGTTCGAGCGGCTCGGCTGGACGCGGGTCGCGGCCTTCCAGACGCGTAATCCGATGCACCGCTCGCACGAGTACCTCGCGAAGGTGGCGATCGAGGTCTGCGACGGCGTCCTCATCCACTCGCTGCTGGGGAAGGTGAAGCCCGGCGACATCCCGGCGGACGTGCGCACACGCGCGATCGGCGTGCTCCTCGAGCATTACTTCAAGCCGGGGACGGTCCTGCAGGCGGGCTATCCGCTCGACATGCGCTACGCGGGGCCGCGCGAGGCGCTGCTCCACGCGCTCTTCCGCCAGAACTACGGATGCGCGTACCAGATCGTCGGCCGCGACCACGCCGGTGTCGGGAGCTACTACGGGCCTTTCGACGCGCAGCGCATCTTCGACGAGATTCCCGCGGACGCGCTCGCGATCCGGCCCATGAAGATCGACTGGACCTTCTGGTGCCACCGCTGCGGCGGGATGGCGTCGGCGCGCACGTGTCCGCACGAGGACCGGGACCGGCTTCTGGTCTCGGGAACGAAGGTGCGAAAGTGGCTTTCGGAGGGCGATGCCGTGCCGGAAGAGTTCACGCGCCCGGAGGTGCTCGAGGTGCTGCGGGAGTACTACGCGTCGCTGCCGCCGGAGGAAAACGTGGAGGTGAAGCTCGCGGGACACTCGGCGCGCTGAAGGCCGGCGCCCCGAACCATCACGAACGGACCTCTTCCTCCGCGATGTCGAACTGCTCGCTCAGGAACTTGAGGTAGTCGCGCAGCTGCTCGACGCAGACCGAGACGTGCTGCACATCGCCGGTCCAGCCGGGGATCTCCCAGTTGCTTCCGTTGCCGTTGGGATTCTTCCACGCGACGGGCATCGGCTCGACGCGGCGGCAATCGTCGATCTTCGCGAGCTTCGCGCGTATGAGCGTATCGAGGACGCGCTTGCTGATGGTGGCTTTGGCCATGGCCTCTTCTTCGCGTTGAAATGACCCACGTTCGACGCGAAGTGCCCGCTCGCTTCTTGTAGGACGACGTTGGGCCGCTGTGTGGTCGGCGTCCGGGAAATGCATCGGGCCATGGGGAGGCGCCGCGTCGCCGTCCATCCGTCGATCGGCACTTCCGTCATGGCCGACAAGCGAATGGGGCGTCGGGAGACTCGCGCGTAGGGAGCGCGGGGGTGACGGGCGGCGAAGGTCGCTTCGTACACTTCATTACCATGGAACGAAGACGCAAGCCTCTCCGCGAGCCCCGGTGCGGACTGTGCCTCACGTGCGCCAACGCGGCCGGCGGGACCCCTCGCCCGTGGATGGAATGCGTCGCCGGCGCGGATCCCCGCCGGGCGCTCTACGATTGCCCCTCGTACGTGCGGGTCTTCACCCGCGCGCCGCACGTCCCCGCGGCCCGCCATCCGTAGGACGGTTCCGACAGACCCCCGCCGTCCCCGGCTGCACACTGAAGTCTCCCGACTTCCGAGGCCGGCCCGATGGGTTCCGTCACGCAGATCGTCCGATCGCCCATCTTCTGGGGCGAGATCTCGCCCTGCGAGCACGCGATGCAGGTCTACGGAGACGACGAGGTCTTCATGGACGCGCTCGAGGGCTTCATCGGCGCAGGCCTGCGCGGCGGCGAGGCGGCCATCGTGATCGCGACGGCCGAGCACCTCGAGGGGCTCGAGCGCCGCCTCCTCGACCGCGGGGTAGACCTTGCGGCCGCGCGCTTCGAGCGGCGCTACCTGGGCCTCCCAGCGGAGCGCATCCTGCGCGATTTCATGGTGGACGGCTGGCCGGACGAGGAGCGCTTCCACGAGGTGGTCTCGGCGCTCCTCCACAAGGTGCGCGCGGACGGACGGCGCGTGCGCGCCTTCGGCGAGATGGTCGCGATCCTGTGGAAGGCGGGCAACGTGGCGGCGACCGTGCGCCTCGAGCACCTCTGGAACAAGCTCTGCGAGAAGGAGCGCTTCCCGCTCTTCTGCGCCTATCCCAAGGCCGGCTTCACGACGGATCCCACGAGCGCGCTCCGCGACATCTGCGCCGCGCACACCCGCGTCTTCTACGGCTGAAGCGCGCGGCGGGCGTGGTATAAGCACGGCAGCGCGCCGCGCCCGCGGCGCGAACGGGGAGGAGGGAACGTTGGTGTTGCAGGCGAGGATGCCGCGCGCAGTCGCGGCGCTGCTCCTGGCGGCGCTCCTTGCGCCCGCGATCGCCTTCGCGCGCGATCCGGATCCGCCCGCCCTTCCGCATTACGAGCCGCCCACCGGCCCCCCGCCGCGCATCGCCCTGGTCCTGGGCTCAGGCGGCCCGCGCGGCTTCGCGCATATCGGCGTCCTCAAGGTGCTGGAGGAGATGGGCATCCACCCGGACCTGATCGTGGGCTCGAGCGTGGGCGCCATGGTGGGCGCGCTCTACTCCGCCGGCTACGACGCGCGCGCGCTCGAGCGCCTCGCGCTCGACCTCAACATGTGGGACTTCTACGAGCTCCGCCAGCTTTTCAAGCGGAAGGGCACGGGGCGGCCCCTGCAGGAGTACATGGACGAGCACGTCCAGGAGCGGCCCCTCGAGCGCCTGCGCATTCCGCTGGGGATCGCCGTCACGCGGCTCTCCGACCACCGCCTCGTGCTCTTCAATCGCGGCGACACGGGGCTCGCGGTGCGCGCGTCCGCGGCCGACCCGGACGAGTTCGAGCCGGTGCGGATCGGGAAGGAGCTCTATGCGGACGGCGACGAGCTCTCCCCCGTGCCGATCCGCGCCGCCCGCGCATGGGGCGCGCGCTTCGTGATCGCGGTGGACGTCTCGGCCTACGCGAGCTCGACGCCGCCGGGCGTGCCGCAAGCCTGGATCGACAAGGACGCGCGGCGGGCGCGGCAGATCGCGGCCGAGGCGCCGCAGGCGGACGTCCTGCTGCATCCGGACATCGGCTACTACGCGGGATTCAAGGAGGAATACCGCCGCCACGTGATCGCCGCGGCGGAAGCCGACACCCGCGCGCACATGGCGCAGATCCGCGCGGCGCTCGCCGCGAAGGGATTGCGCTAGCGGCGGTGCACGCCGTCCACGACCGCGCGGTAGAGGATGCTCGAGCGCGAGCCGCTGCGGCAGAAGGCGACGGTGGGCCGCGGCATGCGGTCGATCAACGCCGCGAAGCGCGCCACGTCCTCGACGGTGATGTGCGCCGGGTCGACCGGCAGCCGCTCGTACTGCGCGTTGGAATCCGCGGCCGCGGCGGCGAGCGCCTCTTCCGGCGGCTGGCCCGGCTCGTGCGCGAGGCGGTTGTTCACGAAGCTGCGGAAGCCTTTCGCGGCGAGCTCGCGGATCTGCTCCGGCGAGAGCTGCGGCGCCACGGCGAAATCGGGCGCGAGGTAATTGATCGGGAGGTCCATCCCGCTATTTTGCCCTACTCGAGGCGGTAGGCCGCGTGGCACGCGACGCATTGGGCCGTCACGCCCGCGAGCGCCGCGAGCGCGGGCTTCGCGTCCCCGGTGGCGCCCGCATTGGCGGCCTCGATCGCGAAGCGGCTCGCCGCCTTGTGCATGGCGGTGCCCGCCTCCTGCATTCCCGGGGGCATGTATGCGGCGACCTGGTGCGCGCCGTGCGCCTCGAGCGACGACAAGCCCAGCCGGGTCTCGGCGAGCTGCGCGGCGCGGTCGTACTCGCCGCGGCCGAGCGCGGCCTGGACTTCCTCGAGGGTCACGAGATGATCGCGCATGTTCGCGAGCGTGTGCGTCCGAAGCTCCGGCGGAAAGCGGACGGCGAGGCGCGTGTCCGGGGCCCCGTGATCGTGTGCGTGCTCCTGCGGGGCCGCGCAGGCGGCGAGGAGGACGAAGGCGAGGGCGGCCGGTTTCATGGTTGCGGCCCCGATGCTATACCGGACAGAGCTCCAGGCGCCGAGCGGTGCGTGCAGAATTTTCGGTGCCCGGACGGCCCGCTTTTGCGTAGAGAACCGAGGGCGCGCGGCCTATCGTGGGTCGTGCGGATCCTTCCGCACCGCCCCAGGAGAGCCCCATGTCGCTGCCCCTCACCCCCACCCCGGAAGACGACCGCACCGTGACGATCGTCGCCCGTGCCGTGATCCCCATGCTCGTCGCCTCCGCGGTGACCGCGCTGGTCCTGGTCGCCGTCCGCGCCGAGCCCTTGGCGGCCGCCGAATCGGCCTCGCCCCAGCCGACGCCCTACAGCGACATGCATGCCCGGGTCGCCCGGTCTCCCGGCGAGCCGGAGCCGCAGCCGCCCACGTTCTGAGGGGTGCATTGCGCATGAAACGCCGCGGCCGGCGGACCCGACACCGGATTGAGAACTGCGTCACATCGCGGGCGCCCGGGCTTCGGTTAGCTTGCCCATATCGGGGCCGGATGCCCCTTTCCGGGATGGGAGATCCGCCATGGCCGCCCCCACCGTCTACGCGCCGCGGACGTCGATTTCCGCGGACTTCGTCCGCCTCGCGGTTCCGCTGCTCGTGATCGTCGCCTCCATCGTCGCGACGCTCTGGATCGAGGGCGGCGGATTCGGGGGCTGACGCTCCAGTCCTCGAGCACCTGCGGGATTGATTCGCCCCGCCCAGGTCCTCCACGGGACCTGGCGCTTCGGCGCGCGCCGGTTCGCTGGTTGATCGAAATCAAAGGGGTCCGCGCCCGAGGCCCTAGGATTCGCGTTTCCGGCACGAATCCGCGAAGGACCCGCATGGAACGCCAAGGCATGTACAACTACGAGGTGGTGAGGTCACGTGTCTCCTGCAGCGCTCGCCCTTCGAGGTGAACCGATGCCCGCTCGAGGCCGACGCGCGGCCGGAAGGCTGCCCCAAGCGGGAGACCGGTTGCGCCTGAGCCGACGATGAGCACGCACTACCTCGCGCCGCTCTTCGAGCCGCGCTCCGTCGCGCTGGTGGGCGCCTCCGAGCGCGCGGACAAGGTGGGCGGCCGCGTGCTGGAGAACCTGCGGTCCGGAGGCTACCGGGGCGCGCTCTTCGGCGTGAATCCGAAGTACGCGAACGTGCGCGGCATCGCGTGCGTGCCTTCGATCGACCGCCTTCCGCAGGCAGTGGACCTCGCCGTGATCGCGACACCCGCGGCGAGCGTGCCCGGCATCATCGAGGACTGCGGGCGGAAGGGCATCCGCGCCGCGGTCGTGATCACCGCGGGGTTCTCCGAGTCCGGGCCGGCAGGCGCGCAGCTCGAAGCGGAGCTCCTCGCCGCGGCGCGCCGCCACGGCGTGCGCGTGATGGGCCCCAACTGCATCGGGCTCATGCGCCTGCCGCTGGGGTTGAACGCTACCTTCGCGCGGGGGCACGGCCTTTCCGGCTCGCTCGCGCTCGTCTCGCAATCCGGCGCGGTGTGTACCGCCATGCTCGACTGGGCGACGTCGAACGGCGTGGGCTTCTCGAGCGTGATCTCGCTCGGCGGCTCGACCGACCTCGACTTCGGCGAGGTCGTCGATTACCTCTCCGTCGACGACAAGACCGAGCACATCCTCCTCTACATCGAGGGCGTGCGCGACGGGCGCCGGCTCGTGGGGAGCCTCCGGGCGGCCGCGCGCATGAAGCCCGTGATCCTCATGAAAGTGGGGCGCCATCCGGCGGGCTCGCGCGCGGCGGTGTCGCACACCGGCGCGATCGTCGGCAAGGACGACGTATTCGACGCGGTCGTCCGCCGCACGGGCGCGGTGCGCGTGCGTGCGATGCAGGACCTGGTGGGGGCCGCCCAGGCGCTCGCCTCGCACGTCCACCCGACGGGCGACCGGCTCGCGGTGATTACGAACGGGGGCGGCCCCGGCGTCATGGCGGCGGACTGGGCGGGCGACCTCGGCATCGAGCTCGCGACGCTGTCGACCGCGACCGTGGACGCGCTCCATCGGGCACTGCCTTCCAACTGGTCGCACGGCAATCCCATCGACCTCATCGGCGACGCGGGGCCGGACCGCTACCGCGCGGCGGTGACGGCGTGCCTCGCGGATCCCGGCGTCGACGGCATCGTCGCGGTGCTCACGCCCCAGGCGATGACGCAGCCGGAGGAAGCGGCGCGCGCCGTCGCCGAGGCCGCGCAGGGCGCCTCGAAGCCGGTGATCGCGGCGTGGATGGGGGAGGCGAGCGTGGAGGTCGCTCGGGCGCAGCTTCGCAAGGCGGGCCTTCCGGTCTTCCGCGGGCCCGAGCTCGCGGTGGAGACCTTCGCGCACCTCGCCCAGTTCTACCGCAACCAGCGCGCGCTCCTCGAGGCGCCGGGCCCGCTCGCGCACACCGAGCCGCCGGATGCGGACGCCGCGCGCGCGATCGTGAAGAACGCGCTCGCGCAGGGCCGCCTCGCCCTCACGGGTCCCGAATCCAAGGCGCTCCTCGAGGCCTACCGCATTCCCGTGGCGCGGATGGTGCGCGCGGGCACGGCGGAGGCTGCGGCGCGCGCGGCGGAGTCGATCGGCTTTCCCGTCGTGATGAAGATCGACTCGCCGGACGTCCCGCACAAGAGCGACGTGGGCGGCGTGCGCCTGGCGCTCCCGGATGCGGGCTCGGTGCGCGCCGCCTTCGCGGGGATGATCGCCGCGGTGAAGTCGCGCAAGCCCGAAGCCCGCATCACGGGTGTCACCATCGAGGCGCTCATCGCGCGTCCCCACGGCCGCGAGCTCATGGTGGGCGTGATCCGCGACGCGATCTTCGGTCCCGCGATCGCGTTCGGCGCGGGCGGCATCGCGGTGGAAGTGCTGAAGGACCGCGTCGTGGCGCTCCCGCCGTTGAACGCGCGGCTCGTGGACGACATGATCCGCGGCACGCGCGTGGGGAAGATGCTGGGCGAGTTCCGGAACCTCCCGTCCGTCGACCGGCCGGCGCTGGAAGCGGTGCTGCTCCGGGTCTCCGAGATGGCGTGCGCGATCCCGGAGCTGGAAGAGCTCGACGTGAACCCGCTCATCGCGGACGAGTGTGGCGCCATTGCCGTCGACGCGCGCGTGGTGCTGCGCCAGGCGCCCGCCCAGCGCAACCGCTACGCGCACTTGGCGATCCACCCGTACCCGGAGGAGCTGGAAACGACGGTGAAGCTTCCGGGCGGCGAATGGGTGAAGGTGCGCCCGATCCGGCCGGAGGACGCGTCGATGGAGCAGGCCTTCGTCGCGGGCCTCTCGAGCGAGACCTGCCGGATGCGGTTCCAGAGCTCGCTCCGGACGCTCACGCCGGGCATGCTCGCGCGCTTCACGCAGATCGATTACGACCGCGAGATGGCGTTCGTCGCGGTGCGCGACGAGGCGGGAAGCGAGCGCGAGATCGCGGTCGCGCGCTACATCACACTTCCCGACGGCGACTCGTGCGAATACGCCATCGTGATCGCCGACGCCTGGCAAGGGCACGGGCTGGGACGGATCATGATGTCGGCGCTCGTCGACACGGCGCGCAACCGCGGCCTCAAGACCATGATCGGCTGGGTGCTCGCGGTGAACGGTCCGATGCTGCGCCTGTGCTCCGAGCTGGGGTTCGTCAGCACGCCGGACGAAGACCCTTATACCCGGCGAATGGTGCTCGACCTCGCGGCGGCGCAGTCGCGCGCGGCCTGAGCGCTAGACCGCCGGCAGGCTCGGGCGGGCGCGAAGCCGGTCGCGCTCGGTCTCGCAGCGGATGCAGCGCAGGGCGTGGGGCTGCGCGAGGAGCCGGTCGAACCGGATGGCCGACTCGCAATCCGCGCAGAGGCCGTAGGCGCCGTCCTCCATGCGCAAGAGCGCTTCCCGCAAGGCGAACGATTCCAAGGGCTCGCGCGCGGCTTCCGCGAGCGCGATGCGCTCGGCGAGCCGCGCGCGCAGCGTCTCTTGCTGGGCGGCGGTGAGGGCGGGCGGCATCATCTCGGGGCGCCTAGCGGCAGACCAGCACCGGCGTGCGCGAATGGGTGAGCACCTTGGTCGTCTCGCTTCCCAGGAGGAGGCCCGCGATGCCGCGCCGGCCATGGGAGGCCATGACGATCACGTCGCATTTTCGTTTTTTCGCGGCGCTCACGATCGATTCCCACGGCTGGTCGTTGGTGACGGTGAGCGGGGAGAAAGCGACCTTGGCCGCGTCGGCGAGCCGCCGCACCTTGGCGAGCGCGCGATCCGCCTCCTTCTGGACCGCCTCGCCGTATTCCTCCGGGGAGTAGCCCTCGGGGTAGTACATGATGCCGTCGCCGCCGGTGGGCGGCACGTACGGCGCCATCACGTGGATCGCGGTGATCTTCGCGCCGTGCACCTTCGCCAGGTCCACCGCGGACTTGGCGGCCTTGAGCGAAAGCGTCGATCCGTCCGTCGGGACCAGGATGTGCCGGAACATGCGCCCTCCTAGTTCTGCTCGTGGACCATCACGGCGCGCAGGCCCGCGGTGTCCAGGATGCGGATGTGCTTCTGCTGCACGGAGATGAGCTCGTCCGCCTGGAAGCGCGAGAAGAGCCTGCTCACGGTCTCGAGCGAGAGCCCCAGGTAGCTGCCGATCTCGTCTCGCGTCATGCGGAGATGGAACTCGTTGGGCGAATAGCCGCGCGCGACGAAGCGCTGCGAGAGGTTCAGGAGGAACGCGGCGAGCCGCTCTTCGGCCCGCATCGTGCCCAGCAGCATCATCACGCCCTGGTCGCGCACGAGCTCGCGGCTCATCACCTTGTGGAGCTGGCGCTCGAGGCCGAACTCCTCCAGGCGCGCGTACGGGATCACGCACACCTCGCTGTCCTCCAGCGCGATCACGTCGGCGGCGTGGCGCTCGGTGCCGATGCCGTCCATGCCCACGATCTCGCCGGCCATGTGGAAGCCCGTCACCTGGTCGCGGCCGTCCTCGAGGACGACGCTCGACTTGAGGAACCCGCTCCTCACCGCGTAGAGCGATTCGAACGACTCGCCGCAGCGATAGAGGGTCTCGCCGCGCTTCACGCGCTTCCTGGTGTAGACGACGTCGTCCATGCGCGCCATCTCGGAGGCCTGGAGGCCGCAGGGCAGGCACAGCTCGCGCAGGTTGCACGTCGCGCAGCGCGTGCGGAAGCGCGCGACGGGTGAGGCTCCCTTGGCTGCATCGGACGCGGTTCGGTGGGTGGTGGTCTGTCTCATGGGAATGGCGATCACGGTCGCGGTTGTCATGGTGTGGGGTGCTCCCTAGTGGCGCGTCGCGGCGATTTCCGCGATGACTTCGCGCACACGGTCGAACTCGTTGGACTTGTCGAGGAAATAGGCGGCGCCCGCGTCGGTCGCGGCACGCCGGTACTGCGCCTCGGCGTGGTTGGTGAGCACGACGAACACGATCTCGGGAGCCTTCGGGTGGACCGAGCGCATCACGTCGATGCCGGTGCGGCCCATGAGGTTCAGGTCCAGGAGGACGGAGTCGGGCCGGACGCGAAGGATGCCGGCCACGGCCTCGCGGGCGTTCGCGGACTCGCCCACGACGCTCACGCGTTCCATCCCGGAGAGCATCTCGGCCAGCCTCGCGCGGATCGGCGCCGAGTCCTCGACGATGTACACGCGGGTGTTTCGTGTCGTTTCCATGCCTGCAAGTCTCCGCTTCGTTGACGCGGAGCAAAATCGGCGCAGGCTGAAACCCCGGCTAGGCGCGGTCGCAAGAAGGCGCTGCGGGGGGTCCTAGGAAAGGCCTAGGAATATTCCTAAGGACGCTCGCCCCGGGGCGGGGCGGGGCGGGAAGGCTACGCGTCGAAGGCGTTCCGGAGCTCGCAGGGCAGGCGCACGGTGAACGTGCTGCCCAGGAGCGGCCCATCGCTCTTCGCCTCGACCGTCCCGCCGTGGCGCTCGACGAATTCGCGGACGAGTGCCAGGCCGATGCCGAGGCCCCCGGCGGTGCGGTGCCCGGCGGAAGCCGCCTGCGAGAAGAGCGTGAAGAGCCGCGCGCGGTCCTCCGGCAGGAAGCCGATGCCGTTGTCCCGCACGGCGATGACGACCTCGCCGCCGGCCGGCTCGCTCGAGAGCTCGATCGCGCCGCCCGCGTCGGTGTACTTGGCGGCGTTGGTGAGGAGGTTCGTGACGATCTGCTGGATCCGCACGGGATCCGCGTCCAGCCACACGTCCACGGCCGAGAGCCGGAGCGAAAGGACATGGCCCTTCGCCGCCATGATGTCGCGCACGGCTTCCGCCGAATGCTCGAGGATGGGCTTCAACGCGAGCCGCCGCTTCTTCAGCTCCACGCGCCCGGTCGTGATCCGCGAGACGTCGAGGAGGTCGTCCAGCAGGCGCGCCATGTGCTCGGTCTGGCGCTCCGCGATCTGCTGCGCGCGCTCGCGCTGCTCCGCGGACACGCCGGGCTGCCGGAAGATCGCGAGGGCGTTCCTCACGGGAGCCAGCGGATTGCGGAGCTCGTGCGCGAGGATCGCGAGGAACTGGTCCTTGCGGCGCTGCGCCTCGAGCTGCGCGGAGATGTCGCGCGCGATCTTGGAGGCGCCGATGATCCGCCCGTCCCGGTCGCGAACGGGCGAGATGCTGATGGAGACGTCCAGGCGCTGGCCGCCCTTCGTGACACGCACCGTCTGGAAATGCTGGATGCGCTCGCCCGCGGCGAGGCGCCCGAGGATCTCCTCCTCCTCCTCGCGAAGCTCCGGCGGCACGATCCGCATCACGGAGGAGCCCACGATCTCTCCCGCCGTGTATCCGTACATCGACTCCGCGGCCGCGTTCCACGAGGTGATCGTGCCGTCCAGGGTCTTGCTGATGATCGCGTCATCGCACGACTCGACGATCGCCGCGAGCCGCGCCTGCGCGATCTCGGCCTGCCGCTCGCCGCTCACGTCGCGGGTGAGGCAGCGCGAGCAGATGAAGTCGCCGTCGCGGAAAAGGCCGTTCGAGGAGACGACGGCGTGCTTGATGGTTCCGTCCCGGCACCAGAGGCGCGCGGGCCGGCCCTGCATCGTCTCGCCCTGAAGTAGCCGGTCCAGGAAGTCCCCGATCACCTCCGCGTCGACGTGGAACTCCTGGATCCTGTGGCCGACGTATTCCTCGCGGGCGTACCCGAGCATGTCGAGCTCCGCCTGGTTCGCCCAGAGGATCGTGCCGTCGGGCCCCACCATGTGCAGGCCCTCGGCCGCCCGCTCGAGGAAGTCCTCCAGCTCCGCCAGGCGCTGCTGCGACAGGGCGAGCTGGCGCTCGAGCGATGGGGAAGCATCGGACTGCGGAGCGCACGCGCTGTGTCCGGCGGACGGCGCGGTCGGGACGGTCGAGATCGCCATGGGGTCATGAACCAGAGGATGTAGGCAAGATACCCCGCGCCACCGTCCGTCGGCTGTAAGACTAGGCCTACGGGCCTGTCGGACCCATCCTACATCTCCGCCTCCCGCCGAGCCTGTACAATTTCGCCATGCGATTCATCCGCATTCCCCATCCCGATGTTCCCCAATAGTGTCTTCTGGGGCGAGATGTCGCCCTGCGCGCACTCGGTCCAGATCTACGGCAACGACGCGGTCTTCCTGGAGATGCTCTCCCAGTTCGTCGCCTCCGGAGTGCGCCATGGAGAGGCCGTGATCGTGATCGCGACCCCGGAGCATGTGGCACAGCTCGGCATTCGCCTCGAAGGGCATGGCATCGACGTGCGCGCGGCGAAGGCGGAGGATCGGCTGCTCCTCTGCGACGCGGAAGAGACGCTCGCCCGGTTCATGGTCGACGGGATGCCGGACGAGGCGCGCTTCGAGGCATCGGTGCGCGCGCTGATGCGGCGGGCGCACGGCCCGCGCGGCCGCAAGGTCCGCGCGTTCGGCGAGATGGTGGCGATCCTGTGGGAGCGACGGGCCTACGCGGCGACGGTGCGGCTGGAGCAGCTCTGGACGCGCCTGTGCGAGGCCGAGCGCTTCGAGCTCTTCTGCGCCTATCCGCGCGAGGTGTTCCCCAAGAATGCGGCCGAATCGATCTCGGAAATCTGCCGCCTGCACTCCCGGGTCGTGACCGC
>DATAMY010000189.1:0-18699 GCA_036266535.1 Usitatibacter sp. | reverse complement strand
CTCTTCCGCGTACTCGCGATCGTCCAGGCGCGTCACGCGATTGAGCGCGATCGCGGAGCCGTAGATGGGCGTGCAGACCTGGCCCGGCCGGTAGAGCGCGTTCCCCATGCGGAAGAGGCGCCCGGCGGGACGCGCCCCGCGCACGTCCGACTTCACGGGGTTGCGCCGATGCGGCTTCCAGTCGCCCAGGAAGCGCTCGGCGTGGAAGATCGCGAGCTCGTCGTTCAGCTCGCCGCTGTCCCGGCCCATCGTCGTGAACATCCACCAGCGGTCCGCCTCGCGGTGGAAGGTCGCGTCGGCGCAGCGCACGTCGCGCACGAGCGCCTTCTCGAGCTTCCAGCGATGCGGGAATTCCACGCATCGGTAGGCCTCGATCGTGCGGTTCTCCGCCGTCTCCGGGACCATGTAGAGCGCGCCGCCCTCCTCCACGAGGAAGGGATACGAGAGGTGGTAGTCGCGGACGAGCACGGGCACGGGCTCCGAGACGCGCCCGGAGCGGTCGACCTCGACCACGCTGATGTGCGCCTTGCCCGCCGCGAACGGGAGCTCCTCGAAGAAGATGTAATGGCGGCCGTTCGCCTCGATGGGAAAGGGATCGGCCCAGAAGCGGTCCTTGGGCGGCACCAGCCGGCGGAAGCCGTCGAGCGATCCCGTCCACGGCTCCTTCTCGGCGAAGCGCCAGGCGATCTGCCACTGGCCGATGGTGAGCTTGTGCTCGGCGGCGCGCTGCGCGACGCGGGCGCCCAGGCGCGCGAGGTTGGTCGCGAGCGCGGCGCCGCGCGGAAAGGAAGCGTGTCCGAGCGGACGCGCGGGCACGGTCTCCTGCTCGAGCCACGGGGCGCCGTTCGCGTGAAGGCCCTGCAGCGTGCGGGCGAGGAAATCGGTGCTCTTCGCGAGCATGTTGTCGCGGCTTCGGGCGAAAGAGAACGGCACGATCCGGGACCAGGAGACGCTCGCGAGCCGGTCGGTCGTCTCGCCCGGCCGGCGGATGCGGATGCCGGATCCCGTCACGGGCGCGGCGTCCAGGAGCTCGCGCACGCCGGCGAGCGGCGGGTCGATCACCTCGCCCTCGCCGAAGCAGTAGCGCCAGGTGCCGTAGCGCGCGAGGCCGTCCGGCGCCGCGTCCTCGGTCCCGCTCGCGACGAAGGCCACGTCGACGGGCGTCGCTTCCGCGGCGGCGATCCGGCGCGCGGCCGGGACGAGGAGCGCCAGGTCCGCCTCGGCGCACGGATCGCCGCCCGTGCCGAAGAGCCATCGGTCGACGGTGCGGTACGCGCGCCACGGGAGCGGCTCGCCCACGCGCGACGCGGCGCCCTCCCCTTCGATCGCCACGTAGGAGAGCTCCGCGAATTCGGACGCCGCCACCTTCGCGAGCGCCTCGATCAGCCAGCGCGGCTGGCGCGCGCGATCGGCGAAGACGCCGACCCTCAACTTCGCCCGCCCCCCGCGGGGCTGGGCGAAGAGCCGGATGTTGGCGCCGGAACCGGACGCGGGGGCTAGAGACGCCACACGCGCACCCCTTCGCGACGGAACGCGGCGGGATCGAGCGCGGGCTTCACCTGCACGAGGCATCCCTGGCGGACGATCTTCTCCAGGTAGTCGGCGCTCGGGCGGGCGAGGAAGGACGTGTGGGCGACCGCGAGGATCACCGCGTCGGCCGCGGGCAGCTCCTCCCAGGCGCGCAGGCGAATGCCGTACTCGTGGAGGGTCTCGTCCGGGTCCGCTTCCGGGTCGTGCACGAAGCACTCGCAGCCGAACTCCTCGAGCTCGCGGATCATCCCGACCACCTTGGTGTTGCGGATGTCCTTGCAGTTCTCCTTGAACGTGAGCCCGAGGATGTTCACCTTGGAGCCCAGGATGCTGCGGCCCTGGTGGATCATCTGCTGCACGGTCTTCCGCGCGATCCATGGGCCCATGTTGTCGTTGATGCGCCGGCCCGCGAGGATCACCTCCGGGTGGTAGCCCGCGAGCTCGGCCTTGTACGTGAGGTAGTACGGGTCCACGCCGATGCAGTGCCCGCCCACCAGTCCCGGGCGAAACGGCAGGAAGTTCCACTTCGTGCCGGCGGCCTGCAGGACCTCGTTCGTCTCGATGCCCAGGCGATCGAAGATGATCGCGAGCTCGTTCACGAAGGCGATGTTCAAGTCGCGCTGCGTGTTCTCGATCACCTTCGCGGCCTCCGCCACCTTGATGGAGGAGGCGCGGAAGACGCCGGCCTTCACGACCGACGTGTAGAGGCCCGCCACCTTCTCGAGCGTCTCCGCGTCGTCGCCGGAGACCACCTTCATGATCTTGGTGAACGTGTGCTCCTTGTCGCCCGGGTTGATCCGCTCCGGCGAGTAGCCCACGTGGAAATCCTGCTTCCACCGCATGCCCGAGCAGCGCTCGAGGATCGGCACGCAGATCTCCTCCGTCGTGCCGGGATAGACGGTCGATTCGTAGATCACGGTCGCGCCCGCCTTCAGGTGCTTGCCCACGATGCGCGAGGCCGACTCGAGCGGCGTGAAGTCCGGCTGCCGCGCGTCGTTCACGGGCGTGGGGACCGCGATGATCACGAAGTCCGCCTCGCGGATGCGCTCCGGGTCGTCCGTCACGCCGAGGTAGCGCGCCGCCCGCAGGTCGTCCGCGGAGAGCTCGCCCGTGGCGTCGTCGTGCCGCTTCAGGCGCCAGACCTTCTTGGAGGAAAGATCGTAGCCCACGGTCTTCCGCAGCTTGCCGAACTCCACGGCCACGGGGAGGCCCACGTAGCCCAGGCCCACGACCGCGACGGTCGCGAGCGCCGGGTCGGCGGGCGGGAGCGCATCCGCGGCGTTCGCGGCGAGCGGCAAATCCTTCTCGAGTACGGGCACATCGGGCATTGAGGTCCTCCGTCAATCCAGTGCGGGAAAGGGATGGCCCATTCTGTCGGCGGAGTTTGAAACCGCTGCCGGGACCCCCCCTGCCGAAGGAACCACCGCTTCCCGCGGTTTCGTGACAGGACGCATCCGGGAGATGTACCAATCGAGGGCCTCCTCCAGGCCTTCGCGGATCCGGTATGTAGGACGGAAGGAAAGAAGGCGCGCCGCCTTGGAGATGTCCGCGAGCGAATAGCGCACGTCGCCCGCGCGGAAATCGCGGTGCACGGCGGGGGCCGGCACGAATTCCGGATCGCGGAGCGCGAGGAGCTCGCCCAGGAGATCGTGGAGCTCGTTCAGCGTCGTCTGCTCGCCCACCGCGACGTTGTAGACCTGCCCCACCGCCGCGGCTTCGTCCACGGTCGCCGCGAGGAGGTTCGCCTGGATCACGTTATCGATGAAGCAGAAATCGCGCGCGGTCTCGCCGTCGCCGTTGATGTAGACGGTCTCGTCGCGCAGCATCGCCGCGACCCACTTCGGGATCACCGCGGCGTACGCGCCCTCCGGATCCTGGCGCGGGCCGAACACGTTGAAGTAGCGCAGGCCGATCGCCTGCAGCCCGTAGCAGCGCCCGAAGACGTCCGCGTAGATCTCGTTCATGTGCTTCCCCGCGCCGTAGGGCGAGAGCGGGCGGCCGATCTGGTCCTCGACCTTGGGCAGGCCCGGCCAGTCGCCGTACGCCGCGCTCGAGGCCGCGTAGACGAAGCGGCCCACCTTCGCATCGCGCGCGGCGACCAGCATGTGGAGGAAGCCCGTCACGTTGGTGTCGTGGCTCGTCACCGGGTCGTCGATCGAGCGCGGCACGCTCCCCAGCGCCGCCTCGTGCAGCACGATGTCCACGCCCGCGCAGGCGGCGCGGCAGGTGTCGAGCGAGCGGATGTCGCCCTCGATGAAGCGCAGCCGCGCCCAGCGCTCCGGCCCCACCTTCTCGCGCACCTGCTCGAGGTTGTGCCGGTGGCCGGTCGCGAAGTTGTCGAGGCCCACCACGCGCTGGTCGAGCTCGAGCAGCGCCTCGAGCAGGTTCGAGCCGATGAAGCCGGCGGCACCTGTCACGAGCCACGTGCGCTCGGAGGCGGCGATGCGGGGATAGAGGATGGCGAATCGGTTCATGGAAGGCTCCGGGTCTGTCGGTCGATGGGAAAGGAGGTCATGCGGCGCTCGCGCCGCGGGCGCGCAGCGCCGTGAGGAAGCCGGTGAGCTCGGCGCCCTGCCCCGTGAGGAAGAGGGCGGCGGGATAGATGAGCGCGAAGAGGGCGGCGCCCGCGGACAGGCGCGCGAGGGGCCGCATCTCGAAGCCGTGGAGCGCCAGCCCCGCCGCGAGCGCCGAGACGGCGGCGGCGACGAGGATGCCGAGGAGCGTGGTCCAGTTCTGCAGGCGCACGACGGGCGTGCCCGTGAGCTGGGCGATGCGCGAGAGCGAGAGGAGGCGCTCGCCGTAGATGGCGACCACGCTTCCGAGCGCCGCGCCCTGGAGGCCCCAGTGGAGCGCGCCGTAGTAGCTCAACGGCAGCGAGACCACGAGCACGATCGCGTTCACGCGCGCGGCGAAGCCGCCCTGCCCCAGCACGAAGAGGACGCTCGTGAGCTCGACCACGAAGGCGACCAGCGCGACCACGTAGAGCCGCAGCACCGGCACCGCGTCGAGGTACGCGGACGTGTAGACGAGCGTGATCAGCGGATCGGCGAAGACGAACGCGAAGCAGAGGAGCGGGTAGGCGAGGAGCGCCACCATCGCGTTCGCGCGGTTGTTGAGCTCGAGCATCCCCGTGAAGTCGCCGGCGGACTGGAGCCGGCTCATGCTGGGAAGGAACACGTGGTTCACCGACACCCGGAAGATCTGCACGAGCGGGCCCAGCACCGTCGCGATCGAGAACGAGGCGAACATGGCGACCGAGAAGACCGCCGCCGCGATCCACTGGTCGGCCTGGTAGCGCAGGCCGTGGAGGGCGCCTGAGAGCGCGAAGGGCGCCGCCTGCCTGAACTGCGCGCGGAACGTGTCCCAGCGCGCGATGGGCCCCTTGAGGCCGTGCCGCATCGACACGTACTGCATGAGGAGTGCCGCCTTCACGACCGTCACGGCGAGGAGCGTCCAGAGCACGGGGGCGAGCTCGCGGGTCGCGAGCGCCGCGGCGGAGAGCGCCACCGCGCGAAGCGCCGACATCCCGACCACCGCCTTCGCCTGCCAGCCCACGCGCTCGTCCGCCGTGGGAAGGATGTCGAGGGTGGAAGCGAAGATCCACACGAGCGCGAACGCGGGCACCACGGGCCCGTGGCCACGCGCCACGTCCGCGAGGGACGACGGGAGCAGCGGGTTCCACGCCGAGATCGCCCAGGCCGAGACGATTCCGGCGCCCAGGAGGAAGACCAGCGTCTGGTTGATGTACAGGCGCTGCGTCGGGCGGTCCGAGCGCGGGAGGAAGTAGTAGAGCGCGGGCGCCATGCACATGGGGGTCACGACCATGAGCGTGTTCACCGCGAGCCAGAGGAGCCGGTACTGGCCGAAGCTGTGCGGGTCGAGCGTGCGCGTGAGCACGATCGGCAGCAGGAACTGGAGCGCATAGTCGATCGCGTTCGCGCTCCCGAGGGAGAGCGCGCGGCGCGCGAGGCTCGCGGTGACGGCGTTCATCGGCGCGCCACCGGGACCGCGAGGATCCGCTCGTAGAGGTCGAGGACCGCGTCGATCGAATGGCTCTCGCGGAAGTGCTCCAACGCGCGCCCGGAGGCCGCGGTCCAATGGGCATCGTCGGCCATGAGGCGCCCCACGCGCGCCGCGGCGTCATCCGCGTCGGCCGCGACGTCGTACACCGGCTCGCCCCCCCGGCGCGACCCCGTATCGATGAATCCCACGGTCGGCACCCCGCGAGACCACGCCTGGAGGAACGTGTTGGGGAAGCCCTCGTAGAGCGAGGTGTTGATCACCACCCGCGCGCCGTCGAACGCGCGCTCGGCCTCGACGAACGGCACGAACCCGCGGACCTCGATGTTCGGGACGGCGGCCGCCATCTCCACGACCGAGCGCATGTATTCGGCCTCGCGCCGGCCGGGATCCGGGCCGCCGATCATCACGAAGCGGACGTTCGGAAGCCTGCGGGCGATCTCGAGGAGGAGCTCGGGGCGCTTGCTCGGCCGCACCGTCGCCGCCCAGAGGACGTAGCCCGCGCGATCGGCCCGCGCGCCGGCGGGCGCCACGTAGCAGCTCGGAATGAGGAAGCCCTGGCGCCCGAAGTTCCGCCGGAGCGTCTCGAGCTGGACGGCGTTCTGCACGATCACCGCATCGACGTTCCTCACGCCCCAGCGGAAGATCGCCCTGTCGCGCACGAACTTGATGTCCTCCTCGCCCGGCATGAAGTCGACGTCGGAGGCGCCCGCGTACACGGAGCGGCGGCCGTGCACGCGGCAGAACGCCGCCACGCATGCCGTCTGGATGTCCGCCGTGCGCTGGTAGTAGATGTCCGCGTTCGCGCGCTTCATCGCCTGCCAGAGGGAGGTGAACCGCGGGTAGACGAAACGCACGACCGGGAGGCCCGCGTCCGGCTTGTGCGTGCGGTACACCGTCACGCCGCGGACATCCGCCCCTTCGGGCTGGCCGTAGTCGAGCGAGATCATCGACACGCGCCAGCCGCGCTTGACGAGCGCGGGGGCGATCATCGACTGCTGCACCTCGGCGCCTCCCACGACGGGAATGCTCCGGTCTCCCGTGAGGACCGGCCACGTCGTGGGGGCCACGAAGCAGACGCGCGGCTTCCGGCCGGCGGCGGCGTGCGGGAGCGCCTCCGCCGGATCGGCCGGCGCCGCGTCCGCGTCAAGCGGCTCGCGCAAGCGCAGGGGTTCGGATGTAGCGTTGATAGACACGCTCGAGCTCCAGGGTGGCGTTTTCGATGCTGGCGTGCGTGCGCACCCAGCGCTTCTGTTCCGCGGCGATGGCATCGCGCTCGCCGTAGGCGTCGAGGACCGCCCACGCGAGGTCGTCCGCGTCGCGGCTCCCGATCACCTGCCCGGTACGCGGCAGGATGCGGCGGATGTCCGAGTAATCGGTGCTCACGACGGGCACCCCGAGGACCATCGCCTCGAGGACCACGTTGGGGAATCCCTCGCGGCACGACGTCATGTAGAGCACGTCCGCCTGCGCGACGATCGCGGGCGCGTCCGTGCGCGCGCCCGCGAACTTCACCTTGTCTTCCACGCCCTGGGCCGCGAAGTGGCGCATCACCGACTGCTTGTAGTCGCTCGAGTCCGAGTGGATGCCCGCGCGGTACCGGCCGAGGGTCGCGAGCTGGTCGCCCACGAAGAGCACTCGCCAGTCCGGATCCGCGCGCACGAGACGCGCGGCCACGTCGATCGCGAGGTGGTAGTCCTTGGCGGGCTTGATCGCGCCCACGAGCACCGCGAGCTTGTGCGCGCCGGGACCGAAGAACTCGCTCCGGTAGTCGGCGCGGCTCTTCGCCTGGCGCTCGAGCTCCTCGATCCGGAGCCCGTTCCAGACCACGTGGCAGCGCTCCGCGGGGATGCCGTAGAGGCGCTGGGCGAAGGCGCTTCCCGAATGCGTGTTGGCGACGAGGCCGTCCGTGAGCGGGCGCGTGAGCCGGTGGGCGAGGCTCTGCGTGCGCGAGAGCACGTAGTTGTCGCTCCGCTCGGAGTTGAGCACCGGCGTGCCCGTGCCGAAGGCGGCGATGCGCGCGTAGATGTCGCCGTCGAAGAGGAAGCCGTGGATGATGTCCGGCCGCCAATCCCGCACGTAGCGGCGCAGGCGCCGGATCACGGCGGGGTCGAGCTTCCAGCGCTTCTGGTCGACGATGAGCTCCACGCCGGAGCCCTCGAGCTCCTTCGCCCGCGGGACCTCGCGGTTCAACGTGTAGATGGTGGCCTCGTGGCCGCGGCGCACGAGCTCGCGACCGAGCTCGATCACCTGCTTCTGGGCGCCTCCCAGGGTGAGCTCGCTAATGGTGAACAGCACGCGCATGGATCACGTCCTCCGAGCGTCGTTCGTATCCGGTGTCCCAGCGGCTGCGCCACATCTCGAAGGCGAGGAGCAGCCACACCTTGTTCACGTCGAGGCGGTCGTTGCCCGGGCCGCCGTCGCGGAAGTTCGCGACCGCCCGCGCGACGGCATCCGGGTCGAGGAGCCCGCCCGCGCGGATGCGCTCGGGCGCGAGGTACTCGTCGATGAGGGGCGCGAGGTCGGCGCGCAGCCACCGTGCGAGCGGGATCGCGAAGCCCTGCTTCGGCCGCTCGAGGAGCTCGCGGGGGACGTGCCGGTAGAGGACCTTCCGCAGCAGGTGCTTGGCCCCGAGGGGCCCGCGGCGCATCTCGATCGGGAGGCGCACGGCGAACTCGACCAGGCGGTGGTCGAGCATCGGATCCCGGCCTTCCAACCCCGCCGCCATGGTCGTCCGGTCGACCTTGGCGAGGATGTCGTCCGGCAGGTAATGGCGAAGGTCCGAATGCACCATCTGGTCCGCGGCAGTGCCCGGCCCTTCCACGCGCTCGCGCGGCACGGTGTCCCCGCCCAGGAGCCCGGAGATCTCCCACGGCGTCCAGAAGGACATCGCGAAATCGTAGACCGTGCCCACGTCCAGGCGCGGCATCATCACCGCGAGCTTCGCCAGGCGCTCGAGGAGCGCGCGGCGCGTGCCGTGGCGAAGCCGCACGGGAAGCGGCAGGTGGTCGGCCAGCCGGCACAGCGCCGCGGCGTCGAGCGAGCCCAGCGAGCGCGAGAACGCGTTTCGCGCGGCCTGGGGCCAGCGGGCGAGCGAGGCGTGCCGATCGAGCACCACCCCGTAATGCGAGTAGCCCCAGAAGAGCTCGTCGCCGCCGTCCGCGGAGAGCGCGACCTTCACCTGCTCGCGCGCGAGGCGGGAGACGAGGTAGGTGGGCACGCCCGAGGCGTCGCCGAACGGCTCGTCGAAGAGGTCCGGCCAGTGCGTGAGCACGTCCTTCATGTCCCCGGCGGTGACGATCCGCTCGAAGTGGCGCGTGCCCAGGTGCGCCGCCACGCGGCGCGCGTGCCCGGACTCGTCGAAGGACTCCTCCTCGAACCCGATGGTGAACGTGCGCACGTCGCCGTCGCCGTGGCGCTGCAGGAGCGCCGCGACGAGGCTCGAGTCGAGGCCGCCCGAGAGGAACACGCCGACCGGGACGTCCGACACCATGCGATAGCGGAACGACTCCACGAGCAGCGCCTCGAGGCGGCGCTCGAGGTCTTCCTCCGTTCCCTCGAGCGTCTTTCCGTCCGCGGGCGGCGCCCAGTAGCGGCGCGCGGCCGGCTCGCCCACCTCGCCCACCTCGAGCCAGTGGCCGGGGAGGAGCTTCGAGACGCCGCGGTAGATCGAGCGCGGCGCGGAGATGTAGCCGTATTGCAGGTATTCGCCCAGCGCGTCGCGGTCGATCTCCGGCTTCCACGCGGAGAAGGCGCGCAGGCCCTTCAGCTCGGAGCCGAACCAGAACGCGCGGCCGTCCCACGCGTAATAGAGCGGCTTCACGCCCAGCCGGTCGCGCAGGAGCACCAGCCGGCGCTCGCGCTCGTTCCAGAACGCGATCGCGAACATGCCGATGAAGCGATCGGCCGCCGCCACGCCCCACTGCTCGTAGGCGGCGAGGACCACCTCGGAATCGCCCGAGCTGCGGAACCGGTGGCCGAGGGACTCGAGCTCGGCGCGCACCGCGGCGAAGTTGTAGACCTCGCCGTTGAAGACCATGGTGGTCGAGCCGTCCGGCGAGCGCATCGGCTGGTGGCCGAGCGGCGAGAGGTCGAGGATCGAAAGCCGCGTATGGCCCATCGCGACGCGCGCGCCGGGACGCACCCAGACGCCGCTGTCGTCGGGCCCGCGGTTGCGCAGCGCCTCGACGGAGCCCGCGACGTCCGCGAGCCAGGCGGCCGGATCGCCGCGACGCACCCAATAGCCGGTGATGCCGCACATGTCACTTGTCTCCTGGATGCGCGGCCGCACGCAGCCGCTCACGCACGCCGTACATGAGGCCCAGGGCGAGCCAGGTGAAGCTCTGCTCGGCCACGGGGAAGAAGCTGCTGCCCGCCACGTTCGCGATGGTGACCGCGAGGAGTCCCGCGGCCGCGCCCTCGAAGAGCCCGCGGAGCTCCGGCGCGAGCGAGGGCTCGCGCGCCATGCGCCGGAAGCCGCGCCACACGTGGCCGAACCAGAAGGCGAGGAGAAGGACCAGGCCGATCACGCCGGTGTCGAGCACCGCCTGCAGGAAGGCGCTGTGCGGGTGCGTCACCATCAGCATGTGGCCGCTCCTCATCCCGTGGGACCAGAGGATCGACTGCAGTCCATGGCCCCAAACCGGGCTGTTGAGGATGTCGGGGATGAGCGGCTGCCAGATGCCGCTCACGCGCCCCGCGCTCACCGCGTTCACGTTCACGCCCTGCCCGAGCCCCACGTCCAGGCGCGACCACACCGCCCCCGGCATGAGGAAGAGGAACGGCGGGAGCGCCATGAGCCCGAGGACGAGCGTCTTCACCTTGCGGCGGGAGACGAGGTAGGCCGCATTGATGATCGCGAAGGCGACGAAGGCGCCGCGCGAGAACGTGAGGACCAGCGCCACGAACATCAGCACCATCGAGACGAAGGCCAGCACCTTGAGCGAAGGCCGCGGCGTGCGGTCCCAGATGAAGAGGAGGAGTGCGTAGGCGGTCGCGTAGAGGCGCCCCAGGTCGTTCGCGTGCATGCCGAGCGGCGAGAGGAACGAGCGCTCGTAGGTCCCCGCGAGCTGCGAGAGGGTGACACCCGCGGCCGCGATGAAGAGGATCACCATGAGCCCCATCACCCACATCGAGATGAGCATGGGCGTGAGGAAGCGTCCCGTGTCGCGGCTGCGGGCGACGCCTGCTCCCACGAGGAGCGCGTAGAGCACGAAGAGCAGCGGCTTCATGACCAGGTCGCGCAGGTAGCCTCCCGGGCCGTCGTAGGAGATCCACGTCATCTCGCGGAAGATCGAGGGAATCTCGCCCACGTGGCTCATGCCCAGGAGGCCCCCGGCGACGATCGGCAGCACGTAGAGGAAGACCAGGGGCCGGTTGGCGAGCCCTTTCAGCGCGCCCTTGCCGGCGAAGTTGAGGAGGTACGAGCCCAGTGTCGCCACCATGAGCAGGTTCAGCGGGTTCAGCCCGCCGATGCCGAACATCGAGTGGGGAAAGAGGAAGCTCGCCGAGATCGGCATGATGAGGATCAGGAGCACCACGCCCGAACGGAAATCGCGCAGCACGAAGACGCACGCGATGAGGGACGCGCAACTGAGGACGGCGGCGAGGCCCGTCATCGCGACCGCCACCCCCCAGAAGGCGCCCAGCGCGAGAAGCCCCGCCACGATCGCCGTGGCGCGCACCGCCGGGAACGCCGCCAGCCGTGCGAACGCGCCGGCGGAAACGGAGGGGATGGCGGCCGAGGACATGCGCTATTCCTCCCGGGCGCCGGCCAGGCGCTGGGCGGCGCCAGGCCCCACGGCGGCGAGGAGCGCATCGGCGAAGGCGCGCTGCGCCGCGAAGGCCGCGCGCGGGTCGGACGAGATGCTCGAGACGCGCACGAGCATGCCATCCGGGATGCGGCCCGCGAATCCGGCGGCGAGCTGCGCGCGCAGGCGGTCCAGGCGTCCCAGGACCACGCGGTCGCCCATCGTGAACCAGTAGGTCACGGGCTCGGAGCGCTCGCCGCGGACGGCGAGGAAGCGCGTGACGGGGATCGAGCGGCCGCCCGCGGCAAGCCGGCCGGTCTCGAGCGCGCGGACCTGGAAGCCCTGCGCCGCGTAGCAAACCTCCTGCCGGTGGGCTTTCAGCGCGTCGCTCTGGTCGCCGCCGTACGCGACGGTGAGCATCATCCGCTCGCCCGCCGGATCGACGTACGTGCGGGTGAGGACCTGTCCGTAGAGGCGGTCGAGGTTCGCCTGCACGTCGGCCGACGGGGCGACCTGCACCGCATCCGGATCGATCCGCCAGTCGCCGAAGCGCTCGGGAACGATCTGCGCGAGGTCGATCGCGGCCGGCGCGGCGACCGGGACCAACGCCGGCGTCGCGAGCGCCGTTCCGGCGATGGCGAGCGCAGCCAGGGCGACGAGCGGGCCCGTCCGCCAGTGGCGCCGCGCGGCCGCCAATCGCGGCGCCGGCGCCGCGCGCTTCGGCGCCCGCCCGCGCGGCAGCAGGCGGTCGAAGGCGAGAAGGAGGAGGAGCGCGGTCACGAACACCAGCATTCCCGCGAATCCGTGCACGAATCCCTCCGCCGCGCCGGTCCCGAAGTGGAAGGCGACGAGCGCGAGGATCGCCACGCGGAGCACGTTCGCCGCGACGGCGATCGGCAGCACGGCCGCGAGCAGCCATGCGGCGCGCGCCCTCAGCACGCCGCCGGTGAGGTGCGCGTAGAGCGAGGCCATCGCGAGGAGCGCGAAGATCGAGTTGAGGCCGGCGCACGCGTCCGCCACCAGGAGCTCGCGCGGTCCCACCTCGAGGACGACGCCGCTCCGGGAGACCGGGTAGCCCAACGCCTGGAGCGCCGCCGCGACGCAAGCCGACACCAGCTCCTTCAGCGGCGCGGTCGTGGACTCGATCACGAAGCCGGGAAGCGGCAGCAGGAAGAAGAGGAACGCGATCGCGAATCCCAGCCGCGCGAGGCCGGCGCGGCCGCGCGCGAGGAGCACCAGTCCCGCGAGGAGCGGAAGGTGCGAGGCGACCTCGAAGACGGCGATCGACTGCGAGCGCCCGAGCGCGTAGAGCGCGAGCCCGAGCAACGCGAGGAACGTCCCGGCGATCGGCGCGGGGGGCGCCGTCTCGTCCGCGAGCACCGCGCGCTCGCGCCAGGCGAGCCATGCGAACACGAGGAGGATCAGCGGGCCGTGCGCGTACTCGTCTTCGCGCCACAGCCCCTGCGCGAGGTCCACGTACGTCGGCACGTAGAGGAGCGCCAGCGCCGCGGCCAGTGCGATCCACGGCGCAGCCCGCCGCAGCGGCCACCCGGCCGGCGCCGAGCGATCCGCGAGCACCGTCCACATGGCCGGCACGCCTCAGTAGTCGTTGATGACGGTGCCCACCACGCGCGCCCCGGTGCCGGCGAGCTCCCGGATCACCTTCGAGGTCGCGTCCACCGGCGTGTGGTTCTTCCGCGCGACGACCAACGCGTCGCCGGTGCGGAACGTGATGCTCTGCGCATCCGCGTAGCGGCGCGCCGGCGGCGTGTCGACGATCACAACGTCGTAGAGGGAGCGGAGATCCTTCACGAGGGCGGCGAAGGCCGGGCGCGACAGGAGCTCCTGCGGGTTCGGCGGGAGCGGCCCCGCCGGCAGCACGGAGAGCCGCGAAAGGCCCGCCACCGGGAAGGTCGCCTGATGCTCCGTTCGGCCGGAGAGAATCGTCGAGAGGCCCTGCCCGGAAGGCAGCCCGAAGATCTGCGCCTGGCGGGGCTTCCTCAGGTCCGCGTCCACGAGCAGCACGCGCGCGCCCAGCTGCGAGAAGACGATCGCGAGGTTCGCCGCGACGTAGCTCCTTCCCTCGCCGGACTCGGGACTCGTGACCACCAGCGAATTGCGGCCGGACTCCGGGTTGTACCAGCGGATGAGGAGCTGGGTGCGCAGCGCGCGAAGCTCCTCCGTGCGGGGGTGGAACGGCGCGAACGCCGCGACCAGCTCGCGGCTGGCACCCGTCGTGCCGGATTTGCCCGCCACGAGGTGCGGAAAGTCGTACTGCTTGGCGAGCGCGTAGCGCACCTCCTCGTCGGTCACGAGGCCCAGGCGGACCGCCGCCTCGCCGAAGCGCACGCCGTGCGTGCGCTGCACGTCCAGCACGCGCTCGATCTCGCGGGCGGAAAGCTTGCCGTCCTCGACCAGGATCGCGCCGATCGGCCGCTCGGAACGCACGAGCGCGCGCTGCGCGTCGATGGTGAGGACCTTGTCGCCCGAAGGATGGCTGTGGCTGTGGATCGTCATCTCTTGCTCCTGGATTGGCGGGGGATCGGGTTCACGCGGGGCCGGGAAGCGCCCTCGGCGAATCCGGGCCGCCGAGGAGGCTCGACGGCTGCCAGGTCTGCAGCGATCCCAGCAGCGGCGCGTCGAGCGTGCCCTCGAGGTCGGCGGTGGAGCGCACGCGCCGGTCGACGAGCTCCAGGAGGAAGACGGCGCCCAGCCCGAGCATGAGGCCGACCAGCACCCCGAGCGCGATGTTGAGCGGCACCTTCGGCCGCGCGGCGCGCGTGGGCTCGGCCGCGGCGTTCAACACCGTGACGTTGGTCTGGCTGGCACCACTCTCGACCTTGTTCACGAGGTAGCGCTGGAGCGCCGCCTCGTAGGCCTTCTGCGCGGTGTCCACGTCGCGCATGAGGACGAGCGACTGGTCGCGCGCGTCGCGCAGCTCCACGACCTTCTCGCGCTGGGCGGCGAGCGCGGCCTGGAGGTCGGCGGTGTGCGAGCGGTTCTGGCGCGCGGCGCTCTCGACGGAGGCCACGACCTTGTGCGTCTCGGCATTGAGCCGCGCGCGCAGCGCATCGACCTCGGACTTCTGCTGGCGGTACTCGGGGTGGTTGGGCCCCAGGCGCGTCGAGAGCTCCTGCAGCTTCGCCTCGCCGGTGAGGACCTGGGCCTTGAGCGTCTGGATGAGCGGGTTCGAGAGCACCTCGGGGAGGCTGTCCACCGGCGTCTTCTCGCGCGTCTGGCGGAACTTCGATTCGGCGTCGAAGGTGGCGTTCTGCGCCTGGAGCGCCTGCGTGGAGAGCTCGGCGAGGCGTGTGTTCTCGACGTCGACCCGGTCGTCGCTCGCGATGATGCCGTGCTGCTTCTGGAAGGCGGCGAGGCGTCCCTGCGCTTCCTCGAAGTCCTTGCGCAGGCCCTTCAGCTGCTCCTCGAACCACGACGCGGCCTGCTTGGTGGGCTCCACGCGGAGGTTCAGCGTGACTTCCATGTACGCCTTGGCGAACGCGTTCGCGAGGACGGCCGCGCTCTTCGGATCGCCCGCGCCGTACGTGATCTGGATCACGCTCGACTGCGAGGTCTCCACCTTGAGGTGCGGAAGGAGCCCGCCCGCGATCCAGTCCTCGATCGAGCCCGGCGCGCCGGAGGCCGCGAACGCGCTCTTCGCGCCCGGGTCCTGCGCGAGCTTGAGGTCCTCGACCACCTTGCGGGCGACGCGCTCGCTGTGGATCACGTCCAGCTGGGTCTGCATGTAGCCCATCTGCTCGCGCACCGGCTGCGCGGCGGCCGTGAGGGACTGCGCGTCGCGGTTGTCCACGAGGAGCGACACGGTCGCCTCGTAGGTCCGCGGGAGGAGCAGCGTCACGACCACGGCGGCCGCGACGGTCCCGCAGAGGAGCGTGAGGAAGATCCAGAAGCGGCCGCGCAGGGCGAGGAGGAATTGCTGGACGTTCATATAGGTTCGGTTTCCTGGCGGTTCGGGTCTAGAAGAGGCTTTCGGCGACGTAGATCACGTCGTCGTTCTGCACCACGTCGCTCAGCCGCGCGTCGATCTGGCGGACGCCGTGGTCCGTGCGGCGCGCGATCTTGATGCCGCGCTGCGTGCCGCGGGGGCTCAATCCGCCGCCCAGGGCGAGCGCCTGCATGACCGTCATGTGCGGCTCGAGGCGATAGGCACCGGCCTTCTGCACCTCGCCGTAGATGTAGACCATGGGCGCCTTCTCGACGTAGATCGTGTCGCCGGGCTTGAGCTCCACGTTCTGCGAGAGGTCGCCGTCGCGGAAGATCACGTTCAAGTCGATGTCGCGCTTGAGCGTGCGGCCGTTCTCGGTCGAGACGAGCGTCACGTGGTCCGAGCCGGGCGCGGCGATCCCGCCCGCGGCCGCGAGGAAGTCCGTGAGCTTCGAGTTGAGCGAGTCGATCGGATAGCGGCCCGGCTTGTTCACCGCGCCCAGCACCGCGACCTGGCGGCTGTTCACCTGCGCGAGCGCGACCGTGACCTCGGGATTCACGACGAAGCGCCCGTCGCGAAGCTTGGCCGAGATCCGCGAGCCCAGCTGCGCGGGCGTGAGGCCCGTCACGTGCACCTCGCCGATGAGCGGGAAGGCGATCGTGCCGTTCTCGGAGACGCGGGCCTCGGTCGTGAGGTCGGGGTTGCGGAAGACCGTGATGCGGACCATGTCGCCGGGCCCGAGCGATTCGAGCACGTTCGACTGGGCCGCGTTGTGCGCGGCGATCGCGCGCGACTCGGAAGGCGCAGCGGGCGTCACCACGGCGACGCGGTCGTTCGCGGCGGCGGCGCCCGCGAAGGCGAGGAGCAGCACGAGGAGCCCCCCGGCGGCGATGCGCGCGGCGGCGAGCTCCGAAGGGGAATGGCGGGGAATCGTCATGATTGCTCGTCCTTTTCGGAAACGGCGGTGACGGCGAGCCCGCGCGGGGCCCGTGCGTCGAACGTCGCCTGGATGGATGCGTTCACGGAGCCGGCGGGTGCCGCCCCGCGGGGGACATGCGGACGCGGCGCCGGCGGCGCCTCGCCCACGTATTCGATCCGCGCCGCATCGCGCAGCCGCGCGACCTGCTCGTGGGCGAGCTCGTCGCGCTTGCGCGTGGCGAGGAAGCGCTCGATCGTGGGCGCCGCCTCGCGCTCGTCGAGCGGCGCCGGAACGGCACGGACGAGCTCCACCACGGCGAGGCCGCCGGCGGAATCCGCCGTCGTGATCCCGCCGTCCTTCATGGACGCGAGCTTCGCGAGGAGTGCCAGCGGCAGCGCCTCGGCCGGCTGGGTGGACTCGTGGGTGCGGGCCTGGAGCCCGGAATGCGCGATCGCGGCCTCGACGTCGGCCAACGAGCCCGCGTGCGCCGCGGCGGCGACCGCCTGCAACGCGGCGTTGGGCCCGGCGAGGCGGATCTCGCGCACTTGATAGATGCGGCGCTGCCCGAAGAGCGCGGGGTTCGCGGCGTAGAACGCGCGCATCTCGGACTCGGACGGGCGCGTGCGCTCGGCGAGCGCCCGGTCGAGCCATGCGTTCGCGAGGATCTGCCGGCGCCCTTCATCCAGCGCGCGCATCACGGCGGGATCGCGGTCGAGCCCGGCCTCGATCGCCTTCTGGACGAGGAGCTTCTGGTCGACCGCCGAGTCGAGCGCGCGCGCCGCGGCATCGTGCAGGTCCGCGCGCGCGTCGCGGCGCTCGCGCAGGATCTCGCGCTCCAGGCGCCGGGCCGGGATCTCGCCGCCGTTCACGCGGGCGGCGACGCCGCCCGAACGCGGGGACTCCTCCCGGGCGCAGGCCCCGGCGGCGACGGCGGCGGCCACCGCGGCCGCGCGCAGCATGGCGGATCGGTTCATCGGCTTACGAGCGGCGGGCGCCGCGCCGGACGATGGCGCCGACGAGGCCCAGCCCCGCCAGCATCATCAGCCACTCCGAAGGCTCGGGAACCGGCGTCACGGACCCGAAATGCGCCCCGGGCCGGGCCATCGGGTTCGTGTTCGGGCTACGCGAGTCGAGCGGCCCGGTGGGAAAGGCGCGGAAGAACGAAGGCGCGGTTTCCGACCGTGAGAGGGGATTGCCTGCGGGAACGCGCTGCTGCTGGGCCGTGGCGAAAGTCGCCGTCAACGCCGTCGCGGCGAGCGCGACGCACCAGTAAAGGGGTCTCATAAGGGCGTCTCCTGTGATGAGACAACCTTATGGCTCGCGCGTGACACGCTTGGCCCGGGGGGGTCCCGGGCCCATCGTCCAAAAGAACTATAGCGGCCGGAACCGCGGCGAACACCCCGCGAAATCGGGGGCGATCAGAACCCGATTCGCGCCGTGACGGTAAAGATGTCGTCCTTGTAGTCGGCGAACGGGATGGTGGAAGTACGCATCTCGTGGCTGTAGGAGCCGCTCAGGAGGATCTTCGTGGTCGCCCGGTAGTTCACCGTCCCGCCGAAAGTGCGCACCCGGTGCGTGAAGGTGCCGTTCACCACGTCGCCGCGATAATCCCAGATGTTGTACTCCGCGTTCGCGCCCACGGTGATCTTGTCCGTGACCGCCCAGGCGGGCTTCACCGACACGCCGCGGACGAGGACGAAGCTCGCGCTCTGGACGTCCGCGATCGGCCCCACGTCCCGGAAGACGGTGCTCACGACGGTGAGCTTGCCCGTGGGCGCCCAGGTGTACGCGACGCGGAACGTGGGGCCCGTGAAGTCGCGCGAGGGAGCCTGGTCGTACTCTCGCTTCACTTCGTCCACCCGGCCGTCGAGCGTCGAATGGCCCGTCACGATCCAGTGGCTCACCACGCCGAGGCTGCGTTGCCGGTAGCCGTTGTCGAAGGGACCCCCGCGCAGGTCGTCGTGCGGCGTGCGGCCGTGCTCGACGCGGCCCTCGACGCCCAGCCGGTCGTCCGCCGGCGTCACGTAGCTCACGCCCGCGACGCCGGTCGTGCTGTCGATGTCGTTCAGGCGCTGGGCCGTGTTGTCGTGGCGCTGCTCCACTTCCGCCGCCCCGCCGTGGATGCGCCAGCTCGCGACCGGGAACCACACCGCGTCCGCGAAGCCCTGCTTGGTGCGCAGGATGTCGCGGTCGCGCGCGCCGAGAATGTTCGCGAAGTTCGCGAGCGCCTGCGCATCGGTGTAGCCCACGTCGCCCGTGAGGTGCGGCGTCACGGACCAGAGCCACGCGGCGCGGCCCGCATGGCCGTCGAAGTCGAGCTCGCGGAAGCGGTGGTAGCGGCTGGTGAACCACGTGTAGTTCGCCTGGAAGCGCTGCAGGCTCCATGGCACGTCCGCGTTCACGCCGACCGAGGTCGTGCTCACCCAGTCCGAGCGCTGGTCGTGACCGATGGTCGTGCGGGGATCGAGCGAAGGGGAGAGCCGGAAGACGTTGTCGTCGTAGGTAACGTTTTCCGCCGCGAACACTTCGACGCG
>DATAMY010000188.1:0-25383 GCA_036266535.1 Usitatibacter sp. | reverse complement strand
GTATTGATCGCTTCTCGGTTCGCGCCTTCGCGCGGCAGCACCATCGGCTGATGGCGCAGGGGTGACACCGGGGGCGAGCAGCGATCGTCCTGCCACGCGAAGAAGTGAAGAGGGCCCGTCGAAAGACGGGCCCTTTGTTTTCGCCTTTGCCGCGCGGTGGTATTTTGGGACGTCCACGCGGGAAGGATCGCAACATCGGTACCCTCAAGCTCGGCGTCGACCTGGGCGGCACGAAGATCGAGATCGCGGCGCTGGACGAGGCGGGTGCCGAGCGCCATCGCGCGCGCATCGCGACCCCCAGGGGCGACTACGCCGGCACGCTCGACGCGATCGCGGGGCTCGTGGAGGAGGCCGAACGCAAGCTCGGGGAAAGCGGCCCGGTGGGGATTGCCATGCCGGGCGCGATCTCGCTCGCGACGGGGCGCGTGAAGAACGCCAACTCGACGTGGCTCAACGGCCGGCCCTTGAAGGAGGACCTCGAGCGGCGCCTCGCGCGCGAGGTGCGGCTCGCGAACGACGCCAATTGCTTCGCCCTCTCGGAGGCTGTGGACGGCGCCGGCCGGGGAGCGGACGTGGTCTTCGGCGTGATCCTCGGCACGGGAGTAGGGGGCGGCCTCGTGGTGCGCGGCCGGATCCTCGAAGGCGTGAACGCCATCGCCGGCGAGTGGGGCCACAATCCGCTCCCGTCGCCGCGCGCGGACGACCATCCGCTGCCGCTCTGCTATTGCGGCCGGCGCGGGTGCATCGAGACGTACCTGTCGGGCCCGGGTCTTTCCTCCGACCACGCGCGCGTGGGCGGCGAGCGGGCGGACGCCGCCGAAATCGCCCGGCGCGCCGGCGAGGGCGATGCCGCATGCGCGGCGACGCTCGAACGCCACGCGGCACGCCTCGCCCGCGCGCTCGCGACCGTGATCAACATGGTCGACCCGGACGTGATCGTGCTGGGAGGCGGGCTTTCCTCCATCGCGCGCCTCTACGACGACGTTCCGCGGCGCTGGGGCGAGCACGTATTCTCCGACGAGGTCCGCACGCGCCTCGCGCCGCCGACCCACGGCGATGCGAGCGGCGTGCGCGGGGCGGCGTGGCTGTGGACGTAAAGCGCGCTCGGGCCTTCTTCAGGCCCAGTCGCGCGAATATTGGATAATCAATGTTCCCTTTGCCGGAGCCGCCATGAGATTCCTCGCCGCGCTGATCGCCTCCCTCGCCGTCCTCGCCTCGTCCGCCGCCCCGCCGAAGATTCCCCCCGGCGCCAAGGTGGCCACCTTCGCGGGCGGCTGCTTCTGGTGCATGGAGTCGGATTTCGACAAGGTGCCCGGCGTGCTGGCGACCATCTCGGGCTACACCGGGGGAACCAAGCCCGACCCCACCTACGAGGAGGTCTCGTCGGGCACCACGGGCCATGCGGAGTCGGTCGAGGTGTACTACGACCCCAGGAAGGTCACGTACGAGAAGCTCCTCGACGTCTACTGGGTGAACATCGATCCCACGGTGAAGGACCGCCAGTTCTGCGATACGGGGAGCCAATACCGCACGGCGATCTTCTATCACGACGAGGCCGAGCGGAAGGCCGCGGAAGAGTCGAAGCGCCGCATCGAGGCGACGAAGCCCTTCAAGGCGCCGATCGTGACGCAGATCGTGATGGCCGGCCCCTTCTATCCCGCGGAGGAATACCACCAGGATTTCTACCTGAAGAACCCGGTGCGCTACCAGTTCTACCGCAAGGGCTGCGGCCGCGACGCGCGGCTGAAGGAGCTCTGGGGCGATCGTGCGGGCGGCCACTGACGAGCCCGGGAGACACGCGATGGAGATGAAGCGGCTCAACGCATCGGGCCTCAAGGCCGCGGGCTACGACGAGCGGGACCGCAGGCTCGTCGTCGAGACGACGGCGGGGACCTTCGAGTACTCCAACGTCTCGCCGGAGATCTACCGCCGGCTCATGAGCTCGCCCACGCCGGGGAGCTACTACCGCGAGCAGATCGAGGAGGAGTTCACGCCCCGGCGAATGAAATGATGCTCGCTCCAACACCGTCCGTGCTGCATACGTTTACTTCTCCTTCCAGGGCGGCTCGCAGCGCACGATGTTCGCGAACGGCGCGCTCGGATCCTTCGCCTTCGCGGGATCGCTGCAGAAGCAGGCCTCGTTCCAGTACCAGCGTCCGGATTTTCCCTGCCGCATGATGTGCTCGCACGAGAGCCCCGACATGTGGCCCGCGATGCGCTGCGGGCGCATGGACAGCGGCGGCACGGCGGGCGGCGCCATGTCCGGCTTCGGCGGCGGGACCTCGTAGACCGAGTCGCACACGGGCATCTGCTTGCAGCTGCCGTCGCCGTTGCAGAGCCACTCCCACGAGCAGTCCGCGAAGGCGGCCGGCGCGGCGAGCGCGAGGAGGGGGGCGAGGGCGAGGAGCAATCGGTTCTTCATGGGTTCTCCCGGGTCGAGCGTGGCGTCAGGAGGATTTTGCGCTGGCTCGCCCGCGGCCTACAATGCGCGACGGCTTTCGGATCGTTACGATTTGTCACCCATGACCGCCGTCCAAACCCCGTGGAGGCCCTGATGCGGCGCCGTGTGCTCGCGGGCACGGCGCTCCTCGCCTTCGTCGCGGCGACATGGATCGCCTATCGCGGCTACCTCACGCCGGAAATGATGGTCTATTTCCTGAGCTTTCGCTGGTGCTTCTGAGCGGGGGGCGGCTCGAGGCCTAGCCTCCTTCGCCGCGCCCGCGCTTCCCTTCGTCGTCGCGCTTCTCGCGCTCCTCCGGCGGCCCGCGGACGGGCGGCGGACCCTTTCGGGGCTCGGCCTTCTGCGGGTCCAGCTTCGCGGCGGCTTCGGCGGTGCGCCTTTGCTGCTCCTGTGCGGCCCGCTGCTGAGCCTCGGCTGCCTTCTGCTGCTGTTGCGCGCTTTCCCGCGCCGCCCTTTGCTGCTCCTGCGAAGCCTTTTCTTGCTGCTGCGCCGCTTCGCGCGCGGCCCTTTGCCGCTCCTGCTGCTGGGTCTCCCGCGCGCGTTGCTGTTCCGCCTCGCCGGCGGCGCGCTCGCGTTGCTGCTGCGCTTCGCGTGCGGCCCTTTCCTGCTGCTGCTGCTGCTGCTGGGCCTCCCGCGCGCGTTGCTGTTCCCCCTCGCCGGCGGCGCGCTCGCGTTGCTGCTGCGCTTCGCGTGCGGCCCTTTCCTGTTGCTGCTGGGCGTCCCGCGCTCGCTGCTGCTCCGCTGCGCCTCGCTCGCGCTGCCGTTCCTGCGCGCCGCGTTCCTGCGCTTCACGAGCGCCGTCCGGACGCGGCGGCGCCGCGGAAGACGGCGAAGCGGGCTGCGCAGCGAGCGGATTGGACCGCGGCCTCGGCGCGGCGGGTGGAGGCGCAGCATCGTGGGGGGCAGCGCGGGGCGCGGCGGCGGCCGGCTTCGCGAAGGATGGCCGCGCGAGCGGGTTCGCCGTGGGAGCGCCGGGCGCGGCGGGGCGTGCCGCGGGGTTGCGCCGCGCAAGCGGCCCGCCCGCCGCGGGCGCGGTGCGCTCCAGGGCGC
This sequence comes from Usitatibacter sp., assembly GCA_036266535.1. GTDB lineage: Bacteria > Pseudomonadota > Gammaproteobacteria > Burkholderiales > Usitatibacteraceae > Usitatibacter. Next base: position 21,872 of record DATAMY010000188.1, on the reverse strand, counting down.
TGCGCTGGGCGCGGTGCGCCTCCTCCGGCGATGGAAGGATGTTCATCGGCGCGGCCGCGACCGGCGCCCGCCGCACCACGTCCGGGGTCACGCTCACGCGCGCCTGCTGGACCGGCCGTCCGGCGGCCAGCGCTTCGCGATGCACCACCGTGGCCCCGCGATCGCGGTTCCATTCGATGTGCGGACGCGAGACCGCCTGCGGCACGTTGCGCACCACGGCGTTCACGCGCGTCAGATAGGCTGCACTCGCCTTGTACCAGGGGCGGTATGGCTCCGAAGGGGCGAGCGGGAACCAGCCGACGACCGGGCCGCCGCTGGAAGCGACGCCGGCGCTCCAATCGCCGCCGCCGATGAAGCCCACGAGCGCGGGCGCCCATGCCGGGCGATCCACCCGGCGGCCGGGGCACCAGGCCCAGCGGTCGCGCACGTGCACCCAACGCCCGTAGTGGAAGGGCGCATAGCCCCACGGCTCCGCGTCGACCCACGTCCATCCCCACGGCCGGACGAAGGCCCAACGGCCGTAGCGATACGGCGCCCAGTCCTCCTGCACGCGGGTCGGGAACCACACCGCGCCGTACACCGGATCCTGGGCCCAGTCGCCGTACGAATCGAGGTCCTCGTAGCCCGTCATCTCGTAGGACACGAATTCCGGCGCCCGGCGCTCGACCCATCGCGCATCGCGCTCGTGCGCCCAGCGGTCGAGCTCCGTGGAGGCGACGTCCTGGAAGGCGTATTGCGCCCCATCGCCGTCCCACACGATGACGGACTGCCCGGCGGAGACGCGGATGCGTCCGGCGGCGGTCTGCAGCCCCGCTGTTCCGGCGAACACCGAAAGCCGCGACTCGCCCCGATCCGGGTCCGCGTCCAGGCGATAGCGTCCCTCCGACTGGAGCAGGAAGCTCGCCTGGGGCGTCGAGATGCGCACGGTGTTGCCCGGCCGGAAGTGCCGGATGCGGGCGGCGAGGCTTCCGCGCTCGAGCGTCGCATCGAGGGTCGCGTCGTCGAGCAACGACACGTCGAGCTGACTCTCGTCGTCGAGGCGAAGGGCGATGGGGCCCACGACCATCTCGACCCGGGCATCCGGATCCGTCCATACCGAATTGCGCGAGGTGACGGGCGCGTTCACGTACGCGTCCTCCCATCCGCGGTCCGGGTCCTGGTAGAGCGCGGCGGAGCCTTCGATGGCGGAGATCCGGCCTACGCGGCCGGGCACGTCCTGGGCGAGCACGCTGCCGGCGCACGCGGCGACGACGGCAAGGAGGGCGGAGAGCAAGAGGCGCATGGCGACCTTTTCGGGGGAGGACGGGGACCGAGGAATCGGCTCGGTCAACCCCAATGGAAACGCACGACGGACCGTGGCGGAGGACAGGTCCGCGCAAGATCGGACCGCGCGGCCCGGGAGCGGTTCTCGGGGCGGGTGCCGGAGCGCCCCGACGCGGTTTTTCAACTCGATGAATTCATGCCATTATTGGCCCCAAGGGAGAGCTGAAAAAAGGCGGTAATCGATGGATCGCACCACCGTATTCACCAAGACCGCGAAAGGCATCACGCAGGTCAACCAGCGGTCCGCCTCGCTTTCGAAGGACCTCATGAAGGTCCTGAAGCTCATCGACGGCAAATCGAGCTTCGCGCAGCTCACGGAGAAGGCCGAGCTCGACAAGGCCGCGCTCGAGAAGGCGCTCAACACCCTCACGAAGGACGGATTCGCGCGCGTCTTCCAGGTGCGCCAGGAAGAGAAGGACCCGTTCGCCGAGGAAGACGACTTCGATTTCACCGCGCCCGGCAAGATGCCCGCGAGCACCCAGCGCGTGGTCGCCGGCGCCGCGAACGACATCAGCGAGCTCGTCCGCCAGCAGGAGAAGTCGGACGCGGAGAAGCGCGCCCGCGAGCAGGCGCACGAGCAGGCGCGCGTGCGCGCGAAGGCGGAGACGGAGTCGCGCGCGAAGCTCGAGGCCGAGGCGCGCGCGAAGGCGCAGGCCGAGCAGGCGGCGATGGAGCAGGCCCGCCGCGCGAAGGAAGCCTCCGAGCGCGCGAAGGCGGAGCTCGAGGCGAAGATGCGCGAGGAGGAAGCGCGCAAGCGCACGCTCGCCGACCAGGAGGCCCAGGCGCGCCTCACCGCCGAGCAGAAGGCGAAGGAGGCGGCCGAGAGCCATCGCCTCGCGGAGCTGCGCGTGAAGGCCGAGAAGGAGGCGCGCGCGCTGGCGGAGGCGCGCGCCCGCGCGGAAGCGGAGGCCCAGGCGCTCGCGAAGGCGCGCGCGGAAGCGGAGGCCGCCGCGAAGAAGCAGGCCGAGCACGCGACCAGCGCGGAGCACCAGCTGAAGGAGCGGCTGAAGGAGGAGATCGAGTCGCGCATCCGCGGCGAGATGGAATCCCTCCTCAAGAACGAGCTCGAGGAGAAGACGCGGAACGAGATGCGCGCGCAGATCATGGAGGAAGCGCGCATGGCCGCGCGCGCGGAGCTGGAGGAGCGGCTGCGCGAGGAGCGCCAGGCGCTCGCCCAGGCCGAGAGGGAGGCCCGCTCCAAGGCGGAGACCGAGTCGCGCGCCCGCGCCGAGAGCGAGGCGAAGCTTCGCGCCCAGGCCGAGGCGCGGGCGGCGGCCGAGTCCGAGGCGCGCATCAAGGCGGAGCAGGAGACGGCGCGTCTGCGCCAGTCCGAAGCGCGGGCGCGCGAGGAAGCGGAAGCGCGCACCCGCGAGCACCACGAGAGCGAGCAGCGCCTGGAGGCGGAGCGCCGCGCGAAGTACGAGGCGGAGGCGCGCGCGAAGATCGAGGCGGAGGAGGGCGAGCGCCGCGAGGCCGAGCTCCAGGCGAGCATCGAGGTCGAGCGCAAGGCCAAGCAGGAGGCCGAGGCGCGGGCGCGGATCGAGGCGCGGGCGCGCGAGACGATCGCCGAGGACACGCGGGTGAAGGTCCAGGCGGAGCTCGAGTCGGACCTCGAGAAGCGCGCGGAGATCGAGGGCAAGGCCCAGGCCAAGGCGTACATGCAGGCGAAGGCCAAGGCGGAGCTGGACGAGGACGAGCGGCTGCGCGCGGAGCAGTCGCGGAAGGCGAAGGAGATCGCCGACATCCTCCGCACGAAGGTCGAGTCGGACGAGGATGCGCCGGAGACGCCGACGCGCAAGCGGCGGACGTACCGCCGCCGCGGGAGCCTCGTGAAGACGGCGTTCTTCGGGATCGCCGCCTTGCTGATCCTCGCGATCGGGGCGCTCCACGTGATCCCGATGCGCCCGTACGCGGCCAAGATCTCGCGCTCGATGGGCGCGTGGCTCCACGACGACGTGTCGATCGGCGCCGTCACCTTCCGCCTCTTTCCGGCGCCGCACTTGAACGTCGAGGACGTGTCGGTGGGCAAGCTCCTCGACGCGAAGGCGCCCGTGGGCCAGATCTACCTCGACATCGGGACGCTCTTCGGCGAGCGCCCCTCGATCAGCCTCCTCGAGCTGGACGGCGTGACGCTCTCCGCGGACGCCGTGAAGCGCATCCCCGCGTGGGGACGCCCGGACGGCAAGAGCCAGGCGGGCGAGATCGCGCAGATCCGCCTGCACGGCGTGAAGCTCGACGTGAAGCCCACGCTCGAGCCCTTCGACGCGACGCTCGTCTTCGCGCGCGACGGGGCGCTTCGCCAGGCGACGCTCCGCGGCCCCGTGGGCTCGTGGGTCCTCAACGCGCGGCCCGCGGACAAGGGATTCGATTTCGACTTCAGCGCCAGCAACTGGAGCCCGCCGGTGGGGGCCCCGGTTCAGATCTCGGAGGCGACCCTCAAGGGCACCTTCGACGCGACCCACATGGTGGTGCCGGAATTCTCCGCGCACGCGCTCGACGGCACGGTGAACGGCACGCTCCAGGTCGACTGGGCGTCGGGGTTCAAGCTCGAGTCCGACCTCTCCGTGGCGCGCCTGGACGCGAAGGAGCTCATGCACGCGTTCACGCCGGACATCGCCGTCACCGGCCGGCTCGACGGCAACTTCAACGTGGGCGCCGAGTCGCAGACCCTCGACACGCTCTTCGCGGCCCCGCGCGTGCAGGGCCGCTTCAAGCTGGCGGAGGGATCGGTGAGCAACGTGGACCTGGTCGCCGTCATGCAATCGGACGCGGCCGGGCAACGCGCGGGCGTCACGAAGTTCGCCGAGCTCACGGGCGAGTACGCCGCCGCGGATCACCGGATCGCCTACAAGCAGATCGTCCTGCAGGGCGGGGTGCTGCGCGGGAACGGCTCGTTCGAGCTCGCGCAGACCGGCAGCCTCGCCGGCCGGCTCGCCCTCGAGATCCGGTCGCAGGTAGCGCAGGACCGCGGCTCGTTCGTGGTCTCCGGCACCGTCGCGCGCCCCATCATCAAGCGCGGCGGCTAAAGGAGCCTGGAGCACTCCGACTGCGCCGGCTCCTCCCGCTTTTCCGGCTGCTGCGCCCCTACCGCGGCCGCATCGCGATCGCCGGCGCGGCGATCGCCATCTCCGCCGCCATGGTCCTCGTGATCGGCCAGGGGCTGAAGATGGTGATCGACCAGGGCTTCGCGCGCGGCGAGGAGCGGCTCCTCGACTCCACCCTCGCGACCCTCGCCGCGTTGATCGGCGTGCTGGGCGTCGTCACCTGGGTCCGCGTCTACAACGTCTACTGGATCGGCGCGCGCTTCACCGCGGATCTGCGCCGGCGCGTCTACGACCACCTCCTCACGCTCTCGCCCGGCTTCTACGAGGAGACGCGCACGGGCGAGGTCGCCTCGCGCGTCACCAACGACGTGACGCTCATCGAGGCGGTGATGGGCGGGACGCTCCTCTACGCGCTCCGGATGGCGTTGACGCTCGTGGGGTGCGCGGCGATGCTCTTCTTCACGAGCGTGAAGCTCTCGGTCATCGCGCTCGCGTGCATGCCGCTCGTGCTCCTCCCGATCGCGATCCTGGGCCTTCGCGTCCGGCGGCTCTCGCGCGCGGTGCAGGACCGCGTGGCGGACGTCACGAGCCACGTCGACGAGACGCTCCACGAGATCCGCACCGTGCAGGCCTTCGCGCACGAGCGGGTCGAAAGCGCCACCTTCGGCGAGCGCGTGGAGCACGTCTTCGCGGCCTCGATCGAGCGCTCGCGCTTCCTCGCGCTCCTGATCGCGGCGGTGATCGTGCTCGCGTTCGGCGCGGTGGGCGTGCTCCTCTGGGCGGGCGCGCACGACGTCTTCGAGGGCCGCCTCACCGCGGGGGGCCTCACCGCGTTCCTCTTCTACGCCGTGATCGTCGCGAACGCGACGTTCGTCCTGGCCGAGGTGTACGGCGAGCTCCAGCGCGCGGCGGGCGCCTCCGAGCGCCTCCTCGAGATCCTCGCCACCGAGTCGCGGATCCTGGCGCCGGCCTCGCCCGTGGCGCTTCCCACGCCGCAGGGGCGCGTGCTGCTGGACGAGGTCACGTTCCACTATCCCTCGCGCCCGGAGACGCCCGCGCTCGACCGCTTCTCGCTCGCGGTGGCGCCCGGCGAGGTGGTGGCGCTCGTCGGTCCTTCCGGCGCGGGCAAGACCACGGTCTTCCAGCTGATCCTGCGCTTCTACGATCCGACGCGCGGCCGGGTCGCGATCGACGGCGTCGACGCGCGCCTGGCGGACCCGCGGGAACTGCGGCAGAGGGTGGCGGTCGTAGCGCAGGATCCCGTCATCTTCGCCGCTTCCGTGCTCGACAACGTGCGCTATGGCCGGCCCGGCGCCGGCGAACACGAAGTGCGCCAGGCGCTCTCCCAGGCGAACGCCCTCGAGTTCGTGGAGGCGCTGCCCGAAGGTGTGGCGACCCACCTGGGCGAGCGCGGCGTGAAGCTCTCCGGCGGGCAGCGCCAGCGGATCGCGATCGCGCGCGCGATCCTCGCGGACCGCGCGGTCCTCCTCCTCGACGAAGCCACGAGCTCGCTCGACGCCGAGAGCGAGAAGGCGGTGCAGGACGCGCTCGAGCGGCTCATGCGCGGGCGCACCACGATCATCATCGCCCACCGCCTCGCCACCGTGAAATCGAGCGACCGCATCGTGGTGATGGACCGGGGCCGCTCGGTCGCGAGCGGCACCCACGCGTCGCTCGCCGCGGAAGACGGCCTCTACGCGCGGCTCGCCGCGCTGCAGTTCGACCCGGGGGTCTCATGAGCGGCGCTCGCGCGGTGCTCGCGGGGCTCGCGCTCGGAGCGCTCGCCGCATGGGGCGCGGATGCTCCGCAGGCCCCGGTGACGGCGGCATGGCTCCAGGACGAGGCCGCCCAGGCGCGCGCGGCCCTCGATCGCATTCCCGGCCGCGCCGCGCTCCTCGCGCGGATCCGAGCGCTTTCCGGCGCCGCGACCTCCGTGCGCGAGATCGCGGTCGAGGCGGGCCGCGTCTTCTACCTCGAATCGGCGCCGGGGCGCGAGGCGCCGGCGCTCTGCGTGCGCGACGGCTTCGCCGGACGCGAGCGCGTGCTGGTCGATCCCCGCCGCCGCGCGGACGGCTCGGACGACGCGGCGATCGACTGGTTCTCGGCCGCGCCGGACGGGCGGCACGTGGCCTTCGGCCTCTCGCGCGGCGGCACGGCCGATTCGATCCTCCACGTGATCGACGTCGAGGACGGCCGCGACCTGCCGCTCGAGATCGACCGCGCGCGATTGAATCGCCACCTCGCGTGGAGCCCGGACGGCCGCTCGTTCTACTACGCGCGCCTGCCGGAGGGCGGGGCGGGCCCGCGGGGCGATGCCCACGCGCGCATCTATCGTCACGTGCTCGGGCGCGAGACGGCGCGCGACGAGGTGGTGTTCGCGCCGGGCGTGGGCGGCGCGCGCGACGTTCCGGAGCGAAGCGTCCCCTGGCTCCTGCTGCCCGCGGAATCGCGCTACGCCTTCGCGGTGGTCGCCGCGCCGCACGAGCGCGACATCGCGGTGCACGCGACGCTGCAGCGCGACCTCGCCGAGGGCCGGCCGCATTGGCGGAAGATCGTGGGGACCGCGGAGAAGGTGATGGCGATCGAGGCGTGGAAGAACGACGTCTACCTCCTCTCGCGCCGCGACGCTCCGCGGCACCGCATCCTCCGGCTCGCGGCCGGCGCCGAGGGCCTTGCCGGCGCGCGCGTGATGGTGCCGGAGGGCGACGCGACCATCGAGTCGATGGGCCTCGCGAAGGACGCGATCTACCTGCGCACGATGGTCGCGGGCGTCGATCGACTCGAGCGCGTGCGGCTGGGCTTCATGGGCGGCCCGGGCACGCGCGAGTTCGTCCGGATGCCGTTCGACACCGCGATCGCGGAGCTCCTCGCCGATCCGCGCCGACCGGGGGCCTACCTCCGGCTCGAGGGATGGGTGCAGCCGCCCGCGGTGGTCGAGGTCGACGCGCGCACGGGCGACGTGCGCGACACGCACCTGCAGCCCCGGCCGGCCGCCGACTTCTCCGCGATCGACGAGGTGCGCCTCTACGCGCCCGCGGCGGACGGGACGCGCATCCCGATCACGCTCCTCTATCGCAAGAGCACGCGGCTCACCGGCGACAATCCCACGCTCCTCGTGGGCTACGGCGCCTACGGGGATCCGCAGTCCCCGCGCTTCGACCCGGCGCGCCTCGCCTGGCTCGAGCTGGGCGGCGTCTTCGCGGTCGCCCACGTGCGCGGCGGAGGCGAATACGGCGACACGTGGCACGACGCGGGCCGCGGCGCCTCGAAGCGGAACACGGTGGACGATTTCATCGCGGCGTGCGAGTTCCTCGAGCAGTACGGCTTCACGAACCGCAACCGGCTCGCGATCATGGGGGCGGGCGCGGGCGGCATCCCCGTGGGCGGCGCGCTGGTGCGCCGGCCGGACCTCTTCGCGGCGCTGGTCGCGCGCGATCCGCTCCTCGATCCGCTGGCGCTTCCGCCCGGCCCCGAGCTCGCCGAGTTCGGCGCGGCGGACACGGCGCAGGACCGCGAGCGGATCCGCGCGGTCTCGCCCGCGGCGCAGGTGCGCGAGGGGATGCCGTACCCGGGCGTCCTCATCGCGCTCGGCATGAACGATCCGGGCGCGGATCCCGCGCAGGCGGCGCGCATGGCGGACCGGCTGCAGCAGGCGACCACGAGCGGGAACCCGGTGCTCCTGCGCGTCGACTTCGCGGCCGGCGACCCGCTCGCGGCCGCCGGGGCGCGGCGCGACGAGGCGCTCGCGGACATCTACGCGTTCGTCCTCTGGCAGCTGGGCGACGCGCGCTTCCAGCCGGGCCCCCGCCCGCCGCCCGCCGCGCCCACGCGTCCCGCGCCGGGGTAGGACGGCGCCGACGCCCCCGCGGAGACCGGGAACGGAATCGCCCCGCGCGGCCTCTGAGCATCAGGACGAAGGGGCCACGGCGATGAAGATGGGGTTCGTAGCGGATCGCAGGACGACGCCGCGCGCGACGGCGCGGCAGTCCCCGCCCAGGGGCGGGACGATCGGGCGCTTCTTCGAGATCGTCTTCCGCACGGCGGGCTACCTCCTCTGGATCCTCTTCTATCGCCTGAGCCTGGTACGCCATCCCACGCCCGCGCGCCGCTTCGCGGACTTCCTCGAGAACCTCGGCACGAGCTTCGTGAAGCTGGGGCAGCACCTGAGCCTGCGCGCGGACCTTTTTCCCGCGGAATACCTGGCGGAGCTGCAGAAGCTGCAGGACAAAGTGAAGCCCTTCCCCGCGGCCGAATCCATCGCGGCGATCGAGAAGGCGTTCGGCCGTCCGACCTCGCAGCTCTTCATCCGCTTCGACGAGGAGCCGTTCGCCGCGGCCTCGGTCGCGCAGGTGCACGGCGCGCGCACCTTCGCCGGCCGCGAGGTGGTCGTGAAGGTGCTGCGCCCCGGGGTGAAGGTGCAGGTGAACCGCGACATGAAGATCCTCGCGGGGATCGTCCGCTTCCTCACCCACTTCTCGCCGGTGCTCTCGTACTACAAGGCCGAGGCGATCGTGCGCGAGGTGCACGCGAACCTTTGCAAGGAGCTGGATCTGCGCGAGGAGTCGCGCGCGGTGCGCCGCTTCTACGACGAGTTCGAGGACTGGCCCACGATCGAGGTGCCGGACGTCGTGGACGACCTCTGCAGCGAGACGGTGATGGTCGCGACCCGACTCTTCGGCAAGCGCGTGGACGAGGTCGACAACACGCGGCGCAGCGCGGAGCTCGCGCAACACCTGATCGACGCCTACGTCCACATGTTCTTCGTGATGGGCTACTTCCACGGCGACCCGCATCCGGGCAACATCTTCGTGACGGACGAGGGGCGCCTGGGGCTCCACGATTTCGGCGTGATCGGGAGCATCGACCGCACCACGCGGCAGGCGCTCGCGTCCTTCATGCTCGCCTTCACGGAGCAGGACACCGACTGGGTGCTCGACTCGTGGCTCGAGCTCGGCATGCTCTCCAAGGCCGCGGACCGCGCGAAGCTGCGCCCGGCCGTCGCGGCGCTGATGTCCGATTATTCGCGCAGGCCCATCGGCGAGTGGTCCATCGGCGAGGCGTTCGGCCAGCTCGTGACCGCCACCCGCGGGCAGAATTTCGAGGTGCCGCTGCATCTCCTGGTCCTCGCGCGCGCGCTGGTGCTGGTCGAGGCGACGGTGCGCCTCCTCGACCCCGGCTTCAGCCTCCTCGATTCGCTGGGCGAGCGTTCCCGCGACGTGATGGAGACCGCGCTCATGCCGGAGAAGCAGGAGACGCGGCGCCTCAAGTACGAGGCCGCCATCGCCGCGGCGGAGTGGCAGCGGATGCTCGCGAGCTCGATCCGGCGGCTGCGGGAGGAGGGCCTGCGCATCAAGGTCGAGCCCGAGGGCCTCCCGGACCTCTCGAACCTCGTGATCCAGGGCTCGAGCCGCGTCTCGCTCTCGCTCGTGACCCTGGGCCTGTACCTCGCGGCGAGCCTCCTCATGCAGTTCAAGTCCGGCCCGCGCATCTTCGACGTGCCCGTGCTCGCCGCGGCTTTCTACACCTACGCGGCTTGGCTCACCCTGCGGCTCGTCCGCGCCATCGGCCGCGGACTCTAACAAGGCAGGACATCCGCCGATAAACGCCGTTTGGATGCGCGGCGGCCGCAAGCTCGCGGCAAGCGAAGGGATGGTAACCTCGCGGCATGCTGCCGCGAGAACAGGAGCGCCTCCCGCTCCTCAAGCGACTCGGCCCCGGGCTCATCACCGGCGCCGCGGACGACGATCCTTCCGGCATCGCGACGTACTCGCAGGCCGGGGCGCAATACGGCTTCGCGCTGCTCTGGTCCGTCTTCCTCACCCTGCCCCTCATGGTCGGGATCCAGATCGTCTCCGCCCGCATCGGGCGCGTGACGGGCCACGGGCTCGCCGCGAACATCCGCGACCACTACCCGCCCTGGCTCCTGCACGGGATCGTGGGGCTCCTCCTCTTCGCCAACACGATCAACATCGCGGCGGACCTGGGCGCCATGGGGAACGCGCTGCAGCTCCTCGTGGGCGGGTCGAGCGAGATCTACATCGTCTTCTTCGCGCTCCTTTCGCTCACGCTCCAGATCTTCGTGCCGTTCCCGCGCTACGCGCCGCTCCTCAAGTGGATGACGCTCTCGCTCCTGGGCTACGTCGCCACCCTCTTCGCGGTGCACGTGCAATGGAACGAGGCGACGATGGCGGTGCTCTTCCCGAAGCCGCAGTTCCGCGCCGACTACATCGCGACCCTGGTCGCGGTGCTCGGGACCACCATCAGCCCATACCTCTTCTTCTGGCAGGCGTCGCAGGAGGTCGAGGAGCAGCGCGCGACGCCGGGACACGAGCCGCTGCGCGAGGCGCCCGACCAGGCCGCGCACCACCTCGACCGCATCAAGGTGGACACCTGGGTCGGGATGACCTTCTCCAACGGGATCGCGCTCTGCATCATGCTCACCACCGCGGCGACCCTGCACGTGCAGGGCGTGACCTCGATCGAGACGGCGGAGCAGGCGGCCGCGGCGCTACGGCCGATCGCGGGGAACTTCGCTTTCCTCCTCTTCTCCGCGGGCATCGTGGGCACGGGGCTCCTCGCCGTGCCGGTGCTCGCGGGCTCCGCGGCCTACGCCGTCGCGGAGTCGCGGCGCTGGCCGATCGGCCTGGGCCTCACCCTCGCGGAGGCGCGCGGCTTCTACGGGATCCTCGCCGCGGCGACCTTGATCGGCGTCGCGGTCGACTTCACGGACGTCGATCCCATCAAGGCGCTCCTCTGGGCCGCGGTGGTGAACGGCGTCATCGCGGTGCCGATCATGGTGGTGATGATGCTCCTGGCGGTGAAGCCGGACGTGATGGGCCCCTTCGTCGTGAAGCGCCGGCTGCTGGTGCTGGGATGGTTCTCCACGGGCGTCATGGCGGCCGCGGTGATCGCGATGCTCGCGACGCTCTAGGTGTTGGTGTCCTCGCCGGGCGTGATCCGCGGGTCCGGCAGCGTCGCGGCGCCCGCGCCGAGCGCGTTCGAAGACGGTCCCGCCGCGCCCAGCGTGTAGCACGTCATCGAAATGGATCCCATCGAGCAGCCCTCGATCAGCACGTCGGCAGGGCGGCCGGCGGCTTCGGCCAGGCCCGCGAGGTAGGCGAGCGGCAGGAAGTGCTCCGGCGTGGGGACGGAAAGCGCGTAGTCCGGGTGCTTCTCCAGCGTGCCGAGCGCTGCCGGGTTCCTGGTCATGACGTCGCGCGCGGCCGCATCGAAGCGCAGCGCCCAGTCGAACGCCGCGTCCGGCCGGGAGAAGTCGATGCGGCGCAGGTTATGCACCACGTCGCCGCTTCCGATGACCAGCACGCCGCGCTCGCGCAGCGCCGCGAGTCGCGCGCCCAGCGCCCGATGTTCGGCCAACGATTTCGCGGCGTTGATCGAGAGCTGGACCACCGGAACGTCCGCTTCGGGAAAGACGTGCGCGAGCACGGACCACGCTCCGTGGTCGAGCCCCCAGCTCTCGCGATCGAGGCCGACCGCCTCGGGCCGCAGGAGCTCCGCCACCTCGGCCGCGAGCTCGGGCGAGCCGCGCGCGGGGTAGCCGAAGCGGAAAAGCGCGTCCGGGAAGCCGAAGAAATCGTGGATCGTGCGGGGCGCCGGCATCGCGGTCACCGCGGTCGCGTTGAGGTACCAATGCGCCGAGACGACCAGGACCGCGCGCGGGCGGGGCGAGAGGGAGGCGCCGAAGGCGCGCCACGCCGCCGTGTAGCGGTTGTCCTCGAGGGTGTTCATCGGGCTTCCGTGACCCAGGAAAGCCGCGGGCATGAGGCCGGATTCCATCGGCCAACGATATCACCATCGTCGCGTTGATTTCGATCAAACCGGCCTTCCGCACGGCGTGAAGAATGGTCCGATGCCATCGACCCGCGAAGGAGGGGGCGAAATGTACAAGCACATCCTCATCCCGACGGACGGCTCAGAGCTCTCGGACAAGGCGGTGAAGGAGGGCATCGAGCTCGCGATGTCGATGAAGGCGCGGGTCACGGTCTTCACGTCCTCGCCGCCCTTCCCGGTGGCGTCCTCGGAGGTCCCGGTCGGCGCCGACTCGATCACGCTCTACATGGCCTCGGCCGAGGAGCGGGCGGCAGCGCGTTTGAAGCCGGGCCTGGACTACGCCCAGGCGCGCGGCGTTTCGGCCCGCACGCGCCACGTCTTCGCGGAGCGCCCGTACGAGGCGATCATCGCCGCGGCGGCGAAGGAGGGCTGCGACCTGGTCTGCATGGCGTCCCACGGGCGGAAGGGCATCGCGGGGCTCCTGGTCGGAAGCGAGACGAACAAGGTGCTCACCCATTCGAAGGTCCCTGTCCTGGTGTGCCGCTAGGCCGCCGGGCGCGACGAAGGAGGAGGAGAAGATGAAAACGACGATGCGATGGATTCTCGCCGCGACGGCGCTCGCGGCCGCCCCGGTGCTCGCCGCCGGGCCGAACGCCTGCGCGAGGGATCCGGCGGCGAAGGGCCTCCCGGCCCGGGTGGAGAACATGCACCAGCAAATGGACCGCATCCATTGGGCGACGGACCCCGAGGAGCAGCGGCGCTTGATCGACCTGCACGCGAAGCTCATGCACGAAAGCCTGCAGGAGCTGGGCAAGCGCCAGACGACGCTTCCCTGCCGGCTCGAGATGATGAACGCGATGATGGACCAGATGATCCAGCACCAGCAGGTCGACCGCGAAGGCGCGGGCGACTGAGTGTCCGCCGCCGCGCCTCCAGCGCTCCCGGGCGCGGCGACCGAGCGCTCTCGCTCGCCGCGCCCGCCGCCATGACCGGTGCCCTCGGGGAGCTCGCCCGCCACGGATTCCGTGGTGCTCCCGCCCGCCTTCGCGGGAATGGGGACGCCGCTCATCGCCGGGATCGGCATGGCGTGGAGCTCGCTCGTGGTGGTCGCCAATGCGATGCGGCTCCGCGGGAAGCGATAGCCGGCCTTGGACATCCTCTATCTCCTCATTCCGCTGAGCGTCTAGGAATTTTCCTAGGCTGAGGTTAAGGCGTGGGGCGCCGTCCCTTCAGCGCATTCCTATTCCCGCGCGCGGGACCTCCCCGTACTGTCGTGGCGTTGCAACGGCCATGGCGCGTCTTTGATGCGTATCAACCGGCGAAGCGCCCTCTGCCCCCAAACTCGCCGCAATCCGATCGATTACGTTCCTTACGACGAAAACGGAGTCCCAAGATGAAAACGCTGATCGTCTCCCTCTCCGCGGTCCTCCTCGCCGGATCCGCCTTCATCGTGTCCGCCGCCGACGACGCCGCGGCCGAGTCCCTCATGAAGAAGAGCGGCTGCTTCAAGTGCCATTCGGTCGACAAGAAGAAGGACGGCCCCGCGTACCAGGAAGTCGCGAAGAAGCTGAAGGGAAAGCCGGATGCCGAGCAGACCCTCTACAAGCACCTCACGACGCACCCGAAAGTGAAGATCGAGGGCAAGGAAGAGGAGCACGCGAGCCTCAAGACCACGGACGACGCGCAGATCAAGAACGTCATCTCCTGGATCCTTTCGCGCTGACCCGCCAGGCCACCCGGGAAAGATCGCCATGATCGGCTTCTGGCAACACCTTCGCAGCCGCTACCCGTCGCGCGCCAGGGCCTTCATCGCGTTCGGCTCGATCGTGCTCCTCTTCGTGATCGTGGGCGTCGTGCTGGTGATCGGCGGTGCCGCAGGGCTCGCCTGGACGGAGACGCTCTCCTTCTGCACCGGCTGCCACGAGATGCGCGACAACGTCTACGCCGAGTACAAGGGCACGATCCACGACCAGAACCGGGCGGGCGTGCGCGCCATCTGCTCGGACTGCCACGTGCCGCGCGAGCCCGTCGCCCTCATCAAGCGGAAGATGGCCGCCACCTTCGAGCTGGTCGGCCACTTCCGCGGCGTGATCGACACGAAGGAGAAGTTCGAGAAGGAGCGCACCGAGCTCGCCCACCATGTCTGGAAGCGCATGAAGGAGACGGATTCGCTCGAATGCCGCAACTGCCACGACGCGGCGCACATGGATCCCGCCCTCCAGTCCGCCGGCGCCCAGGCCAAGCACGCGCTCATGAAGACCCAGGGCAAGACCTGCATCGATTGCCACTACGGCATCGCGCACACCGAGCCCAAGGGACCCACGCCGGAGGAGCTCTACCCGAGCCTCAAGGCGAAGCAGGTGAAGGAGAGCGACGCGCCCGCCACCTAGCGCCGCTCGAAGAAGAATCAAGGGAGACAAGAATGAGAAGTGACCCCCAGTCCCGCCCCGGCCCTCGGCCCCGGCGGGATTTTTTTGTGCCCGGTGCCCCCACCCGTCCGTTCCATGGAGATCGCAAATGAGAAGGTCCTCGCTGTTCCTCAAGGCCCTCGCCGCGGCCGCGGGGCTCGCCCTGTTGCTGGGTGCGGCTCCGGTGCGCGCCGAAGACGCGCCTGCCGTCCACAAGGACATCGTCCTGCGCGGCGATGCCAAGTGCACCCGCTGCCACGACGAGGGGGACGACTACCCGGTGCTCGCGATCGGCAAGACGCGGCACGGAACCGTCGCGGACGGGCGCACGCCCACCTGCGCCAATTGCCACGGCGAAAGCGAGTCGCATATCAACAACACGGGCGGCACCACGGGCCATCGCGCGCTTCCGGACGTCCGCTTCCGCGGCAAGGAGAAGAGCTCCCCCGAGGCGCAGAACGGCCAGTGCCTCACCTGCCACGCGACGGACGCCAAGCGCAGCCACTGGGCGGGCGGCACGCACGAGGCGCGCGGCCTCGCCTGCACCAACTGCCACCAGGTGCACACGGCACACGACGCGGTGCGCGACCGGCGCACGCAGCCCGAGGTCTGCTTCAACTGCCACAAGGAGCAGCGCACGCAGATCAACAAGCCTTCCCACCACCCGATCCCCGAAGGGAAGATGGCCTGCTCGGACTGCCACAACCCGCACGGATCCACGGGCCCGTCGCTCATGAAGCGGGACACGATCAACGACACCTGCTACACGTGCCACATGGAGAAGCGCGGCCCCTTCGTGCACAACCACGAGCCGGTGAGCGAGAACTGCGCGAACTGCCACAACCCCCACGGCACGACCGCGGAGAACCTCCTCAAGGCGCGCCCCCCGTTCCTCTGCCACCAGTGCCATACGCCGCACGGCGGACAGATCGGCCAGGTCATCGGGCAGGGCCAGCAGAACCGCATCGGCGGGCAGACGCCGCTCCTCACCGGGACCACCAGCGGCAAGTCGGGCATCAACTACTTCATGGCGCGTGGCTGCACGAACTGCCACACCGAAGTGCACGGGACCAACAACCCGAGCACCGCCAACCCGACCCCGCAGTTCAACTTCCGCTGAACGCCGGAGAAAGACGATGAAAGCATCCACAAGACAGATTCGGTGCGGCAGGACCGTCATGGCGCTCGCCATGCTCGCCGCCTTCGGGCCCGCGTGGGCCGACGACGACGCGGTGATCGAGCTCTCCAAGCCCTCGAGCTTCGTGAGCGCCGGCGTCGCGGGCGTCACGGGCGACCAGAAGGACCGCTCGCTCTTCGGCCAGTACAACGGGCTTCGCAAGGACGACGCCTTGCTGATGCTCGACTTCTCGTACGTGAAGCGCGACGAGGCGACGGGCACGTGGACCATCCTCGAGGGCCGCGACCTGGGCCTCGAGACCCGCGAGCTCCGCGGCCAGTACGGCCCGCAGGGCAACTGGAAGGTGTACGGCGAGTACAGCGAGATCGTGCGGCGGTATCCGCGCACCATCAACTCGAGCATCCAGGGCGCGGGGACGGCCAACCCGATCGTGACCCTGCTGCCGGTGGCGGGCACGGGCTCGGACATCGACCTCAAGACCGAGAGGAAGCGCACCACCGTGGGCGCCGAGAAATGGTTCGGCCGCCACCTCATGATCGAGGCGTCGTTCATCAACGAGGACAAGGACGGCGCGCGCCTCTGGGGACGCGGCTTCACGTGCCCCTCGAGCGCCGCTCCGACGCCCGTCTGCTCCGCGCTCGCGACCGGCGCCAACCAGTGGGCGCTCCTCATGCTCCCCGAGCCCATCAGCTCCACGAGCCGCCAGTTCGAGGCGAAGGTGAACTACCTGGGCGACCGGCTCGGGCTCACCGGCGGCTACTACGGCTCCTTCTACAACAACGACTTCGGCTCGCTCGTGCCCACAGTGAGCGGGAACCTCGACAACGGCCTCGGCGTGCCCATGGGCACGGGTTCCGGGGGCGGCGTCCCGCTCACGGCGGGCCTGCGCGGCATCCTGCAGCTCCCGATGGCGCTCCCGCCGGACAACCAGGCGCACCAGGTCTACGTGGACGGGAGCTACGCGTTCACGAACTCCACGCGCGCCACGTTCAAGTACGCGTACACCCACGCCACCCAGAACGAGAGCTTCGCGAGCATGGGGCTCACGGGCGGGCCTCCGGGTCGCAACGACCTGGGCGGGCGCCTGGACACGACCCTCGCGCAGGCGGGCATCACCTCGCGGCCGATGCCCAAGCTCGCGCTCCTCGCGAACGTGCGCTACGAGGACCAGGACGACAAGACGCCGATCGACCTCTACAACACCGAGGGCACGAGCACCTGGACCAACGGCCACATCTCGCACAAGAAGACCGCCGCCAAGGCCGAGGCGAGCTACGCGCTCCCCTGGGACTTCCGCGCCGTCGCGGGCTTGGATTTCGAGAAGGTCGACCGCGGCGACTTCGTGATGACCGACCAGGTCGCCGGAATCTCGGCGATCCGCCAGAACACGTACGACCACAGCTACCGGCTGGAGCTGCGTCGCACCATGTCGGATACGTTCACGGGCTCGGTGAGCTGGGTGAGCGGGCAGCGCACGGGCTCCACGTGGTTGAAGCTCCTGAACGGCACGTTGAACGGCGTCCTCCCCTCGGATCCGGACTGCGCGTCGGCCACCGTGAACGGCATCCCCAACGCGTGCATCTGGGGCCGCACGAACGCCTATCCGTACATCATGGAAGACCGCCACCGCAACAAGGTGAAGGTGCTCGCGGACTGGACGCCCATGGAACGGCTCTCGTTCCAGCTCGCCGCCGACTACGGCCGCGACAACTACACGGGCCCGACGGAGAAGGGGCTCAACAGCAACAAGCTCGCGCTCTACAGCGTGGACGCGTCCTACGCCGTCTCGGACAAGGTGAAGCTCACCGGCTACTACTCGTACAGCGAGCAGACGCTGATGGTCAGCCATTCGACCGGCTACATCGGCAACCTCAAGGACAAGAACAGCACGTTCGGCGTGGGCCTCAAGGTGGATGCCACTCCCCGGCTGAAGATCGCGGGCGACGTGCTCTACATCCACGACCGGAACATCTACGCGACGGGCCTCGATGCCGGCGCGAACGCCGCGACGCAGGCGCAGTTCGCCTCCGGGCAGCTCTTCATCCCGGACGCGACCTTCCGCGACCTGCGGTTGAAGCTCTCGGGCACGTACGCGCTGCAGAAGAACGCGGACATCCGGGTGGAAGTCGTGCACGACCGCACGCGCCTGGACGAATGGACGTGGGGCTTCAACGGCGTGCCGTTCCTCTACTCGGACAACACGACGGTGAGCCTCAACCCGACGCAGAACGTGACGTTCGTGAGCGCCGTCTACACGTACCGGTGGAGGTGAGGTCGCCGCGCCTGGCGTAGCGGCAGGGCGGGAGGAACGTGGAAGTCTTCGAAGCGGACATCGCCATCGTGGGCGGCGGGGGCGCGGGCTTGCGGGCCGCCATCGCCGCCGCGGAGGCGAACCCGCGCCTGAAGATCGCCCTCGTCTCGAAGGTCTATCCGATGCGAAGCCACACCGTGGCGGCCGAAGGCGGCTCCGCGGCGGTGACGCTCCCCGAGGACTCGCTCGAGCACCATTTCCACGACACGGTCGCGGGCGGCGACTGGCTTTGCGACCAGGACGTGGTGCAGTACTTCGTCGAGCACTGCCTCGAGGAGATGGTGCAGCTCGAGCACTGGGGCTGCCCGTGGAGCCGGCGCCCGGACGGCACGGTCAACGTGCGCGCCTTCGGCGGCATGAAGATCGAGCGCACGTGGTTCGCCGCGGACATGACCGGCTTCCACATGCTGCACACGCTCTTCCAGACCTCGATGAAATATCCGTCGATCCGGCGCTTCGACGAGCATTTCGTGTGCGACCTCCTCGTGGTCGACGGCCGCGCGAGGGGCATCCTCGCGGTCGAGGTGGCGAGCGGGGAATTCCGCACGATCCACGCGAGCGCGGTGGTGATCGCCACGGGCGGCGCGGGACGCGTCTTCCGGCAGAACACCAACGGCGGGATCGTGACGGGCGACGGCATGGCGCTCGCATACCGCCACGGAGTGCCGCTTCGCGACATGGAATTCATGCAGTACCACCCGACCTGCATGCCGGGCTCGGGCCTCCTCTTCACCGAGGCCTGCCGCGGCGAGGGCGGGCTCCTCGTGAACAAGGACGGCTACCGCTACCTCCAGGACTACGGCCTCGGCCCGCCGGACCCGTGGCCGCGGAAGAAGGCGATGGAGCTGGGTCCTCGCGACCGGCTCTCCCAGGCGTTCTGGCAGGAGCAGCGCAAGGGCCGGACCATCCCCACGCCGGGGGGCGACGCGGTGCACCTTGATCTGCGCCACCTCGGCCGCGCGAAGCTGCACGAGCGCCTGCCGCAGATCTGCGAGCTCGCCGAGCAGTTCATGGGCATCGACCCGGCCGTCTCGCCGATCCCGGTGCGCCCCGCGATCCACTACACCATGGGCGGGATCCCCACGGACGTCCGCACCGCAACCTCTCTTCCGGGCCTCTATGCGGTGGGCGAATGCGCGAGCAGCGGCATCCACGGCGCCAATCGCCTCGGGTCCAATTCGCTCGCCGAGCTTTGCGTCTTCGGCCGCGTGGCGGGCGAGGAAGCGGCGCGCTTCGCGGCCGAGACGGGCGGCGAGAAGAACGGCGTGTCGCTGCGCTGGCAGGCGCAGGACGCGTGCCGCGAGGCGTTGCGACCGCTCGAGCGCCCGAAGGGCGGCGAGCGCCTGGCGCACGTGCGCGACGAGATGGCGAAGTCGATGGAGCGCGGTTGCGGCATCTACCGCGTCGCATCGGAAATGGAAGACACGTGCCGCACGATCTCGGAGCTCAAGGCGCGCGTGAACGCCGTGAGCCTCGCGGACCGCGCACCCGCGTGGAACACCGAATGGCTCACGACCCTCGAGCTCGGATTCCAGTTGGACGTCGCGGAGGCCATGGCGCACTCCGCCCTCGCGCGTCGCGAATCGCGCGGCGCCCACCAGCGGCTGGACGAGGGCTGCAAGGAGCGCGACGACGCGCGGTTCCTCAAGCACACGCTCGCCTGGAAGGTCGTGGACGGTGCCCCGCGCATCGGCTGGGGCGACGTGGTGATCACGAGCTCCGCCCCGGGGACGCGCGCGTACGGCGCCGCGGGCGAAGCCGCGGACAACCAGCGAAAGGCGGCGGTCGAGAATGCCTGACGGCACGGTGGTGGAGCACATCGCGGTCGAGGTGCTGCGGTACGACCCCGCGGGCACGGGCGGCCCGCGCACGCAGGCCTGGACCATTCCCTACACGCACGACACGTCCGTGCTGGAGGCGCTCCAGCACATCAAGGACCACCTCGACGGATCGCTCACGTTCCGCTGGTCGTGCCGCATGGCGATCTGCGGGAGCTGCGGCGTGATGGTGAACGGCGTCCCGATGCTGGGATGCCGGACGTTCCTGCGCGATTTCGCGCCGGGCCCGGTGCGGGTCGAGGCGCTCGCCCATTTCCCGATCGAGAAGGACCTCGTGGTCGACGCAGAGGACTTCGTGGCGAAGCTCGCGACGATCAAGCCCTACATCGTGCCGAAGGAGGAGCGCAGCCTCGCGGAGGGACCGTACCTCCAGACGCCCGAGGAGCTCGAGCGCTTCGAATCCTTCAGCCACTGCATCAACTGCATGCTCTGCTACGCCGCGTGCCCGCAATACGGGCTCGATCCGAAGTTCCTCGGCCCCGGGTTGACCGCGCTCCTCCACCGCTACAACAGCGATTCGCGCGACGGCGCGAAGGCCGAGCGCATGGAGCTCGTGCATTCGGAGGAAGGCGTGTGGAGCTGCACGGCCGTGGGCTACTGCTCGGTGGTGTGCCCGAAGCAGGTCGACCCGGCCAACGCGGTGAACCAGAACAAGACCGCGAGCGCGCTCGACTGGTTCGCGCGCTTCCTTCCCGGGAGGAGCTGAGATGGCGTTCCGGCGCACCTACGTCCGGCCGATGGACGGCTGGTGGCGGCGCGATCCGTTCTTCCTGCGCTACATGGCGCGCGAGGCGACGTCCATCTTCGTGGTGGTCTACGCGCTGATCCTGCTGGCCGGCGTGATCCGGCTCTCGCAGGGCGAGGCCGCGTTCGGCGAATGGCTGGAGGGGGTCGCGAGCCCGTGGTCGGTCGCTTTCCACGCGTTCCTCTTCGCGGTCTTCGCGTACCACACGTGGAGCTGGTTCCGGATCATGCCGAAGACCATGCCGCCCGTGATCGTGGCCGGCCGGCGCGTCGCGGGCTCCACGATCACCGCGCTCGGGATCGCCGCGGCGATCGCCGCTTCGCTCGCGTTCTATCTCCTCGTCCGGGTGCTCGCGTGAGGAAGCGGTCGAACCAGCCCGTCTTCTGGCTCCTCTTCGGCGCGGGCGGCATGCTCTCCGCGCTGCTGGGGGCGGCGCTCGTCTTCGTGACCGGCATCGCGGCGCCGCTGGGCCTCGAGCCGCCCGCGGCGATGGGCTACGCCGACGTGCTCGCGTTCAGCCGCAACTGGGCGGGAAAGGCCTTCCTCTTCGCCGTCGTCTCGCTCTTCCTGTGGCACGGCGCGCACCGGATCTACCACACGCTGCACGACCTGGGCGTGCACGGCGGCCTCGTCGCGAAGCTCGCCTGCTACGGCACCGCGCTCTTCGGCACGGTGTTCGCGGCCGAAGCGCTCCTCAAGATCGGGTTCTAGAGAAACCGGGGACAGACCACATTTATCAAAGACCGCAACCGAGTGTTGCAGGCAATGATAAATGTGGTCTGTCCCCGGTTTTCGTTAGCGGACGATCAGGACCGGCGTCTTTATCGTCGCGATCACGCGGGTCGCGACCGAGCCCAGCACGAGGTTCGAGAGCGCGCCCTCGCCGTGCGAGCCCATGACGACCAGGTCCACTCGGTTCTTCTTGACCGACGCCGCGACCTCCTCGGCCACGTTGCCCGTGGTCCAGGACGCCTTGTAGGGCACTTTCGCCTTGTCCAGCTCCTTCGTCGCCATCGCGAGCGCCGCCTCGCTGTCCTCGCGCAGGTAGCTCTCGAGCGCGGCCCTGCCGGCCTTCGCGGCGGCGCCCGGGAAGGGCACCGGCGGGTGGACGTGGAGCACCAGCACTTCCGGCGGCTCGGCGAACCAGGCCAGGTGCGCGACGAGATGGCGCGCGGCGCGGCGGGTGAATTCGGAGTTGTCGGCGGCGAGCAGGAACTTCATGGCGGAAGGGAAGGGAGACGGAAGGTCATTCTAGACGATCCGGCTGACGGATC
>DATAMY010000187.1:0-13387 GCA_036266535.1 Usitatibacter sp. | reverse complement strand
AGAAATGGCTCACGACCGGGTGCACTTCCAGGGCGCGGTGCGCCTGGCAGCGGTGGAGGTACAGGGTCACGCCCGCGATGGTGATCTGGACGAGGACGAGCCCCGCCAGCAGATCGCCCCACCACGGCAGATTCAGGAAGCCGCTGAACATTCGGATTGCGCCCTTTTCACAGGTCCATCCTCGGACGGGACGGAAGCTTATCGAGGCGATTGTACATGGGCCGCGCGCCTTCGGTATGTTCGCCAGCGCGCCCTATCTCAAGCCTTTGAAGGAATTGGGTTTTCCGGCGTTTCAGCGGTAGCGATCAGGCGCACGTCGCGGCGCGGGTACGGGATCTCGATGCCGTGCTCCCGGAAGGTCCTGAGCACGTCCTTCAGGAGCGCGCTGCGCAGCTCAGCCTCCCCTATGGCCGGATCCTTGATCCACACCGTGAGCTCGAGGTCGATGCCGTTGTCGCCGAGGTGCTTCACGCGCGCGGCGGAGGGGGGGTCCGCGATCACCCGCCCCTGGCGCGTGGCCGCCGCCAGCAGGAGCTCGCAGGCCTTCTCCACGTCGCTCTCGTAGGAGACGGATGCGGCCACCACCATCGACACCTTCGGGTCGCTGTACGTGTGGTGGTTCACGCTCTGGGTGATGAGAGTCTCGTTGGGGATGATCGATTCCACCCCGTCCGCGCCCTTGATCACCGTGTAGCGCGATTCGATCGCCCGCACCTCGCCCCGGCGGCCGTCGACCGTGATCACGTCGCCGATCCGAAGGCTCCGGTCCAGCAGCACGATGAAGCCGCTCACGTAGTTGCTGGCGATCTTCTGGAGGCCGAAGCCCAGGCCCACGCCCAGCGCCCCGCTGAAGACCGAGAGCGCCGTCACGTCGATGCCCACGAGCGGAAGCGCGACCAGGATCGCGAGGAGGAGGGCGCCCGCGCGGATCAGCTTCGCGATCACGATGCGCGTGGACATCTCGATCGTCTCGGCCGCGAGGACGCGCGTCTCCGAGATGCGGCCCAGCCAGAGCGACAGGGTGATCGTGATCGCGAGCGCGGCCATCGCCTGGAGCGCGATCCAGAGCGTCACCTTCTGCTTGCTCTTGCCCAGCGTGATGCCGACGTCGTCCATCGCCGAGATCACGTCCGGCAGGAGGCCCGTCACGTGCAGCACCACCGCGATCCACGCGATCCAGGCGATCGCCCGGACGACGGTGCGCAGGAACGCGCCCTCCGGGATGATGTGGCCCAGGATGTAGACCGCCGCCCGGATGGCGGCGAGCGCGATGAGGAGCGACTTCGCGATGTTCACCAGCACGACCGTCTGGTAGCGCGCGAGGATCAACTCCGCGAGCGCCACGAACCCGAGCGTGAAGAGCGGGAACGCGACGCGCTCGAAGTCCCCCTTGCCGAACTTCCAGCGCGGGCTCGAGCGGATCCGGTGGCAGACCGCGCGCGAGGTGTAGAAGCCCATGGCGAGGCAGAGCGCGATCGCCGCGAGCTGCCACAGCCACTCCGAGGGGCTGGCGGAGCTCGCCATGTCCGTCACGACGTCTGTCAGCCGCGAGAAGTCCACGCTCATGGCCAGGGCGACGCGCCTTCGCGGCGCGAGCGGAAGTTCGCGACGAAGCGGTCCGTGAGCATGCGGTTTCCCGTGATCACCACGACGTTCTCCGCGTTCCGGGATTGGGCGGAACGCGTGAAATTGTAGCTCCCCGTGACGACGGCGGCCCGCGGCGTGCCCCCGTCGACGATCACGATCTTGTTGTGGGACGCGGCCGCGGCGGCATCGAGGTACACGCGCGCGCCGGCGCGGGCGAGCGGCGCCAGCCACGGAAGTCCGCCATGGGCATGCTCCGCCGCATCCCCGATCACTTCGACCTCGACGCCTCGCCGAAGCGCCGCGAAGAGCGCGCGCGCGATGCGCCGGTCCGTGAAGAGGTACGCCTGCACGCGCACGCTCTCGCGCGCGGCCGCGATGCGCCTGGCGATGAGCGCCTGGACGTCGTCGCCCGGCGTGAACGCGATCTCGACCTCGGCCATGCCCTGCGCATGGGCGAGCGCCACGGCGGGCATCGCCAGGAGCGCGCACGCGGCGAGGAAAACGGCGCGCCTCATGGCGCCGGCTTTTCGGCGGGGGCCGCCTTCGCGGCCGGGGCGCGGTCCATCACCGCGGCGAAGAAGCCGTCCGTGCCATGAACATGCGGATAGAGGCGCAGGTACGGGCCGGGCATCGCGAGCTTCACCCCCGCGTGCTCGAGGATGGGGCCCGCCGGCACGATGCGGAAATCCGGATGCGCGGCGAGGAACTCTTCGACGATCGCCTCGTTCTCCTCGCGGAGCAGGCTGCAGGTGCCGTAGACCAGGCGCCCGCCCGGCTTCACGAGCGAGGCCGCGCCGGCGAGGATCGCGCGCTGCTTCGCGTTCAGCTCCGCGAGCCCCGCCTCGGTCTGGCGGAACTTGAGGTCCGGGTTGCGGCGGAGCGTCCCCAGGCCGGTGCACGGCGCATCCACGAGCACCCGGTCTATCTTTCCGCGCAGCCGCTTCACCTTCGCGTCGTTCTCGTTGGCGATGCGCTGCGGGAAGACGTTCGAGAGGCCGGAGCGCTTGAGCCGCGGCGCGAGGTGGTCCAGGCGCTTGTCCGAGACGTCGAAGGCGTAGATGCGGCCGGTCGAGTCCATCGCGGCACCCATCTGGAGCGTCTTTCCTCCCGCGCCCGCGCAGAAGTCGACGACCATCTCGCCGCGCCGGGCCTCGACCAGCATGCCGAGGAGCTGGCTTCCCTCGTCCTGCACCTCGACGGCGCCGTCGAGGAACATCGGATGCTGGTTCAACGCGGGCTTCCCGCGCAGCCGGACGCCCAACGGCGAGTGGCGCGTGGGCGCCGCCTCGATCTCGTCGAAGGCGAGGCGGTCGAGGACGCCCTCGCGGGGCGCCTTGAGCGTGTTCACGCGCAGGTCGAGCGGGGCCGGATCCTGCAGCCCGCGCGCGAGCGCGAGGAGCTCTTCTTCCCCGAGCACCGGGCGCAGCCGCTCGATCACCCAATCCGGGAGGTCCGCGCGCACCGCGAAGGGAAGGGTGTCGAGGTCGAGGGCCTTGAGCGACATGAGCCAGGCCTTTTCCTCCGGCGCGATGGCCGATTCGACCTGCGCGAGGCCCACCCCCTGGACCTTCACGAGCGTGGCGAGCGCGATCTCGCGCGGCGTGGCCGCGGGCGTCACCGACTCGAGGAGCCGGCGGCGCCGCAGCGCCGCGTAGACCGTGTCCGCCACCACGCCGCGGTCGCGCTGGCCCAGGTTCTTGTGCTCACGGAAGAAGCGGCGAAGCTGCGCATCCGCGGGCTCGCGCGCGGGAAGCACCACCGTGAGCGCGTCCACGATGGCCTCGAGCTGCGCGCGGGCGATCGCCACGTCAGCGCTCGGAGATGCGCGCGGCCGACTGCTCGACCATGATGCGCATCTTCGCCACGGGATAGCGCATCTTCACGGGGAGATAGTGCTGGTCGATGCCGAGCCACACGTCCGTCTCCTTGCCGTCGTCCGGATCGACGTGGCGCAGGTGCAGCGCGCGGACCTTCCCGAGCGGGATCTCGATCTCCTCCACGCCCAGCACGGTGAGCCGGAAGTCGTAGAGCTTGCGTTGCGTATACACGCGAAGCGGGAAAGCCGCGCCATCCCCCCGCGGGGGAACGCTCGCGAGCTGGAAGATCATCGTGAGCCAGTCCACCGTGTCGTCCGCGAGGATCGCCGTCTTCCGGTGGGTGCCGCGCTCGAGCGTCACGGTGTGCCGCGGCCAGTCGAACTCGAGGCCTTCGGTGTCGCTCCCCGGCTTCTTCTCCACGAAGCGCTCCGGCCGCAGCCCCGCGGAGGTGATGGTGCCGACGCTCTCCTGGCGGATCGGCCCGTCCACGAAGAGCTGGAAGAGGCCCACCGCCTCGCCTTCGCCGGTGATGCGATAGCCGTCCCCGTCGCGGTCCCACTGGTAGGTCGCCTCCGCGCCGAGGAGGCCGGAGTGGAGCTCGTACGCGACGGAAAGATGCGCGGGCAGCGCCTCCATCGGGAAGACCTGCGGCTCCTGCGCGGGCGTGGGGGGCGAGGGAAACCAGGGGAGGATCGGCTCCGCCATCGCGACCGGCGCCGGGACCGGGGCGGGCGGCGGCGGCTCCGGCGCGGGAGCCGAAACCACGGGAGCGCCGGGCGAGGGCGACAATGCGGCCAGGACCTCCGGCGCGGGTGCCGGAGCCGCATGGGGAGGGACGACGCGGGCCTTGTGCCGGGGCTTCGCGGCCGGCGGATGGGGCGGCGTGGGCGCGACCACGGCCGGTGCCGCGGGCGTCGGCCCGTCCAGCCGCGCGGAGAACACCTCCGGCTGCGCGCCATCGGCGCCGTCGAGCCGCGCCGGCATGCCGACGAAGACCGCCGCATGCAGCGCCGCCGACACCGCGATCGCCGCGGCGAGGAAGCGGTAGGGCGCGGGGATGCGGAAGCCGCGGCGCATGCGCGATCAGCGCGCTTCGAGGCCGGTGAGGACCTGCTCGACGCGCAGGCCCTTCGGATCGTCGAACACGACGCGGACGGGGAAGTTGAAGCGGTCCTTCGCGAGCCACACCTGCGCCTTGCTTTCCTTGGCGTTCGAGGTGACGCGCTCGTAGTGGAGCGTATCGAACCGGCCGGCCGGCGTATCGAGGTCCTGCTCGTCCACGAACCGGTAGGTGTAGAGCTCGACCTTGCGGCCGTTGGACATGTGCATCTCGACCGTGCGGCTGCCGGGCTTCAGGTTCATGAACTGGTACATGACCGAGATGCGGTCCTGCGTCTCGCCCGGAAGCGGCACGTCCGCGGTCGAGCCGCCCGATTCCGAGTGCATGACGCCGCGGTCCCAGTCGAACGTGGCCTGCACCGCGCCTTTCGCGGTGTTCGAGCGGCGCTGCGCGAACGCGAGCGGCTGCAGCCCCGTCGCGACGATGCGCCCCGAGCTTTGGAGCGTGAGCTGGTCGTCCAGGAAGAGCTTCAAGGGCCCTTCGGCCCGCGCGACGCTGCGGATCGCGTAGGTGTCGCCCTTGCGCGAGTACGTCTCCGACACGTGGCCGATGGTGAGCCCCGTCACGCTCAAGCGGTATTCCGCGGCGATGTCGTTCGGCGCGGCGAACGCGGCGGCGGGCGCGAGGAAGGCGAGGGCGAGGAGGATTGCGATCTTCATTCGGCGTTGCGGGGCGAGACGATCCAGTCGGTTGAAACGCCCGAGCCTCGCACCTGGACGACGCCCGGCTTCGGGAATTCGATGCGGCCTTCCGCGAACCAGCGGACGGCCTGCGGATAGATGCGGTGCTCGACCGCGAGCACGCGCGCGGCGAGCTTCTCCTCCGTGTCCCCCGCGAGGACCGGCACCGCGCCCTGGACCACGATCGGGCCGTCGTCCAGCCGGGGCGTGACGACGTGCACCGTGGCGCCGTGCAGCTTCACGCCCGCGGCGAGCGCCTGCCGGTGCGTGTGCAGCCCCGGAAACGCCGGAAGGAGCGAGGGATGGATATTGAGCATCCGCCCCTCGAAGCGCCGCACGAACCCGTCCGTGAAGATGCGCATGAAGCCCGCGAGGAGCACGAGATCCGGCGCGAGCGCGTCGATCTCCGCCGCGAGCCGTTCGTCGAACGCATCGCGCGCGGCGAACTGCCCGTGATCCACGACCCGCGTCGCGAGGCCCTGCGCCGCGGCCCACGCGAGCCCCTGCGCCTCGGGGCGGTTCGAGACGACCGCCTTCACTTCGATCCCGGTGCGCGCCTCGACGATCGCGCGCAGGTTGCTCCCGCGGCCGGAGATCAGGATGACGGCCGATTTCACGCGGCCGTCAGGCGACGATCGTCTGGGGCGAGCCCGCCGGCCGCTCGACGATGGCGCCGATCGCGAAGGCCTCGACGCCCAGCGCCGAGAAGGCGTCGATCGCCGCCCTGGCGTCCGCCGGAGCGACCACGGCCACCATGCCGATCCCGCAGTTGAAGGTGCGCACCATCTCCGCCTCCTCGATCGATCCCTGGCGCTGGAGCCACTTGAAGACGGGCGGCCGCGGCCACTTGGCCGCTTCCAGCCGCGCGCAAAGCGCTTCCGGGAGGATGCGCGGAATGTTCTCCGTGAGCCCGCCGCCGGTGATGTGGGCGAGGCCCTTCACGGCCACGCGCTCCATCACCGCGAGGACGGGCTTCACGTAGATGCGCGTGGGCTCGAGGAGCGCCTCGCCCAGCGTGCGCTCGCCGTCGAAGGGCTCGTAGAGGTCCGCGCCGCTCACGGCGACGACCTTCCGGACCAGCGAGTAGCCGTTCGAGTGCGGCCCGCTCGAGGCGAGCCCGATCACCACGTCGCCCGCGGCGACGCGCGTGCCGTCGAGGATGGCCGACTTCTCGACCAGGCCCACGGCGAAGCCGGCGAGGTCGTACTCGTTCGGGTCGTACATCCCGGGCATCTCGGCGGTCTCCCCGCCGATCAGCGCGCAGCCCGCCTGCTCGCAGCCTTCCGCGATGCCCTTCACGACCGCCTCCGCCACGTCGACGTCGAGCTTGCTGCACGCGAAGTAGTCGAGGAAGAAGACCGGCTCCGCCCCCGAGCAGAGGATGTCGTTCACGCTCATCGCGACCAGGTCGATCCCGATGGTGTCGTGCTTCTTCATGCGGAACGCGAGCTTGAGCTTGGTCCCGACCCCGTCCGTGCCCGACACCATGACGGGCTCGCGGTACTTCTTCGACACCTCCACCAGCGCGCCGAACCCGCCGATGCCGCCCAGCACTTCCGGGCGAAGCGTGCGCTTGGCGAAGGGCTTGATGCGCTCGACGAGGGCGTCGCCCGCGTCGATGTCGACGCCGGCTTCGCGGTAGGTGAGGGGTAGGGTCGGGCTCACGGCGATCCGATTGAATCCGGACCGGGAATTTTAACCGATTAACACCCCCTCCCGGTAACATTCGCCCAACGCGCCGCCGCCTCCACGGGCAGCCACGCGTACGGAAACGATGCGGTTCCTCTCGAGAGGCGTGCGGTGGTTGGCCGAAACCGTGACGACCAAATGTTGCAACGATGGAGGGCGATTCTTACGGCGTCATAGCAGTGGTTGCCCGCAGTATCGACGCCCAAATGTTGCGGCCGTCGACTCCCGTTTCCAAAGAGACTAGCCGGGTCGGGAGGAACCGCATCGTCAGCCGTACGGGAAAGCGACCCTCTCCCCGCCCTCTCCCAAGGGAGAGGGAGCCAAGGTCAGGCGTCCCCGCTGCCGCGGAAGGCCGGCAGGTGGACCTTCGCGAACTCCAGCATCCGCTCGATCGGCACCCTGGCGCGCCGTCCGATCTGCGGATCGACGAGCACCTCGTGTCCCGGGGCGCCCTCGAGCGTCTCGATGAGGTTGTGCAGGCCGTTCATCGCCATCCACGGGCAGTGGGCGCAGCTCTGGCAGGTCGCGCCCTTGCCCGCGGTGGGGGCCTCGATGAACCTCACGCCCGGCAGGCGCTTCCTCATCTGGTGGATGATCCCGCCGTCGGTCGCGACGATGTACTCCCTGGCGCCCAGGCGCTCGGCCGCCTGGATGATGCCGGTCGTGGATCCCACCGCGTCCGCGAGGTCGATCACCGCCTTCGGCGATTCGGGATGCACCAGCACCTTCGCGTCCGGGTGCAGGGCTTTCAGCTCCTCCAGCTGGATCGCCTTGAACTCGTCGTGCACCACGCAGGACGCGTTCCACATCAGCATGTCCGCGCCGGTCATGCGCTGCACGTAGTCGCCCAGGTGCTTGTCCGGTGCCCAGAGGATCTTCTTCCCCTGCCCATGGAGCCAGCCCACGATCTTCTCCGCGATCGAGGAGGTGACCATCCAGTCCGCGCGGGCCTTCACGGCGGCGCTCGTGTTCGCGTAGACCACGACCACGCGATCCGGATTCGCGTCGCAGAAGGCGGAGAACTCGCCGGCCGGGGTCGCGAGGTCGAGCGAGCACTCCGCCGCGAGGTCCGGCATGAGGACGCGCTTCTCCGGGCTCAGGATCTTCGCGGTCTCGCCCATGAAGCGCACGCCCGCCACGACCACCGTCTTTCCCGGATGCTCGTACCCGAAACGGGCCATCTCGAGGGAATCCGAGACCGTGCCTCCCGTCGCCTGGGCGAGGTCCTGCAGGTCCGGGTGGACGTAGTAGTGCGCGACCAGCACGGCGTCGCGTTCCTCGAGCAGGCGCTTCGCGCGCTCGATGAGGAGCGGACGTTCCTCCGGGGTGATGACGCGCGGCGGCTTGGCGGGCGCGATGCCGGTCTCGCCGGTGTAGCGCTCGAAGCGGATCTGGAGGGGTTGCGCGGTAGCCATATCGGATTTTAAGACATCGGGCCCATGCTAAAATTGCTCTTTTGTCGCTTCGGCTGTTACCGGGGCGCGCCCGGGCCAAGCCGACCGACGGAATTCCTCCAGGCGGCGCCGGCCCAGGGAATCCCCATGAGGCAGCTGCTCCTCGACTTCACCCAGGCGCCCGCGCCCACCTTCGCGAACTTCGTCCATGGCGGCAACGCCGAGGCGGCTCACGCCCTCGAGTCCGCCGCGCGGGGCGAGGGTCCCGAGCGTGTCCTCTACATTTGGGGCGAACCGGCCGCGGGCAAGAGCCATCTCCTCAAGGCCTTCGTCCAGGCCCATGGGCGAGGCGCCCGCTACATCCCCGCGGACGCGTTCCAGCCCGCCGACGCTTCCGGGATCCTCGCGCTGGACGACGTGGACCGGCTCGCGGAGAGCGAGCAGGTCGCGCTCTTCAACGCGTTCAACGAGCGCGCCTTCTCGCTCCTCGTGGTCGCCGCGTCCGCCGCCCCCCGCGACGTGACCCTGCGCCGCGACCTCGCCACACGGCTCGCCACCGGCCTCACGTACCGGCTCCTGCCGCTCACGGACGCGGAGAAGCGCGCCGCGCTCGAGGCGCACGCGCGCGTTCGCGGCTTCGACCTCGCGGACGAGGTCGGCGCATATCTCCTCACGCATGCCCGGCGCGACATGGGCTCGCTCGTGGCGGCCCTCGATTCGCTCGACCGCTACTCGCTCGAGACCGGGCGGCCGATCACGGTGCCGCTGTTGAAGGCGGCGCTGACGTGACCCGGCCCAAGCTCGCGCTCTTCGACCTCGACAACACGCTCCTCGAGAGCGACAGCGACTACGCGTGGGCGCAGTTCCTGATCGAGGAGGGCGTGCTGCACCCGGAGGACTACCACGCGAAGAACCAGTGGTTCTTCGAGCGCTACAAGGACGGCACGCTCGACATCCACGAGTTCCTCGCCTTCCAGCTGGCGTCCATCGCGGGCGTTCCGCGCGCGAAGCTGGATGCCTGGCACGCGGACTTCATGCGGCGCAAGATCCGGCCGATGATCTTCCCGAAGGCCATCGACCTGATCGAGCGCCACGCGGACGCGCTCACGGCGATCGTGACCGCGACGAATCGCTTCATCACCGCGCCCATCGCCGCCGAGCTGGGCGTTCCCCACCTCCTCGCGACGGACATCGAGGAAGTGGACGGCGTCTTCACAGGGAAGCCGCGCGGCATCCCCACTTTCCGCGAGGGGAAGATCCGGCGGGTGGAGGAATGGCTCGCCGAACGCGGGCATGGCCTCCAGGACTACGAAAGCTGGTTCTACAGCGATTCCCTGAACGACCTCCCGCTCCTCGAGCGGGTGACGCACCCGGTGGCAGTGGACCCGGATGCGACGCTCCGCGCCCGCGCGGCCGAGCGCGGATGGCCCATCATCTCGCTGCGCGAGGACGGCGCGGCGCCCCTGGCCGAGGACGAGCGCGCGCGCCGCTCGCGCAAGGCCCGCGAATGCACACCCCCCTCGAGCGAATGATCAAGAAATACATCGACAGGCTCTTCGGCCGGCGCTCCGCCGTCACCCACAAGGACGCGCGGCCGGTGATCCATGGGCCGGACAAGCACGCGATCCGGCGCGAGGACATCAGCCGCTGCGCCCGGCGCACCTGCGAGGACCTGCAGCGCGCGGGGCACGCGGCTTTCGTCGTGGGGGGCGCCGTGCGCGACATCCTCCTCGGCCGCAAGCCCAAGGACTTCGACGTGGCGACGAGCGCCACGCCGGAGGAGGTGCGCGGCGTCTTCCGGCGCTCGCGCATCATCGGCCGGCGCTTCCAGATCGTGCACGTGCTCTGCGGCGCGGAGACCGTGGAGACCTCGACCTTCCGCGCGCACTTCACGCGCGAGGCGGATTCGGAGAACACGGACGAGCACGGCCGCATGCTCTCGGACAACGTCTTCGGCACGCAGGCCGAGGACGCGATGCGCCGCGACTTCACCGTGAACGCGCTCTTCTACGATCCGGTGAAGGAGGAGGTCTGGGACTACGTCCACGGCATGAAGGACCTCAAGGCGAAGCGGCTCGTGATGATCGGGGACCCCGCCACGCGCTACCGCGAGGATCCCGTCCGGATGTTGCGCGCGGCGCGCCTCGCCGCCAAGCTGGGGCTCGAGATCGACGCCAAGACGCGCGCGCCGATCAAGGAGCTCAAGCACCTGCTCGAGAACGTGCCCCAGGCGCGGCTCTTCGAGGAGATCCTGAAGCTCCTCCTCTCCGGAAACGCGGTCGAGTGCGTGCGCGTCCTTCGCGAGCTGGAGCTCCACCACGGCCTCCTGCCGCTCCTCGACATCGCGTTGGACGATCCGGAGGCGGGCCCCTTCGCGCTCGCCGCCCTTCGCGCGACCGACGAGCGCCTGGCGGAAGGCAAGCCCGTCTCCCCCGCGTTCCTCCTCGCGGCGCTCCTGTGGGGGCAGGTCGAGCGGAACCTGCGCAAGTTCGAGGCGAAGGGCCAGACCACGGTTCCCGCGCTCCACTCGGCGATGCACGAGGCGCTCGACGCGCAGCGCGAGTCGCTCGCGATCCCGCGCCGCTTCGACGCGACGATGAAGGAGCTCTGGCTCATGCAGCCGCGCTTCCTGCAGCGCGGGGGGCAGCGGCCCTATCGCCTCCTCGAGCATCCGCGCTTTCGCGCCGCCTACGACTTCTTCGCCCTGCGCGCCGCCTCGGCCAACGCCCCGCAGGAGGCGGCCCAGTGGTGGGAGCGCTTCCAGGACGCGAGCGCGGACGAGCGCGAGCGCATGCTGGTCTCGGACGAAACCGGACCGAAGAAGAAGCGCCGGCGCCGCCGCGGCGGGAAGAAGAAGGCCGCCGGGGCCGCATCCACCCTCCTGCCCGATTCGCAGGGCCCGGTCGACGAGTGAGCCCGCCCGTCACCGCGGTGGTCGCGCTCGGCTCCAACCTCGACGATCCGGAGGCGCAGGTGCGGCGCGCCTTCGGGGAGATCGCCGAGCTTCCGGAGACGTGGGTCACGGGCCGCTCGGCGCTCTATCGCACCGCTCCCGTCGGATACGCGGACCAGCCGGCCTTCGTGAACGCGTGCGCGAAAGTGGAGACGCGCCTTTCCGCGCGTGGGCTGCTGGACGGGCTCCTCGGCATCGAGGCCCGGCACGGCCGCGCGCGCGGCATCCCGAACGGCCCCCGCACGCTGGACCTGGACATCGTCCTCTACGGCGGCGCCACGCTGGACGAACCGGGCCTGCGCATTCCGCATCCTCGCGCGCACGAGCGGGCGTTCGTCCTGGCACCGCTCGTCGACGTCTGGCCGGAAGCGGCGATCCCGGGGAAGGGACCGGCCAAGGACATCCTGGCCGCGATCGGGCGCGAGGGCATCCAGGAGATCGTCGTTCCCGTGCAGACGGGAACCCAGCTGGATTCCCGCCTCCGCGGGAATGACGGGAAATGAAGCACCGCTACATCGTGGTCGAGGGACCGATCGGGGCCGGGAAGACCAGCCTCGCGACGAAGCTCGCCGCGCGCATGAATGCGACGGCGCTCCTCGAGGATCCGCGCGAGAACCCGTTCCTGCCCCAGTTCTACCGCGACATGCGCCGCTACGCGCTCCCGACGCAGCTCTTCTTCCTCTTCCAGCGCGCGGCGCAGCTGGAGAGCCTGAAGCAGCCGGACCTCTTCGGGAAGCCCACCGTCGCGGATTTCACGCTCGCGAAGGATCCGCTCTTCGCGCGCTTGACGCTCGACGACGCCGAATACCAGCTCTACGACAAGATCCACGCGCACGTGAAGCCCCAGGCGCCCGTGCCGGACCTCGTGATCTACCTGCAGGCCTCCGTCGCGACGCTCGTGGCCCGGGTGAGGAAGCGCGGGAACCCGATCGAGGGCGGGATCGACGACGACTACCTGCGCCGGCTCTCGGAGGCGTACACGTCGTACTTCTATAACTATTCCGACAGCCCGCTCCTCATCGTGAACAGCGAGCGGCTGAATTTCGTGGACGTCCCGGAGCACCTGGACCTCCTCCTCGAGCGCGTGAACGCGATGCGTGGCGGCCGGGAATTCTTCAACCGGGCGTAACAGCGCCTTTGCTGCGCCGCGCCACCGCCCCCGCAAGGGCGCCCGCCCGGCTCCCCATGCCGCAGTGCACAATGTTGCCAATCGGCCCGGCCGTGGGCAGAATTCGCGGTCCGGGAGCCTTGTCCCGCGCCGCGCGACCACCAGGGAAGCCATCGCCATGAGTGCCCAGAACGCCGCGAAGAGAGTCACGGTCCCCCAGCTCCAGGCGCGCGCCCGGGACGGCGAGAAGCTCGTGATGCTCACCTGCTACGACGCGAGCTTCGCCGCGATCTCGGAGGCGGCCGGGGTGGACATGCTCCTCATCGGGGACTCCCTGGGCATGGTGATCCAGGGGCGGGAATCGACCCTCGCCGTGACGCCCGAGGAGACCGAGTACCACGTTCGCTGCGTGGCCACGGGGAGCCGGACGGCGCTCGTGATCGCGGACATGCCGTTCGCGAGCGGCTTCCAGGAATCCCCCGCCCGCGCGTTTCACGGCGCCTCCCGCATGCTCGCCGCGGGCGCGCAGATGGTGAAGCTCGAGGGGGGCGGCCCGATGGTCGAGACCACCCGCTTCCTCGTCCAACGCGGCATCCCGGTCTGCGCGCACATCGGCCTCACGCCGCAGCACGTGCACACGCTCGGCGGCTACCGGGTGCAGGGCCGCACCGACGGCGCCGCCGAGCGGCTTCTCGCCGAGGCGAAGGCACACGAGGAGGCGGGCGCGGCGCTGGTCCTCATGGAAGCGATGCCGGCATCGGTCGCGAAGCGGGTGACCGAGGCGCTCGGGGTCCCCACGATCGGCATCGGCGCGGGCCCCGATTGCTCGGGGCAAGTCCTCGTCCACTACGACATGCTGGACATCTATCCCGGCCGCAAGGCCCGTTTCGTGCGGAATTTCATGCAGGGCGCTCCCTCCATCCAGTCCGCGATCGAGTCGTACGTGAGGGCCGTGAAGGACAAGTCCTTCCCCGCGCCCGAGCACTGCTTTTAAATCGTCGTTCCCGCCCCCGACAACAGCATTCGAGGACAAGCTTCG
>DATAMY010000186.1:0-50137 GCA_036266535.1 Usitatibacter sp. | reverse complement strand
ACTTCCACCACGAGGCAGAGAGGCTGCGGCCGCTCGCCCGTGCCGGGCGGGAGCTGCACCACGTCTTCGAGGCGCACGATGGGAAGCTGCTCGCCGCGCACCGCCACGAGCGAAGGCTGGTTCACGATCGTGCGGATGTCGCCGGCGCCGGGCTTGAAGGCCTCCGCCACGAATTCCAGCGGCACGATGTACTGCTCGTCGCCCACGCAAACGATCATGCCGTCCAGGACCGCGAGCGTGAGGGGCAGCTGGATCGTGATGGTGGTCCCTTCGCCCTTCTCGGAAGAGACGAAGACGTTCCCGCCGAGCGAGGTGATGTTCCGGCGGACGACGTCCATCCCGACGCCGCGGCCGGAGACGTCCGTCACCTCCTTCGCGGTCGAGAAGCCCGCCTCGAAGATGAGCGTCCAGACCTGCTCGTCGGTCATCGACTCGTCCGCGCCCATGCCGAGCTCGCGCGCCTTGGCGATGATGCGGTCGCGATCGAGCCCGCGCCCGTCATCCGTCACCTCGATGATGACGCTGCCGCCGCGGTGCGTGGCGCGCATCGCGATCGTGCCCTGCTCGGGCTTGCCGGCCGCGCGCCGCTCGTCCGGGGGCTCGATGCCATGGTCGATGGCGTTCCTCACCACGTGCGTGAGCGGGTCGATGAGGAGCTCGATCAGCTCCTTGTCGAGCTCCGTCTCGTGGCCCAGGGTGCGCAGCTGCACCTTCTTCCCGAGCTTGGTCGAGACGTCGTAGACCAGGCGCGGGAAGCGGCTGAAGACGAACTCCATCGGCATCATGCGGATCGACATCACCGCCTGCTGGAGGTCGCGCGTGTTCCGGTCGAGGGTGGCCAGGCTATTGGAGAGGTTCTCGTCGTGCTGGTCGGCGATCGTGCCCACCGACTGCTGCATCATCGCCTGGGCGACCACGAGCTCGCCCACCAGGTTCACGATCCGGTCGATCTTCTCGACGCTGACACGGATGGACGATTGCTCGGCCCGGGCGCGCGCCGCCTCGGCCGCCCCCGCGACGCCGGGAATCGGCTCGAAGAAGCCGAACTTCTCGGACGCGGCGGGCGCCGCCGGCGCGTCGAAGAGGCCGTAGGCCTGCGCCGCGGGACGCGCGGCGGCCGGCCGCTCGACCGCCGCGAAGAACGATTCCTCGGCCGGGGCCTGCTCGGCGACCGGACCGGCGGGCGCCGCCACCGAGCGGTAGCCCGCGAGCGCCGCGCGCATGGCCTCCATCGCCGCGTCCACCCCGCGTTCGCCCGCCTTCAGCCGCGCGAGGTGCCCCTTGAAGGCGTCGCAGGCGTCCAGCAGCAGGCGCACGGTCGTCGCGTCCGCCCTTCCCCGGCCCTTGCGCAGGCCATCGAAGAGCGTCTCCATCTCGTGGGTCGCCTCGGCCAACTGCGTGAAGCCGAAGGTGCCGCTGCCGCCCTTGATCGAGTGGGCGGCGCGGAAGATCGAGTTCAGCAGCTCCGGATCCTCGCGCCCGGAGTCGAGCGCCATCGCCATCTCCTCGATCGACTCCAGGTGCTCCTGGGCCTCGTCGAAGAAGGTCGCGATGAACCGGTTGAGATCGATCGGCATCGCGCGTCCTACCGAAGGACCTTCTGGACCACCTCGAGGAGTGTCGCGGGGTCGAACGGCTTCACGAGCCAGCCGGTGGCGCCCGCCGCGCGGCCCTGGGACTTCATGCTGTCCGAGGATTCCGTGGTGAGGAGGAGGATCGGCACGCTCTTGTAGTCGCGCATCTCCCTCAGGCTCTTCACCAGCGTGAGCCCGTCCATGTTCGGCATGTTCTGGTCGGTGATGACGAGGTCCACGCTGGTCGCCGTCGCGCGGTCGAGCCCCTGGGCGCCGTCCTCGGCCTCGATCACGCGGTAGCCCGCGGACTCGAGCACGAAGGTCACCATCTCGCGCATCGTGGCGGAATCGTCAACGGCAAGGATCGTTTTCATGGGAGCACCCTTCAGAAAAGGTCGACGCTGCCGGCCCGGTGCTTCTCGCCGAGCGGAGCGCGCGCGTCCTGGTCGATCTGCTGGATACCCGCGACGATGCAGTCGAGCATCGCGCGCGAGCGCTCGATCCAGGTATCGGCCTGGTCGGGACGGGACACCGGCGGCGAGGCGAGCGAGAGCGCCTGCTCGAGCTTCTCCCGCATCTTGTCGACGCGCATCTTCTGCGCGTCGATGAGCTGGTTCACCAGGTCGTGGGACTGCAGGTGCTGAACGGCGCGATACAGATGGTCGAGGACGAGGCCGTACTCCGCGTTCTTCTCGCCCTGCACGGCGTCCTCCACGCGCTGGGCGGCGACGATCCGGTCGGCCGCGCCGCGGAAGGCGGTCATGAGCTCGTTGGAAGCCTCGCGCAGGAGGTCCTGGCTCCGCGCGAGCTCCCCGGCGGTGACCGCCAGGCGCTCGTTCAGGGTGGTCGCCACGGTGACGAGGAGGTCCGCCGCCTGCTCGGCATCCCTCGCGTCGCCCGCTCCGGTCGTCTGGGTCATCGATTTCCTCCCTCGCGGCGCGGGCTCGCTAGCCTGCCACCTGGATCACTTCGAAAACGGACCCGCCGACCTCGATCAGGTCGTGCGGCCCGATGGGATGCGTCCCGGCGAGCTCCGTGCGATTGAGCCGCGGCGGACGCTGGCCCCCGAACCGCGCGAGGAAGACGCCCTGCCCGCGCCGCACGACGAGGGCCGAGTCTCCGCCCGCCACGCCGATCATGGTGTTCGCGCGGTCGAGCGCGATCGTCTGGCCCGCGCGCTCGCCGGAAAGGACCTGGAGCGCGAGCGTGCCCTGCGCGGCGACCGCGACCGCCGCATCCGGCTCGCTTCCCGCGAGGCGGATCGTGGGGTCGCGCTGGATCGCCATCGTGCGCGAGAGGTCGCCGTCGTTCGCCGGCGCCGGGGCGGGCGCGCGGGAGGCGGCGGGAACGTGCTGGGCGAGCATCGTGCGCTCGTAATCGGTGAGCACGGTGCTCTCGAGGCTCGAGACGCCGCCCGCCATCATCGCGTCGTCGAAGAAATGGATCTTGTGGCGGCCCACCTCGACCAGGTCCAGGTGGTGGACCACCTGGTGCGCGGTCGGGATGCCGTTCACCTTCGTGCCGTTGGTGCTCGCGAGGTCCTCCACGTACACGGTGTGGTTCACCACGCGGAAGAGCATGTGGCGCCCCGAGACGGCCGCGTGCTCGATCACGATGTCGCAGTCCGGGTGGCGTCCGACGACCGTGACCGGGCGCGTGAGCTCCACCTCGCGCACGATCTCGTCGTCGAAGCTGAGGACCACGCGCGCTGCCATGTGGACGCTCCGCTCAC
Source organism: Usitatibacter sp. (assembly GCA_036266535.1). Classification (GTDB taxonomy): domain Bacteria; phylum Pseudomonadota; class Gammaproteobacteria; order Burkholderiales; family Usitatibacteraceae; genus Usitatibacter. The sequence goes on along the minus strand of DATAMY010000186.1, from coordinate 46,831 downwards.
GCTTCGCGGCGGTACCGCGAGCCCATGGCGTCCGCGGACTTGAGCTGGTTGTCGACGTCGCGGACACCCTCGCTCGCGGCGACCACTTCCACCGCCGCGGCCGCCTCGCGCTGGGTATCCACGACGCCTTCGAGCGTCACCCGCCCGCCGTCGCACGAGACCTGGATGCTCATGCCGGCCGTGCGGCCGTCGCGGCGAAGCGACGAGCGCGCCGCCCACTCGACCGCCATGTTCTCGACCATGCGGATCGATTCCGGCGTCTCCTGGAAGCGGCGCTTCTTGGTCATGCACTCGATCTCGTCCACGCATTCCTCGACGCTCAGGCGCTCGGTGGAAAGGACCAGGTCATAGTGCTCCGGATCGCGCCCGTTCACGCCGAAGTGCCGGCGGGTGATGGCGGAGTGCGCCTCCTCGCTGATCTCGATCTCGTTCTCGACCGCCTCGCGGTTGTCGGTCGCCAGGCGCTCCATCATGCGGCGGACGCGGGTCTCCAGCGGCGCGCAGATCCGCACGCGGATCACGTGCGGCACGTCCTTCAGCAGGTGCACGGCGCCCCAGCCCCGGATCACGCCGGTCGAGCCGTCGCGCAGGAACCGGAACGTCTCGTCCGCGGTGAAGATCGAGAGGCTCGTCTTGTCCGTCGTGAGCCGCTCCCAGAGGCCGGACTTCCCGTCGAGGAAGCGCTCGACGTGGCTCTTCCTCAGGCGCATCTTGTTCGCGATCGGCTCGATGATCTCGTGGTACACCACCTTGCGCTGCGTGCGCTCGGCGATCCCGGCGGCGACGTCCTTGCCGAGGGAACCCATCTCGCGCGTCATGGCGATGAGAGGCATGTGCGTGTCCTTGTGGGGCGTTCTTGTGGTCGGGGGTGTTCTTGTCGGTCGCCTGCTTCTGCTCTCAGAATTCCTTCCAGTCGTCCTCGTCGGCCGCCGCCAGCGCCGTCTCGCGGCGGGCGACGTTCGACGCGCGCCGCTCGCCCGAGGGCCTCGGGAGCGCCTGCGCCGGCGCATGCGCCTGGGCGGGAGCCTGCGCGGGCGCGGCCGCGCCGTCGTCGAGGCGGAACTGCGCCACGGCGCGGGCGAGCCCGGTCGCCTGGTTCGCCATGCTGGTCGCGGCGGCGGTCGCCTCCTCCACCAGGGAGGCGTTCATCTGCACGACGGTGTCCATCTGCGTGATCGCCTTGTTGATCTGCTCGATGCCGGAGCTCTGCTCGTGGCTCGCGGCGGCGATCTCGGTCATGATCTCGGCCACGCGCTTCACCGAGCCCACGAGCTCGTCCATGGTCTTCCCGGCCTGCTCGACCAGGCGCGCGCCGTTCTCGACGCGGCCCACGGATTCCTCGATGAGGCCGCGGATCTCCTTCGCGGAGGCGGCGGAGCGCTGGGCGAGGTTCCTCACCTCGGAGGCGACGACCGCGAAGCCTCGGCCCTGCTCGCCCGCCCGCGCCGCTTCGACCGCGGCGTTCAACGCGAGGATGTTGGTCTGGAACGAGATTCCGTCGATCACGCCGATGATGTCCGAGATGCGCTTGGACGACGTGGTGACTTCCTGCATCGTGGTCACCACCTTGCTCACCACCTCGCCGCCCTTCTCCGCGGTCGCGGAGGCGGTGCCGGCGAGCGTGCTCGCCTGGCGGGCGTGCTCGGCGTTCTGGCGCACGGTGGTCGTGAATTCCTCGAGCGTCGAGGCGGTCTCCTCGAGCGAGCTCGCATGCTGCTCGGTGCGGCTGGAAAGCTGCTGGTTGCCCGCGGCGACCTGCCCGGCGCCCACGGCGATCGACTCGGCGCCGGAGCGGATCTGGGTCACCATCCGGCCCAGGCCGTCGTTCATGTCGCGAAGCGCCGCCAGGAGCTCGGCCGCCTCGTCGTTGCCCTGCGGCTTCACGACCGAGGTGAGGTCGCCGGAAGCCACGCGGCGCGCGACCGCCACGGCCTCGTTCAGCGGGCCGGTGATGCTGCGGGTCGTGGTCCACGCGATCAGCACCGCGAGCACCAGGACCGCGGCGAGGATCCCGTAGGTCGTCATCGTGAGGCGATCGCCCATGACGATCGCGTTGTGGGCCGCTTCCCGGCTCGCCTTCTTCTGCACCTCGATCAGGCGGTTAAGCTGGTCGAGCGTCTTCTGGACGATCGGGTCCACTTCGCCCAGGAGCACCTTCGCGGCCTCTTCGTTCCGGAAGCTCGTGGCGAGCCCGAGCGCCTGCTTGAACGGGTCGTCCAGCTGCTTGTCGAGCTTGGCGACGGCGTCCATCACCTCGCGCTCGCCCGGCTCGACGGTGAGCTTCGACATCTGCTCGAAGGCCTTGTTGAACTGCGCCTCGAGCACGCGGGCGCGATCCTCGTCCGCCTGCATGAGCTTGATCTCGGAGTGGAGGCCGATGTTGCGCATCACGGCCGACATCTCGAGCTCGGTCGCCTTCATGTCCGCCGCCAGGTTCTCCTTGGCGCTCGCCGCCTCGTGGACGGCCGCGAGGTCGTTGCGGCTCTTCTGGAAGAGGAGGGCGCCGGATACCGACACGGCGATCATGATGGCGAGCACGGCGCCGAAGCCGAGGCCGAGGCGGGTGCCGATTCTCATTTTGCGAAGGATCATGGACGGTGCTCCGAAAGTGGCGGCGGCGCGGAAGTCCCGCGCCGCCTGTGCTCGAGTTACTTGTAGATTCCGCAGCCGACGATGAAGTCCTCGTATTTCTGGAGGTACATCGACTTCGGCTCGATCTGGCGGCTCACGGGGTTCATGAACTTGTAGTCCTGCCAGCCCTTGCCCGCCGTCTTGGCGATCTCGACGCGCTCCTTCACGAAGTACTTCCCGTCGCTGTCGCGCAGATCGATCATGTCCTTGCCGATCATCTTGGCGTTGGAGCCGTGGGCGAGGACCTTGCCGTTGAGGTCATAGATCACCACGTAGAGGTCGCGGTCGACGAACCTGCCCTTCGGGTTGTCGATCTCGGCGAACGCCTTCTCGCGTCCGTTCTTCTTGATGTACTGGATGGCCTGGTCGACCATCGCCGTCGCTTCCGCGGCGGTGCCCTTGGCGCCGGCGCCGAACGTGAATCCCGAGAACGCGAGGATCATCGAGGCGAATACCAGCGAGAGATAACGTTTCATGGTCCCTTCCCTTTCGTGGTGTTGTGCGTGGCCGCAATATGTTCAACGCGGCGCGAAGGGTCAATAAGCACCGGCTTTCATTGGTAATTTCGGCGTAACGCGCTCGATCGGGCGGTCCGGGCGCCCGATCGGCCGCTTCATAGCGGACGGGAATGCGGCGAGGTCCTCGCCGCCGCTTTAGGTGTGAGGTGCGTCACTTTCCCGCGTTGCGCGGGGGTTACCGGTGTAATGGCTGTGGGGCCGTGGCGCTCGCCTGGAGCGCCGCCGGCGCTCACGCCGCCTTGCGCGGCTCGCCCTGGGGCCGGCAGGCCGGTCCTGCGTGCGTCATCGTGAGGAGGAACTTCTGCATGTCCCAGGCGCCCGTGGGACAGCGCTCGGCGCACAGGCCGCAGTGCAGGCACACGTCCTCGTCCTTGGCCATGATGCGGCCGGTCTTGAGCGGCCCGCCGACGTAGAGATCCTGCGTGGCGTCCGCGGCCGGGGCGTTCAGGCGCGCGCGCACCTCCGCCTCCTCGCCGTCCGCGGTGAACGTGATGCAGTCCATCGGGCAGATGTCGACGCACGCGTCGCACTCGATGCAGAGCTTGGGCGCGAAGACCGTCTGCACGTCGCAATTGAGGCAGCGCTGCGCCTCCTTGAGGGCGAGCTTCGGGTCGAAGCCCAGCTCGACTTCCTGGCGGATGTCCTTCAGCGCGATCGAGAGCTCCTTCAGCGGCACCTTGTAGCGCGCGTCGATCGCCACCTGGTTGTCGTAGCTCCACTCGTGGATCCCCATCTTCTGGGAGCGCAGCGTCGTCATGGGCGCCGGACGCAGCCTCACGTCGACCCCGTCGCAGAGGAGGTCGATCGAGATCGCGGCCTCGTGGCCATGCGCGACCGCCCAGATGATGTTCTTCGGTCCGAAGGCCGCGTCGCCCCCGAAGAAGATCCTGGGATTCGTCGACGCGTGCGTGAGGGGATCGACCACCGGCATCCCGTGGCGGTCGAACTCGATGCCGATGTCGCGCTCGATCCACGGGAAGGCGTTCTCCTGCCCCACCGCGACCAGCACGTCGTCGCATTCGTGCACCTGCTCGGGCTCGCCCGTGGGGACGAGCGAGCGGCGGCCGCGCTCGTCGTAGACCGCCTTCACCTTCTCGAACGAGACGCCGGTGAGGCGGCCCTCCCGGTGGAGGAACGCCTTGGGGACGAGGTAGTTGAGGATCGGGATGCCTTCGTGCGCCGCGTCCTCCTTCTCCCACGGGCTCGCCTTCATCTCCTGGAACCCTGAGCGGACGATGACCTTCACGTCCTCGCCGCCAAGGCGGCGCGAGGAGCGGCAGCAATCCATCGCCGTGTTGCCCCCGCCCAGCACGATCACGCGCTTGCCGATCTTCTCGATGTGGCCGAACGAGACCGACGAGAGCCAGTCGATCCCGATGTGGATGTTGGCGGCGGCTTCCTTGCGTCCCGGGATGTCGAGGTCGCGGCCACGGGGGGCGCCGGAGCCCACGAAGATGGCGTCGTAGCCTTCCCCCAGGAGCGCCTTGAGCGAATCGATGCGATGGCCGGCGCGAAAATCGACGCCCAGCCCCAGGACGTAGCCCGTCTCCTCGTCGATCACCGACTCGGGGAGCCGGAAGCGCGGGATCTGCGTGCGGATCATGCCGCCCGCGCGGGTGTCCGAATCGAAGATCGTGACGTCGTAGCCCAGGGGCGCCAGGTCGCGCGCCACCGTGAGCGATGCCGGGCCGCCGCCCACGCAAGCCACGCGGCGGCCATTCCGCCGGGCTGCAGGCTTGGGCAGCCGCGAGCGGATGTCTTCCTTGTAGTCGGCGGCGACGCGCTTCAGGCGGCAGATCGCGACCGGCTCCGGTTTCTCGCCCCCGGGTTTCTTTTCGCTATCGGACGAGCCTTCCTCGACCCGGCCGCGGCGGCACGCGGGCTCGCACGGCCGGTCGCAGGTGCGCCCGAGGATCCCGGGGAAGACGTTCGATTCCCAGTTCACCATGTACGCGTCGCCGTAGCGGCCCTGGGCGATCAGCCGGATGTATTCGGGCACCGGCGTATGGGCGGGGCACGCCCATTGGCAGTCGACGACCTTGTGGAAATACTGCGGAGCTGCGATGTCCGTGGGCTTCACGCCGTCTCCTCGTCGGCCGCTCTTCGCTGAACGGCCTCTTTCAGGGGCTTGCCGGTGAGTCTACCGGCGCCCGGACCGGGGCGATAGTGACCTTGCGCAAAGGCGCCCTCCTCAGCCGCGCACGTTCGCCCCGAGCGGCGTGGCGTCCGCCACGGCCGCGTAGTACTCCCAGGCCCTGCGCGCGACGTTCCCGCTGATCTGGTCGCGCAGCCCCTCGGCCTCCGCCCGGTCGAAGGCGCGGATCCGCGAGGCGTCCCCGCCCGCCGCGGCCAGCATGCGCAGCTGGAGGGCCACGCTCTCCTCGAGGTAGCAGGCCGCGATGGTCGCCGCCCGCACGTCCGCGTAGGCCGTCGTGATGCCGTGGCCGCGCATCATCGCCGCGTTTCCGGCGCCGATCGTGGATGCGAGGAGGTCGCCCAGCTCGCGCGACCGGATGAGCCCGATCCGCGAATACTCGGGCACCCCGCCCGCGAAGATCCCGCCCTGGTTGTGCACCACGCGGTGGGGCTCGCCGATCTGGGTGAGGCACACGCAGGCCGGCGGATGCGCGTGCACGACGCCGCCCACGTCCGGGCGCGCCGCGTAGATCCGCGCGTGGATCCAGAACTCGCTGTTGGGCTCGCCTTCGCCCGAGACGATGCGGCCCTCGGTATCGATCACGAGGAGCCGGTCGGCCTCCGCGAGGCCGGGGCTGCGCCGCGTGGGCAGGAGGAACGTGTTCGTGCCCGGAAGGCGCGCGCTCGCGTGGCCGAAGGCATTGGAGAGGCCCACGCGCTCGAGGATCCGGTTGGCGGTCGCGACGTCGTGGCGAAGCTGGGAGTCTTCGGGGCTCGCGGGGGGCATCGGTGCGGGTTTCCTCTAGATGACGCGCTCGGCGCGCAGGCGTTGGAGGGCCGCGGCGTCCAGCCCGAGGACGGAGCCCAGCACGGCGTCCGTATGCTCGCCCAGGAGCGGCGGAGCCGCGGCATGGGTGATCGGGTCGCTCTCGAGCTTCATGGGATTGGCGACCATGCGCACCTCGCCCGCCACGGGGTGCGGCGCCCGCACCTCCATGCCGCGATGCCGCACCTGCGGGTCCGCGAAGACCTGGGCCAGGTCGTTGATCGGGCCGCACGGCACGCCGGAGGGCTCGAGGAGCGAGAGCCACTCGCGGGCCGGCCGCGCTCGCATGCGCTCGGCCACGAGCCCCACGAGAAGGTCGCGGTTTCGCACCCGCGCGGGATTGGTCGCGAAGCGCGGGTCGGCGGACCAGCCCGGCTCGCCCACCACGCGGCAGAAGCTCGCGAACTGCGTGTCGTTGCCGACCGCGACGATCAGGAACTCGTCCGCGGCGCGGAACACGTGGTAGGGCACGATGTTCAGGTGCGCGTTGCCCATGCGCACCGGCACCGCGCCCGAGGCGAAGAAGCTCGAGCTCAGGTTCGCGAGCATCGCCACCTGCACGTCGAGGAGCGCCATGTCGATCCGCTCGCCGCGGCCCGTGCGTTCGCGCTGCAGGAGCGAGGCGAGGATCGCGCTCGTGGCGTACATGCCCGTGAAGAGGTCGGCCACCGCCACGCCCACCTTCTGCGGCCCGCCGCCGGGAAGGTCGTCGCGCTCGCCCGTGACGCTCATGAGGCCGCCCAGTCCCTGGATCATGAAGTCGTACCCGGGGCGGTCGCGGTACGGGCCGTCCTGGCCGAAGCCGGTGATCGAGCAGTAGACGAGGCGCGGGTTCTCGGCGGAAAGCGTCGCGTAGTCCAGGCCGTGGCGCGCGAGGTCGCCCACCTTGAAGTTCTCGACCAGCACGTCGCTCGCCGCCGCGAGGGCGCGCGCGATGCGCCGTCCCTCCGGCCGCGCGATGTCGAGCGTCACCGACTTCTTGCCGCGATTGCACGCGAGGTAGTAGGCCGCGTCGCCCTCGCGCCCCTCGCCATCGTGGAGGAAAGGCGGTCCCCAGCGCCGGGTGTCGTCGCCCTGCCCGGGACGCTCGACCTTGATCACTTCGGCGCCCAGGTCGGCGAGGTTCTGGGTGGCCCACGGCCCGGCGAGGACGCGGGTGAGGTCGAGAACGCGGACGCCCTGGAGGATGCGGGACACGCCGCCGATTATAGGGCCGCCCGGGCCGCGATTCCGGCCCGGGCCTGCGCGCGGGCGGTGAAACGGGCCGCCGATCCCTTAGAATGTGCCGTTCAATGGCGACGAAAGTCTTCACCCACGAGCTCAAGGTCGGCATGTTCGTCGCGGACCTCGATCGGCCGTGGGTCGACACTCCCTTCCTCCTGCAGGGCTTCCTGGTCGAGGACGAGGACCAGGTCGCGGCGCTGCGCGCGCACTGCGAGTACGTGATGGTCGATCGCGCGCGCTCCACGGGCGACGAGTACGAGGCGCCGGCGGGTGTCGCGGCGACCCCGCCGGCCGCCGCGGCCCGGCGTGCCGCCGCGCCCTCGGTCGCGACCGCGAGGCCCGCGACCCGCTCGGACGTCTCGATGGACGAGCCCGCGCGGCCCGCCGCGGGGACGGCGACCGACGGCTACGAGCCGCGCGTGATCCGGCTCGACACGCCCCCGGCCGCGCGCGGCAACGGCGCCGACGACCATGGCGACGCGGGCCCGGGCCTTCTCGGCCGCATGTTCGCGCGCCTCAAGGGGAAGGGACGGCGCGACGACAGGTCCGCCCCGCCGGGTCCGCCGCCCGCGCCCGTCGAGACGCCGCAGGAATTCGAGGCGCGCGCGGCGTTGGCGCCCCCGGGCGTCGCGATCACGACGTACGCGGACACGGTGAGCGTCGAGGTCGAGGTGCCGCGGGCGCGCGAGGTGGTGTCGCGCTCGACCGACCTCCTCGAGAAGCTCGTGAGCGACATCCGCCTGGGCCAGAGCTTCGAGGTCGACCGCGTCGAGGAGATCGTCGACGACATGGTCGAGAGCATCGTCCGCAACCCGGACGCGCTCATGTGGGTCGCGCGGCTGCGCGAGCAGGACATCGGCGCGTACGGCCACGGCCTGCAGGTCTCGGTGTACCTCACGGCCTTCGGCCGGCACCTGGGCTTCCCGAAGTCGCACCTCGCGATCCTCGCCCAGGTGGGACTCCTGCTGGACATCGGGAAGATCCGCCTCCCGAAGGACCTCCTCGAGAAGCAGGGACGGCTCACGCCGGAGGAATTCGAGGCCGTGAAGGCGCACGTGCAGCACGGCCTGGACGTCCTCGGCTCGACGCCGAACTTCCCGGCGGAGGTGATCGAGGGCATCGCGCAGCACCACGAGCGGATGAACGGGAGCGGCTATCCCAACGCGCTCATGGGCGAGGAGATCGGGGTCATCGGCCGCATGGCGGGCATCGTCGACTGCTTCGCGGCGCTCACCAACCACCGGCCCTACGCGGCCGCGGTCTCCTCCTACGAGGCGCTGCGCAGCATCACGAACTGGGGCGGCGACTTCTTCCACGAGCCGCTCGTGCAGCAGTTCGTCTCCTCCGTGGGCGTCTTCCCGGTGGGCTCGTTGATCGAGCTGTCGACCGGGGAGGTGGCGGTCGTGGTCTCGCACAACAAGCTGAGGAGGCTGAAACCCCGGGTGCTGGTGGTGACCGGCCCGGACAAGACGCCGGTCGCGCATCCGGCGATGGTGGACCTGCTCTACGACCCGAAGGTGGGGGGCGAGGAAGGCGTCTTCATCAAGCGCGGCCTCGCGAGCGGGGCCTACGGCCTGGACCTGCGCGACTACTACCTCAGCTAGCCGTGAGCGACCTCCCTCCCGCCGGCGCCGGCGCCGGCCCCGCCCCGATCCACTTTCCGGAGAAACCGCCGGAGACGCGCGACGAGCTGCTGAAGCTCCTCGACCGCGAGACCGCCGTCGCCCGCGCGACGGACGGGCGCGTCGCCGTCCTCGTGCTGGACCTTCGGCGCGTCGATCGCCTGCACGCGCTCCTCAAGGGTCCCAGCCCGGCGATGACGATGGCGCTCGTGCTCGAGAGGCTGCGCAAGGCCCTGCGCCCGGAGGACCGCGTCGCGCCCATCAGCGACGAGCAGGCCTGCGTGGTCCTCCCCCGCCTCGCGCACCAGAGCCAGGCCGTGCTCGCCGCGGTGAAGCTCCTGCGCGCGCTGGACCGCCCGATCGCGCACGAAGGCGGGAGCGCGGTGCTGCGCCCGTGCGTGGGCATCGCGACCCTCCCCGAGCACGGCTACGATCCGGCGGAGCTCCTCATGGCCGCGGACATCTCGCGCCAGATCGCCGCCACGCGCGAGGAGGGCTACCACGTCTTCCAGGGCGACGAGGCGGTCGAGGCGGAGGTCTACCGAGGCCTGGACCTCGACCTCGAGCGCGCTATCCGCGCGAACGAGCTGGAGCTGCACTACCTCCCGCAGATCGACCTGGCCTCGGCGCGGCCCGTGGGCGTCGAGGCGCTCCTGCGCTGGAAGCACGTGAAGGCGGGCGACATCCCGCCCCTCACCATGGTGGGGATCGCGGAGCGCACGGGGCTCATCGGGTCGCTCACCTTCTGGGTCCTCAACGCCGCGCTCCGCCAGGCGGCCGAATGGAAGGCCGCGGGCCGCAACATGCGGATCGCCATCAACCTTTCCACGAGCACCCTCACCGATCGCGAGCTCCCGGCGGTGGTCGACCAGAGCCTCAAGACCTGGGGCGTGGCGGCGCCCGAGCTCACGCTCGAGATCGCGGAGAGCGCGATGATCTCGGACGCGGAGCGCTCGGTGGCGATCCTCACGCGGCTGAAGGCGGTGGGCGTGCGCCTTGCGATCGACGACTTCGGGACCGGGTTCTCGTCGCTCTCGCACATGCGCCGCTTCCCGATCGACGAGCTGAAGATCGACCGGCCGTACGTGGCCGGCATGCTCGCCGACGCGGGCGACCGCGCCCTCGTGCACAGCGTGATCGACCTGGGCCACCATTTCGGCATGCGCGTGTCGGCCGAGGGCGTCGAGAAGCCGGAGCTCCGGAGCGCGCTCGCAGCGCTGGGGTGCGACCTCGCCCAGGGCCACGCCGTATGCCCCGCGCTCCCGGCCGCCGCTTTCCGCGAATGGTGGACCGTGCACGCCTCGGGAGCGTGAGCGGCGTGCCGCCCGCCGCGCCGCCATGAAGACCGGCTTCTACATCATCATGGCGGCGCAGTTCTTCTCGTCGCTCGCGGACAACGCGCTCCTCATCGCGGCGATCGCCATGCTCGCGGAGCTCGACGGGCCGCCCTGGGTGACCCCGCTCCTCAAGTTCTTCTTCACGATCTCGTACGTGGTCCTCGCCTTCGCGGTGGGCGCCTTCGCCGACTCGATGCCGAAGGGCCGGGTGATGTTCGTCACCAACGCGGTGAAGATCGTCGGCTGCGGCTTGATCCTCTTCAACGAGTTCCTGCGGATCGGGAACATGCCCGCGTACTGGCTGGTCCTCTTCGCGTACGCCGTCGTGGGCCTGGGCGCCGCCGCCTACTCGCCCGCGAAGTACGGGATCCTCACCGAGCTCCTGCCCGCCGAGAAGCTCGTGATGGCCAACGGCTGGATCGAGGGCCTCACCGTGGGCTCGATCGTGCTGGGGAACGTGCTGGGCGGCCTCCTCATCGGGCCGCACGTCTCGCGCGTGCTCCTCTCGTTCGACATGCCGTTCGTGACCACGAGCATCGATACGCCGCCCGAGGCCGCGGTGGTGGTGATCTCGCTGGTCTACGCGGTCGCCGCCCTCCTCACGCTCGGCATCCCCGACACGGGTGCCCGCTACGCGCACCAGGAACGCAACCCGGTGCGGCTGCTGGTGGACTTCTCGCGCTGCTTCGTGACGCTCTGGCGGGACAAGCTCGGCCAGATCTCGCTCGCCGTGACGACGCTCTTCTGGGGCGCCGGGGCGTGCCTGCAGTTCATCGTGATCAAGTGGGCGGAACGGCAGCTGAAGCTCCCGCTCGAGGAGGGCGCGATGCTCTCCGGCATCTCGGCCTTCGGCATCGCGATCGGGGCCATCCTCGCCGCGCGGATCGTGCCGCTCAAGAAGGCGGTGACGGTTCTCCCGGTGGGCATCGCCATGGGCATCGCGGTGATCTGCATGGTCTCGCTGAAATGGATGCCGGCGGTCTACGTGGTGCTCGTGCTGATCGGCGCCTTCGCCGGCTTCTTCGTGGTGCCGATGAACGCGCTCCTCCAGCACCGCGGCCACGTCCTCATGTCGGCCGGGCATTCGATCGCGGTGCAGAACTTCAACGAGAACGTGAGCATCCTCGTGATGCTCGCGATCTACTCGGTGATGATCCGCATGGACCTGCGCATCCAGTCGGTGGTCGTGATCTTCGGGCTCTTCATGTCCACGTCGATGTACCTGGTGATGCGCTGGAACGCCGCGAACCACCGGAAGGACCCGCACCTCGACCGGATCATCGGCGAGCCGAAGCACTAGCTATCCGGCTTCGTGGCGCGCGGCCGAGCGCCGCCAGCGGATGAGGCCCACCGCGTAGGTGGCGTAATACCCCGCGAGCGTCCCGATGACCGCGAGCGTGAAGGGGCTCCGCGCGAAGTCCTGGCCGCCGCCCGCGGCCGGGAAGGCCGTGCGGACCTCGAAGAGCCGCCACGCGATGCGCGCCGCGAGGAGGAGCGAGAGCGCGATCCCGATGTGGGCGCTCGGCGTGTAGAAGAATCCCTCCGCCGTGCGCTCGAAGCGAGTGAGCCTCAAGCCCCAGAGGCCCAGGCCGGCGCCGATCGCGAGACCGCCCGCGAGCATGCCCAACGCGAGCGGATTCCCCGCCGCGGCGAGCGCCAGCAGGAGGGCGAGGAGCGGGAACATCACCGCGGCGGTCCAGTGCCGCCACGCCCGCGAACGCTGGCGGCCGATGAGCCGGCGCACCCGCGAGTACAGGCGCCAGGCGATGAGCGGGACGAGTGCCGCGAAGACGAGGGTCGTGGCAGGAACGGCCATGTCACTCCAGCGCTCGGTCGAGGACGGTGTCGACGCCGCGCCGGTAATCCGCGAACCGCCAGCGGACGGGGATGCCGGGCGCGAGGTCGCCCCCGGCCACGTCGTAATAGAAGTTGGGCCACCAGCAGCGCAGCTCCCGGCAGCCATGGGACCAGTCATGGTAGCCCGTCGAGACGCCGATTTCGATGCCGGAGTTCGGCAGGCGCGCCGGGATTCCTTCCGCCCAGAACTCGAGGCGGTCGCCGGGCCCCGCCCCCACCACCACGGCGCGCGGACCGGCGAAATGCCGGGCCACCACCGCGGCGATGATCGCGGCGGAGAACGTCGTCTCGTCCGTGAGGATCATCAACCGTCCCTCGGGCGCGAGGCGCCGGGGGATCGCTCGCAGCGCGTCGTAGACGTCGGGATAGTCGCCGCCCGCGTCCAGCCGCAGGTCCAGCACGATGCGGTGCCACGGCGGCGCACCGGGCGGACCGAGCGCCGCCCGGATCCGATCGGCGATCCGCTCGCCGGGCTCGTTCCGCACGCGCCAAAGATGGAGATAGAGCGCCGATCCCCCGGCGAGCGTCTCGGCATGGGTCACGTGCTGGGGCTCGGCGAGGCTCGGCACGCGCGCCGCCGGATCGAGGAGCGCGCGCCATCGTCCCGGCGCTTCGTCCGCGAGCGGGACGGGCGAGAGGATGCGGCCCGGCTTCGTCGCCTTCGGCGCGTCCGCCGGAGCGAGGGCATCGAGCAGGACGTCCCGCGTCCTCCCGGCGGCATCCTCCACGCGCAGGTCGAGATGCGCCGGGCTCGCATCCGGATGAAGCACGTTCAGCGCCGGCGGCGACTCGAGGAGGAGCGGGCTCGCCGTGCGCACGTACGCGGCCGTTCCGGCGAAATAGGCCGCCGCCTCGCGCGCGAGCGCATCGGGCGCGCGTGCATCGATCGCGAGCACCCGCGCGCCGAGGAGATCCTCGTGCCCCGCCATGGCGCGCACGACGAAGAGGCCCTCCGGGAACCACGCGAAGCGAACCGGCGAGCTCGCGAGCTTCGCGCGCCACGAGGTCGCGTCGACGTTCGTGTGCGCGTTTCCGGAGAGCGCCACGGCGGATGCGATGCCCATGAAGAAATGCGCGTCGTCGAGCCCGGCCGCGGCCGCCCGCAGCGTGCGAATGCGCTCCCGGAAGAGCGTCGCCGCGCCGGGCGCGAAGCTGCGGTCCACGTCCGGCAGCCGCGCGAGGTAATCGAGGTCCTGCGCTCGCGCCTCCCCGGCGTCGCGCGGCGCGGGCCCCGTCGGCGGCGGAAGCGTCCCGCCGTAGCGCAGGTCGAGCACCTTGTCGTAGAGGCGCCCGCCCATCGCGATCCCGGCACCCACGACGGCGAGGAGGATCAGCGCGGCAAGGAGGCGCAGCGGCAGGCGACGCGAATCGGCCATTCCCCGATAATGCCGCGACCGACCGCAGGAGCGCCATGATGCCCGCCCGCAAGCACCGGATTTCCGCAGGAAGGAACGTCCTCGACGACCTCGTCGCCGCGAACCGCATCCTCGCGATGCACGGCGTGCTCGACGCCTATGGCCACGTGAGCGCGCGCAGCGACGGGAATCCGGACCACTTCGTGATGTCGCGGTCGCTCGCGCCTTCCCTCGTCGCGCGCGGCGACCTGATGGAGCACGGCACGGACAGCGAGCCCATCGGGGACGGGCGCAAGGGCTACCTCGAGCGCTACATCCACGGCGAGATCTATCGCCAGCGCCCCGACGTGATGGCCGTGGTGCACAGCCACGCCGATTCCGTGATCCCCTTCGCGATCACGAAGGGCGCCCTGCGGCCCGTCTACCACATGGCCTCGTTCCTCTGGACGGGCGTTCCGGTCTTCGAGATCCGCCGCGTGCAGCCGGAGAACGACCTCCTCGTCCGCGACCGGCGCCTGGGACGCGAGCTCGCGGCGACGCTGGGCGCCTGCACGTGCGTGCTCATGCGCGGGCACGGCATGACGGTGGTGGGAGAAAGCCTTCCCGAAGCGGTCTTCCGCGCGGTCTACACCCAGGCCAACGCGCGCCTGCAGGGCCTGGCCGCGCACCTTCCGGGGCCGATCGAGTTCCTGAGCGACGCCGAGGGCCGCCTTTCCACGGCCTCCAACCGCGGGACGATCGAGCGCCCCTGGGAGCTCTGGAAGAAGCGCGCGCTGGGGCGCGCCGGGGGTTGATCGCGATCAAATCCGGGCGGATTCCGCCGCCAGCCTTCCCCTGCGGCGGGGCCGGCGCCTAAGCGCGAATCATTTGCGCTGGCGCAAACGGGGGACGGGGGGCCCGTTCGGTATAATTTGTTCTCGCAATTCAGGATCTTCCGCCCGCCTCCATGGTTGTCTTCTGGTCCCTCGCCGCCCTGATGGTCCTCGCGGCGCTCGCTTTCATCCTCGTCCCGCTCCTGCGCGCCCGGCCCAGCGACGCCCCGACGGTCGTCGAAGCGAACCTCGAGGTCCTGCGGGGACAGCGCCGGGAGATCGAGGCGGACGTCGCGAACGGCGTGCTTCCCGCCGATGCGAAGGACGAAGCGCTGGCCGAGCTCGTGGATCGCGCGCAGGGCGATCTCGCCGCGCCGGCGGACGCCCCGGCGGCCCCGCGCCGCCCCTGGCTCGCCGCGGCCGTCGCGAGCATCGCCGTGCCCGCCATCGCCTTCGGCATGTACCTCGCCGTCGGCACGCCGGACGCCGCGGACAGCGCCAAGGTGGGGCACGAGGGCGCGCCGATGAACCGGCAGCAGATCGTCGCGATGGTCGACAACCTGTCGAAGAAGGTCCACGAGCGCCCCGACGATGTCCAGGGCTGGGCGCTCCTCGCGCGGTCCATGGCCGCGCTCGGCCGCTTCCCCGAGGCGACCGAGGCCTACGAGCACCTCATGAAGCTCACGCCGGACGACCCGCAGGTGCTCGCCGATTACGCGGATGCGCTCGGCATGGCCCAGGGCCGCTCGCTCGCGGGCCGCCCGACGGAGCTCGTGAGGAAGGCGCTCGCGATGGACCCGCACCAGCCGAAGGCCCTGGCGCTCGCCGGGACCGCGGCCCTCGATACCGGCGACTTCCGGCAGGCGCTGCGCTACTGGGAAACGCTGGCCGGCGACCTCCCGGCGGGCTCCGAGGACCGCACGCGCGTGGAGGCCATCATCGGCGAAGTCCGCGAGCGCGCGACGGACGCGGGCAAGCCGCTTCCCGCCGCGGCCACGGCCTCCGTGAGCGCTCCGCCCGCACCCGGCGCGTCGGTCACCGGATCCGTGAGTCTCGCGCCGGCCCTCGCGGGGCGCCTGGACCGCGCCGCGACCCTCTTCGTCTTCGCCCGGGCGGAAAACGGCTCGCGCATCCCCCTCGCGGTGGTGAAGGCTCCGGCCGCGCTCCCGATGGAATTCACGCTCGACGATTCCCAGGCCATGGCGCCCAGCATGAAGCTTTCCGGCGCGAAGGCGGTGCGGATCGAAGCGCGCGTCTCGCGCTCCGGCAATGCCTTGCCCCAACCGGGCGACCTCACCGGCACGAGCGGCGTCGTGAAGCCCGGCGCGCGCGGCGTGAAGGTAGTGATCGATTCCGTGGTCGGGGGCGCGTCCGCCACCGCAGCCCCCGCCGCGCCCGCGAGCGCGACGGCGGATCCAGGCGCGGTCACGGGGTCCGTCACGGTCGCGCCCCAGGTCGCCTCGAAGGTCGACGGCGCCGCGACCCTTTTCGTCTTCGCGCGCGCCGAGAACGGCCCGCGGATGCCGCTCGCGATCGTGCGCGCCGCCGCGCGCGAGCTGCCGCTCCACTTCAAGCTGGACGATTCCCAGGCGATGGCCCCCACCATGAAGCTCTCCGGGGCCCCGGCGGTGCGCATCGAGGCGCGCATCTCGCGCTCCGGCAACGCCACGCCGCAGTCGGGCGACCTCGTCGGCACGAGCGGCGTCGTGAAACCCGGCGCCCGCGACGTGAACGTCGTCGTCGACAAGGTGGTCCCTTGAGCGCCCGCCTGCAAGCGCGCGGCCTCGCGTGCTCGCGCGGGCCCGCGACGCTCTTCCGCGACGTGTCCTTCGAGGTTTCCCCCGGCGAGTGGCTGGCGGTCCGCGGCCCGAACGGCAGCGGGAAGACCACGCTCCTGCGCTGCGTCGCGGGACTCACGCGGGTCGATCGCGGCGAGGTGCTCTGGGATGGCGAGGCGGCGGCGGGCGCGCGTTTCCACGCGAGCCTCCTCTACGCCGGGCACCTCCCCGGCATCAAGGACGATCTCAGCGCCGAGGAGAACCTCCAGTCCTCGCTGGGCCTCCGCGCGATCGCCGTTTCCGATGCCGCGATCCGCGGCGCTTTGGCCGAGGTCGGGCTCGAGAAACGCCGCAAGCTTCCCGCACGGCGGCTCTCCGCGGGACAGCGCCGCCGGATCGGGCTCGCGCGCCTCATGCTCGATCCCGCGCGCTTCTGGGCGCTGGACGAGCCGCTCACCGCGCTGGACGACGAGGGGCAGCGCCTCTTCGAGCGCCTCCTCGAGCGCCACCTCGCCGGCGGGGGCCTCGCGCTCCTCGCGACGCACCACGACCTCGCCCCCGCGCCCGCCGCCGTGCTGAGGATCGGGGCATGAACGTGGCCGCCGAGCGCCTGCCCGCGGAAGAGCCGGCCGGATCCTTCCCGGCGGCGTTCGCATGGGCCTTCTCGCGCGACATGCGCCTTGCCATCCGGCACCCCGGCGAGACCCTCCTCGTCGTGGCGTTCTTCGTGCTCGTGGCCTCGCTCTTCCCGCTGGGCGTTGGCGCCGAGCCCCAGCTCCTGCAGCGGATCGGCCCGGGCGTGATCTGGGTCTGCGCGCTCCTGGCGGCCTTCCTGTCGCTCCCGGGAATGTTCGCCTCCGACTATGCGGACGGCTCGCTGGAACAGATGACCCTCTCGCCGCATCCGATGTCGGGATGGGCCTGCGGAAAGATCGCGGCGCACTGGTTCGCGACGGGGCTGCCGCTCACGGTGCTCTCGCCGCTGCTGGGGCTGCAGTACGGCCTCGCCGGCGACACGCTGGTGGCGCTCGCGGCGGCGCTCGTGCTGGGCACGCCGATCCTCTCGCTCCTGGGCGCGGCCTGCACGGCCCTGGCCCTCGGCGCGCGCGGCGGCGGCATGCTCTTGGCCCTCCTCGCGCTCCCGCTCTTCGTGCCCGTGCTGGTGTTCGGCGCGGGGGCGGCGGAAGCGCAGGCCTCGGGGCTTTCGGCCGCGCCGCACCTTTCCATCCTCGCCGCGGGGCTCATCGTCGCGGCGATGGGCCTGCCCGCCGCGGTCTGCGCCGCGGTGCGGATCGCCATGGACTGACCGATGAAGATTCCCTGGTTCTACTTCGCCTCACCGTCGACCTTCTACCGCCTCGCGGGGTGGATGGCGCCCGCGTTCTTCGCGCTGGCGGCCCTCCTCGGCGTGGCCGGCCTCTACATGGGCCTCGTGGTGGCGCCCACGGACGCGCAGCAGGGCGAGGTGTACCGCATCATCTTCATCCACGTGCCGGCGTCCTGGATGTCGATGTTCATCTACTTCGTGATGGCGTGCTACGGCGCGGTGTCGCTCACCTTCAACACGCGGCTCGCGGCGATGATGGCGCGCGCGCTCGCGCCCACCGGCGCCATGTTCACGTTCGTGGCGCTCTGGACCGGCTCCTTCTGGGGGCGGCCGACGTGGGGCACCTACTGGGTCTGGGACGCTCGCATCACCTCCGAGCTGGTGCTCCTCTTCCTCTATTTCGGCTTCATCGCGCTCGCGAACGCCTTCGAGGACCCGCGCCGCGGCGACCGCGCCGCCGCCCTCCTCGCGCTGATCGGCCTCGTGAACCTGCCGATCATCTACTTCTCGGTCCTCTGGTGGAATACGCTGCACCAGGGCTCGAGCGTCAAGTTCACCGGCAGCACCATGCACATCGCCATGCTCTGGGGGATGCTCCTCGTGGCGCTCTCGTTCTGGATGTATTCGATCGGCGCCTCGCTCACGCGGGTGCGCTCGATCATCCTCGAGCGCGAGCGCCGGACGCACTGGGTGAGGGCGCTCGCGACATGAAGCCACACGAGTTCTACCTTTGGATGTCATACGGAATGACCGCGATCGCGCTCGCGGCCGAGATCGTGGCGCTCAAGCTGCGCCGCGCCCGCTCGTTGAAGCGCATCGAAGAGGAGAGAGACCTTGAAGCCCAGGACTAGGCGCGCGTTGTGGATCGTCTCGGGGCTCGCCGCCCTGGGAATCGCCGCCGCGCTCGTGCTGAACGCGTTCCAGTCGAACCTCGTGTTCTTCTTCACGCCGAGCCAGGTCGTGTCCCGCGAGGCGCCGCAGGGGCGCTCCTTCCGGATCGGCGGCCTCGTCGAGGCGGGAAGCGTCGTGCGCGACAAGGACGCGCTCACGGTGCGCTTCCGCGTGACGGATACGGCGAAGACGATCCCGGTGACCTACACCGGCATCCTTCCCGACCTTTTCCGCGAAGGGAAGGGCGTGGTCGCGCAGGGGAAGCTCGGCCCGGATGGCGTCTTCCACGCGAACGAGGTCCTCGCGAAGCATGACGAGAACTACATGCCGCCCGAGGCCGCGGAGGCGCTGCGGAAGGCCGGACACCCGATCGACAAGACCGCGTTCGCGGGGCAGAAGGGGACGCCGAGATGATTCCCGAGCTCGGCCACTTCGCGCTCATCGTGGCGCTGGCCCTCGCCGCCGCGCAGGCGGCGCTCTCCTTCGCCGGCGCCGCCACGGGCCGCTGCGCGCTGATGGGCGCCTCGCGCCCGGTCGCGATCGGGCAGTTCCTCTTCGTCGCGGCCGCCTTCGCCGCGCTCGCGTACTCGTTCGTGACGAGCGACTTCTCCGTGGTGAACGTGGTCGAGCACTCGAACTCGAAGCTCCCCGTCCATTACCGCTTCGCCGCGACCTGGGGCTCCCACGAGGGCTCGATGCTCCTCTGGACGCTCATGCTGGGCGGCTGGACCTTCGCCGTGGCGCTCTTCAGCCGCCACCTGCCGGAGCGCCTCGTCGCGCGCGTGCTGGGCGTGATGGGCCTCGTGAGCGTGGGATTCCTGCTCTTCATCCTCCTCACCTCCAACCCGTTCGAGCGGCTGATTCCCGCGGCCGACGAGGGACGGGACCTGAATCCGCTCCTCCAGGACCCGGGCATGGTGGTGCACCCGCCGATGCTCTACATGGGTTACGTGGGCTTCTCCGTCGCGTTCGCCTTCGCGATCGCGGCCCTCCTCGAGGGACGCCTCGACGCCGCGTGGGCGCGGTGGTCGCGGCCGTGGACGACGGCGGCGTGGTCCTTCCTCACGCTGGGCATCATGATGGGAAGCGCGTGGGCGTACTACGAGCTCGGCTGGGGCGGCTGGTGGTTCTGGGACCCGGTCGAGAACGCGTCCTTCATGCCGTGGCTCGCGGGGACCGCGCTCATCCATTCGCTCGCCGTGACCGAGAAGCGCGGCACTTTCCGCAGCTGGACCGTGCTCCTCGCGATCGTGGCGTTCTCCCTCTCGCTCGTGGGGACCTTCCTCGTGCGCTCCGGCGTGCTCACGTCCGTGCACGCATTCGCGACGGACCCGCGGCGCGGGATCTTCATCCTCCTCTTCCTCGTGGTCGCCGTGGGCGGCTCGCTCGCCGTCTTCGCGTGGCGCGCGCCCCGCGTGGGGCTCGGAAGCTCCTTCGCGCCGGTCTCGCGCGAGTCCCTCCTCCTCGCGAACAACGTGCTCCTCGGGGTGGCGTTGGCCGCGGTGATGCTGGGCACGCTCTATCCGCTCTTCCTGGACGCGCTGAACCTCGGGAAGATCTCCGTGGGACCGCCCTACTTCGACGCGGTGTTCTTCCCGCTCATGGCGCCCGCGGTGTTCCTCATGGCGATCGGGCCGGTGGCGAGCTGGAAGCGCGCGCGGCTCCCGGACCTCTGGGTGCGGCTCAAGTGGGCGTTCGGCGTGGCGTTGGCCGCGGGCCTCCTCCTTCCGTTCGTGCTCGGCCGCTGGTCGCCGCTCATCGCGTTCGGCCTGTGGCTGGCACTCTGGGTCGTGGCTTCCGCCGTGGCACAGCTCCTGCAAAGGCTCGAGGCGGCGCCCCAGGCGACGCTCGGCGCGAAGCTGCGGGCGCAATCGCTCTCGTGGTACGGCATGACCGTCGCGCACCTGGGCATCGCGGTCTTCATCCTGGGCGTGACGATCGTGAAGGGCTACGAGACCGAGCGCGACCTGCGCATGGCGCCGGGCCAGCACACGGTGATCGGCGGCTACGACTTCGAGTTCAACGGCACGCGCGAAGTCCCGGGACCGAACTACACGGCGATCCAGGGCACGTTCGACATCCGCCGCGCCGGATCGCCGGAGGTGATCCGCACGCTCTACCCGCAGAAGCGCATGTACCCGGTCTCCGGCCAGACGATGACCGAGGCCGCGATCGACACCGGCATCACGCGCGACCTCTACGTGTCGTTGGGCGAGCCGGTCGAAGGCGAGGCGTGGGGCGTGCGCGTGTACCACAAGCCCTTCGTCGACTGGATCTGGGGCGGGTGCGTCCTCATGGCGCTGGGCGGCTTCCTCGCGCTCGCCGACCGGCGCTATCGCCTGAAGCGCACGGCGACGGTTCCGGCCGGGGCCGCCGCGCGGGCGGCGACGCCATGAAGGCGCTCCGGTACGGCATCCCGCTCGTCCTCTTCGCCGCGCTCGTGGCGTTCTTCGCGATCGGCCTCACGCGCGATCCCCGCGAGGTCCCCTCGCCCTTCATCGGCAAGCCCGCGCCGGCGTTCAAGCTCACGGAGCTCGCCGCCCCCGAGCGCACCTTCGGCCCGCAGGACATGCGCGGCAAGGTGTGGCTCCTCAACGTCTGGGCGTCGTGGTGCGTCTCCTGCCGCGTCGAGCATCCGCTCCTGGTCGAGGTGTCGAAGAAGGAGCTCGTCCCGATCGTGGGGCTCGACTACAAGGACAAGCGCGCGGACGGCCTGCAATGGCTCGCGAAGCACGGGGACCCGTACCGGCTCTCCGCGTACGACGACCTGGGCAACGTCGGCATCGATTTCGGCGTGTACGGCGTGCCGGAGACCTTCGTGATCGACAAGCAGGGCGTGATCCGCTACAAGCAGATCGGCCCCATCACGAAGGAAGCGCTGGACAGGACGATCCTCCCGCTCGTGCGGAAGCTGAACGGATGAGGACGCTCCTCGCCGCCCTCCTCCTCGCGCTCGCGGGCTCCGCCTTCGGTCAGGCGGACGAGGTCGCGCACCCGGATCCGCGCGTGGAGGCGAGGCTCAAGAACCTGGGCGAGGAACTGCGCTGCCTCGTCTGCCAGAACCAGACCATCGCCGATTCCGCCGCGCCCCTCGCGTTGGACCTCCGGAACCAGATCCGCGCGCAGGTGGCGCAGGGCCGCACCGACGACGAGATCCGCGAGTACATGGTCGACCGCTACGGGGACTTCGTCCTCTACAAGCCGCCCTTCAAGGCGGCGACGGCCTTCCTCTGGGTGGGCCCTTTCGCGCTCCTCGCCCTGGGGATCGGCGTCCTCGTGGTGGTGCTCAAGCGCCGGAAGGCGGCACCGGCCGCGCCCGCGCCGGCCACGGACGCGCGGCGCGCGGAAGTCGCGGCGCTGCTCGAGGCGGAGGGAAAGGGCCGCTAGGCGCCGGTCGGCTCGGCGACGCGTACGGGCGTGGCCGCCGGCGCCTCGACGAAGCCCAGGTCGCGCGAGACGTCGCGCGCGGCGACGATCAGCATGTGCGCGATCTCGTCGCGCCGGGCGCCGAGGATCGCCTTCTCCGCGCCCCAGACACCGATCGAGGCGACAATGCCGGCGTTCCGGTCGCGCACCGGCGCCGCGATGCCGGACACGCCCACGCGGAACTCGCCGCGGTTGATCGCGTAGCCGCGCAGCCGCGTCTCCTCGAGGTCGCGCTCGATGTCCTTCCGGCGCGTGAGGGTGAGCGGCGTGTAGCGCTTCACGTGCGCCATGGCCTGGTCGAGGCATTCCGGGGGCAGCCAGGCGAGGAGCGCCTTGCCCGTGGAGGTGACCGTGGCGGGCACCCGCGAGCCGATGCTGGTCATCGCCTTGAGCGGCTGGGCGCTGTCCGCCTTGTCCACGTACACCACGAAGCCGGAGTCGAAGACCGCGAGCTGGACGGACTCGTGCGTCTCCGCGCAGAGGCGCCGCACGCGAGGCTGGGCGACGCCGACCAGGTCCACGTCCCGCACCAGGAGCGAACCCAGCTCCCAGAGCTTCAGCGTGGGCGAGTAGAGCGTGGTCGCCGGGTCCTTCTTCACGTAGCCCAGGGTGGAAAGCGTCGAGAGCAGCCGGTAGACGTTCGGCTTGGTGAGGTTCAACTGCCGGGAAAGCTCGGTAAGGCGCCGCGGCTGTCCGGAGTGGACCAGCGCTTCGAGCAGGTTCAGGGCCTTCTGAACCGTCTGTTCCATCGCGGGGCTCGATCGGAGGAGGCAGTGGCGCATATCCTACCCCGAGCGCGAAAAACGCGCCTGACGCGGCTCAAATCAGGACGGGACGGTCCGGAAGCTCGTTGGGGCCGCGCGCGCCGCGCGGGAAGTGCCGTCCGAGGAGCGCCGAGACCGCGCGCACCCCGGCGATGGCGCCCTCCTGGTAGCGGGCCGCGCGGAAATGCTCCTCCATCATGCGGCAGATGGCGTGCCACTCCGCGGGCTCGACCTTCGCGTCGATGCCGCGGTCGGCCACGATCTCGACCCGGCGGTCCGCGAGGAGCAGGTAGATGAGGACGCCGTTGTTGTGCTCGGTGTTCCAGACGCCGCGCTGCGCGAAGACCTCGCGGGCGCGCTCGCGCGAGCTCACCTCGTGCCAGAGCTGCGCGGTGGCGAGCTCGGCCTCGACCACCATCACGACCTGGCCGCCGTGCGCGTCCTCCTGCGCGGCGATCTCGCGCTGGATCGCGTCCAACGCCGCGCGCGGAAACGCGAGCCGCTCGCGCGTGGGGCTCATGAGGAGATGCCGCCAGAAGCGCACGAGCTCCATCACCAGCTCCCGGAGGCGCCGCCGCCGTCGAAGCTCCCGCCTCCGCCGCTGAAGCCGCCCCCGCCTCCGCCGCCCCCGAATCCTCCGCCGAAGCCGCCGCCGAGTCCGCCGCCCCAGCCTCCCGGCCGGATGCCGCGCCCGAGGCCGGTGCCGCCCACGATCGTGAAGAAGAACGCGAAGAGCGCCGCGAGGACGCCGAAGCCGATGCTCCCGAAGAAGAGCGTCGCGGCGATGCCCGTGAGCCCGCCGGTGAGGCCCGCGCCGAAGAAGCGGCCCACGATGCCGCGGAGCACCATGCCGATCACGGGCACCAGGAAGAACGCGAGCACGAGGAAGTTCGAGTACGACGATACCGCGCCCACCTTCCGCGCGGTCGGGCGCACCGGCGGAAGCGGCAGGTCCTCGCCCTTCACCGCCTGGATGATCGCGTCCACGCCCGCGTCGATGCCCCCCGCGAAGTCGCCGTTCCGGAAGCGCGGGGCCACGATCTCCGCGATGATCCGCTTCGAGAGCGCGTCGGTGAGGGTGCCCTGCACGCCGCGGCCGGTCTGGATGCGGAGCTTCCGCTCCTGCTTCGCGATCGCGAAGAGCACCCCGTCGTCCACGCCCCTCCTGCCCAGCTGCCACTCGTCCGTCACGCGCGTCGCGAAGTCCTCGATGGGCTCGGTCCCGATCGACGGCACGATGAGGACCGCGACCTGCGAGCCGCGCTCGCGCTCGAAGGCCGCGAGCTTCGCGTCGAGCGCGGAGCGCTCCGGCGCGGTGAGGGTCCCGGTCTGGTCGACGACGTGCGCCGTGAGCTTGGGAACCGGGATGGGATCGCCGGGCGCCGCCGCGCATACGCCGGCCATGCCGAGCGCGAACGCCGCTGCCGCGAGGAGCCGTGCCGCGATGCGCATTACTTCGTCGTCGCGGGCGCGGGCGCGGGGGTCGCCGGGACCGCGGACTTCGGCGCGAAGTCGACCTTCGGCGGCTCCGAGATCGCCTTCTCGTTCTCGACCGTGAAGCTGTCCTTCGCCTTGTAGCCGAACATCATCGCGGTGAGGTTGGTCGGGAACTGGCGGACGAGGATGTTGTAGTCCTGCGTCGCCTTGATGAAGCGGTTGCGCGCCGTGGTGATCCGGTTCTCGGTCCCCTCGAGCTGGGCCTGCAGCTCGCGGAAGTTCGCGTCGCTCTTGAGCTGCGGGTAGTTCTCCGCGACCACGAGGAGGCGCGAGAGAGCGCTCGTGAGCTGGCCCTGCGCCTCGGCGAAGCGCTTCATCGCCTGCGGGTCGTTCAAGGCCTCCGGCGTCACCTGCACGGAGCCCACCTTGGCGCGCGCCTGGGTCACGCCCAGGAGCACGTCCTTCTCCTGGCTCGCGTAGCCCTGGACCGTGGCGACCAGGTTGGGGATCAGGTCCGCGCGGCGCTTGTACTGGTTCAGCACCTCGGCCCAGGCGGCCTTCACCTGCTCGTCCTTCGTCTGGAACTCGTTGTATCCGCACCCGGAAAGGGCGAGCGCCGCGAGGAGCGGCAGGGCCCACAGGATCTTGCGCATGTTCTTGTCTCCAGTGTCGGGGGCGAGGCTCGCCCCACGCCGAATGTTGTGGGCGATGCCGCCCGTTTCAAGCCGCCTCGCGCAGGAGCCGGCGCGCGAAGACGAGATCCTCCCAGGCCTTCGCCTTCTCCGGAAGCGTCCTCAGGAGATAGGCGGGGTGGTACGTGACGACGACGGGCGTCCCCCGGTAGCGGTGCGTGCGGCCGCGCAGGCTCGCGAGGCTCGCTTCGGTCCCGAGGAGGCGCGTGGCCGCCGTCTTCCCGAGGGCGACGATCAGCTTCGGGCCGATGAGGTCGATCTGCCGGTCGAGGAACGGCGCGCACGCCTGCGACTCTTCCGGCGTGGGCGTGCGATTGCCGGGCGGGCGGCATTTGACGACGTTCGCGATGTAGACCTCGCGCCCGCGCGCGAGCCCGATCGCGGCGAGCATGCTGTCCAGGAGCTTCCCGGCCTGGCCCACGAAGGGATCGCCCAGCTCGTCCTCGTCCGCGCCCGGTCCCTCTCCCACGAAGAGCCACGGCGCGGATTCCGCGCCCACGCCGAACACAGCCTGCTTGCGCTGCGCGCAGAGTCCGCAGGCCCGGCACGCGCGCACCGCCTCGCGAAGCCCGGTCCAGTCCATCGCGGCCACGGCGCTCGCGGCAGTCGCGGGAACCGCTTGCGGCGCGGACGCAATCGGCTCCGCGTCGCCGTCCAGCCCGTAGAGGGCCGCGACCGTTCCCAGCTCGAGCGCGGCCGCGACGCGCTTGTCCATCAAAGCGTGAGGCCGAGGAAGAGCGCGTCCTCGCGCCCCGCGGCGGCGGGATAGTACTCGGGCCGGATCGCGATCTGCTGGAAGCCCATCTTCCGGTAGAGGTGGCGCGCCGCGTGGTTGGACGGGCGCACCTCGAGATAGACGATCTGGGCGCCGGCATCGCGCGCGACCTGCACCACGTGCGCGAGGAACGCGCGGCCGATGCCCTGGTTCTGCCATTCCGAGGAGACCGCGAAGTTGAGGAGGTGCGCCTCGTCCAGCGCGACCATGAGGACGCCGTAGCCGATCACCGCCTCGCCGTGCGTCGCGACCCAGCAATCGTAGCCGGCGGTCACCGAATCGCGGAAGTTGCCGAGGCTCCACGGAAACTCGTAGAGCGACTTCTCGAGCCGCGCCACGTCGGCCAGGTCGGAGGCCCGCATGCGCCGGTAGTGCAGCTGCGGAATGGGGACCGCGCTCAACGTCTCGCCCTTCGCTCGTCCGTCGTGAGTGCCACCTTGTCGCGCAAGTATAGGGGCGCCGCGTCCTCGGCCGCCACGGCGCCTCCCCGCGCGAGCCGGCGCGCCGCAAGGCGTGCGACCGCGCCGGCGCGCGGAAGATCGGCACCGTAGCGCATCTGCACCACATCGAGGTAGGCGTCGCGCAGCCACGCAAGCCGCTCGAAGCCGCTGCCGGTGGCCGCCCATTGCCGCCCGGGAAGGGCCGGGACGGAAGACGCGTCGGCGAGGCGTGGGGCGATCACTTCGTCCCAGTCGTCGCCGTTCCGCGCGTAGGCCGCGATGTAGGCCTCGTTCATCCGCGCGTCCAGGGCGGCCACCACGCGGCGTTCGTGGGACTGCTCGGCGAGGGCCAAGAGCGAGGGCACGGGAACGACCGGGCGGTGGGATGCGAAGGCGAGGCCCTGGGCCACGCCGCAGGCGATGCGGATGCCGGTGAAGGAGCCCGGCCCCTGGCCGAAGGCGAAGGCATCCATCGCCGCCGGCGCCAGGCGCGCGCGCTCGAGGACGCGCCGGATCATGGGGATGAGGAGCTCCGAATGCCGGCTCTCGGCGATCGCCTCCTCCACGAAGAGCTCGCCGTGCCGCAGCAGGGCGACCGAGCAGAGCTCCGTGGACGTCTCGAGGGCCAGCAGGTTCACCCGGGCATTATAGCCGAGGCGATTGGCGCCTGTTTCCCTACGTTTAACAGGCTATTACGAGAGATTCCTAATGTCGATTCTAAGCGGTCCGGAGGACATCCAACGGTGCGAACCGGCCCCCGAGGACGTCGTGGGAGTCGATGCCCCACCAACGGTCGAGGAAGGTCGCGTAGTAGGCCCGGAAATCCACCGCGTGCGGGAGGTTGCCGTTGCCGTCCAGGCGATCCAGGGCGGGCTCCGCCCCGTACAGGCCGCCTTTCACCGCGCCGCCCAGCACGAAATGGGCGCTGGCGGTGCCGTGGTCCGTGCCGCCGCTGTCGTTCTCTCGTGGCCGGCGGCCGAATTCGCCGTACGTGGCGATCACGGTCCCCTTCCACCGGTCCGCCGCGGTGAGCGCCTCCCGCAGCGCGACGAGGCCCTCGGCAAGCTGTCCCAGCAGGTTCGCGTGCACGCCCTGCTGGTTCGCGTGGGTGTCGAAGCTCCCGAGCGAGAGGCGCACGACCGCCACGCCCGCCGGGTGGACCGCGAGCTGCGCCGCCGTCTCCGTCGCCTTTCCGAAGGGACCCGTGGGAAAGGTGCCGGACGGCGCGCGCGCGCCGCGCAAGCGCTCCGCCGAGAGCGCGATGTCGTTCTCGACCCGCAGGATGTGCGCGAGCGAGGCATTCTGCGTGCGCACCGATTCCGGATGCGCGAGACGGGCGTTGCGCACGAATTGCTCCGGGTTCGCCAGGGCGAGCGCGCGGGTCTTCCGTCCCGCGAGCGGGCCCATGCCGCCGCCGCCCACCACGACGCCGTCCGCCGCGAAGCCTTCCGGGCAGGGGGAACGCTCGAAGGCGCGGGCGAGCCAGCCCTCGTCCAGGTACTTGTCGCTCGCCGACGCCGTGTCCCAGATCTCGATGGAGCGGAAATGCGACAGGTTGGGATCCGGGTAGCCCACGCCGCGCACGATGGCGAGCTCGCGCGCATCCCACGCCGCGCGGAGCGGCGCCAGCGCCGGATGCAGTCCCTCGCGCTCGGTGAGCGCCACCACCTGCTCGCGCGGGATCGCGAGCCGCGGACGCAGCGCCGCATAGCGGGGATCCGCGTAGGGCACGACGGTGTTGAGCCCGTCGTTCCCGCCCTTGAGCTCCACGAGGACGAGGAGGCGCCGCGTGGCGGCCGATGCGGCGGCGCGCGCGAATCCCGCCATGCCGGCGAACGGCACGAGGGCGGAGAGGCGGAGGAAATCGCGTCGGTCCATGGTCCTCACTTGAGCTGGTAGACGGGGTCGGACACGAGCGCGCGAAGGCGCGCGGCACCTGCGACCGCCGGTCCGGGCGGCTGCGCGGCCGCGCTCGCGAGCACGAGGCGATCGATGTCGCGCTCGTCCACGCTCGAGGCGATCGCGCCCGCCCTCGCGTCGGCGAAGACACGCTCCATGAACTGGCGGCGGCCGAGGAGCGTCGCGGAATCGATCCACGCGTCTCCGCCGGGCCAGCCCTTCACGTTGGGCGGCGCGAAGAGGTTCTGGCCCAGGGCCGCGCAGGCGACCGCGGCGGGACGCAGGTCCTGCGGGCGAACGTCCAGCATGTGCAGAGTGCCCACGACCAGGTCGACCGGGGACTTCACGAGGGTCGCGCGGTTCTCCGGCGACCAGAAGGCATCCGAGAGGAAGACCGCGCGCAGGAGCGGCTTCACCTCGTAGCGCGATTCGCGGAAGACGGCCGCCCAGCGCTCGACCTCCGCGGGATCCGGCGTGGGCGAGACGAACTCGCGCCACATCTTCGCGGCGATGAACCGGGCGGTCTCCGGGCGCGCGAGGAGGATGTCCAGCACGTCGTCCCCGTCGAACGCGCCGCGGCGGCCGAGGACTGCCTTCTCGCCCGCGTCGTGGAAGGCCGGCCGGTAGCGATAGTCGCCCGTCTGCGGGTCGACGCTCCAGCCCGTGAACGCGCGCGCGGCCTCCTTCACGTCGCCCTCGCCGTAGTGGCCCACGCCCAGCGTGAAGAGCTCCATCACCTCGCGCGCGAAGTTCTCGTTCGGCGCCTCGCGGCGGCTGCGCGCGTTGTCCAGGTAGACCAGCATCGCCGGATCCTTCGCGACCTGGTGGAGAAGCACCGCGAAGTTGCCGAGCGCCTGGCGGCGCAGCAGCACGTTCTGGCGGTAGAGGAGCTGGGGCTGGCGGACCTTGCGCTGGCTGGTCGCGAAATGGTTGTGCCAGAAGAGCGTCATGCGCTCCGTGAGCGGGCTGGGCGTGGCGAGCATCTCCTGCAGCCACCACGCGCGAAGCTCGAGGCCTTCCTGCACGAAATGCTTGTTGACGTCCTTCCGCTCGTCCACGGAGAGCGCGCGCATCTCCCGGGCGGGCACGATCGGCTCGGCGACGAACGGGGGAGCGGGCGTCACGGCTTCGCGGCGGGCGCCGGCGAGGAGGCGGTCGACGGCTTCCACGCGGCCCAACGCCGCGTACTCGCGGACCTCGCGGTCCGTCGCGCCGAACCCGGCGCGGTCGAGCAGGTGGCGGGCTCCCTGGTAGCCGATCGCCTCGGCCTGCGCCGCGAGCGAGAGGCACGCGGCCAGCACGGCGAATGGAATTCTCATGGTGCGGCCAAAAGCATGACACAGCGGCGCGCCGGCGGGGAGCCGGCGCGCGCTGCATCTGTCATTGACTCTGACTGGGATCCTGGCTGGCGCCGCGGCGGTGGCGGGCGAAGGCGGCCTTGAGCTCCTCCGGGGTGATGAAGCCGTCCCCGTTGGCGTCGATCCGGTCGAAGTGCTGGAAGAGGCGCGGGGCGTTGGCCTGGGCCTCGGCCTTGCTGATGCGGCCGTCGCCGTCCGTGTCGATCTTCTTCCAGTGCTCCGCCCGTTTCTGCCGGGCGAAGGCGCGCAGCTCCTCGCGGGTGATCTGCCCGTCGTGGTTCGCATCGATCGCGTCGAAGTGCTTCGCGAGGCTCGGGAGCGCCGCCGCCTCTTCGCGGCTGATCATGCCGTCGCCGTTGGTGTCCGCGGCGCGCAGGCGCTCCGCCATCCCGTGGCGGGCGTGGCCGCCCTCCGTGCCCAGGGGACCCTGGGGTTGGTCGGCGAAAGTGAGGAATGCCGCGGAGCCGAGGCCCAGCGCGGTGAGGATTGCGACGTATTTCATGGTGCGTCCTTTCGGTCTCTATCGAGGGGGCTCGAGCAATGCACCGAGCGTAAGCGGTTCAACGCGCGAAGGCATCTCCGGGCGACGCGCGGTCGTAACGGGTTGTAAGCCCGACGGACGGCCACGGCGCGACTGCTAACATTCCCTTACAAATGGCGGCGGGAAACCCGCCCGCGGCGGCTACGATCCCTTCATGCAGAGCGCGCAACGCCAGAAGATCCTCGTGGTCGACGACGACCTGCGCCTTCGCGACCTCCTCAAGCGTTACCTCTCCGAGCAGGGCTTCGCCGTCGACACCGTGCCGGACGCCGCGGCCATGGACCGGAGCCTCTCGCGCGTGCGCTACGACCTCCTCGTCCTCGACCTGATGCTTCCCGGCGAGGACGGCCTCGCGATCTGCCGGCGCCTGCGCGCGGCGGGCAACACCGTGGCGGTCATCATGCTCACCGCGAAGGGCGACGACGTCGACCGCATCCTCGGCCTCGAGATGGGGGCGGACGACTACCTCGCGAAGCCCTTCAACCCCCGCGAGTTGGTCGCGCGGATCCACGCGGTGCTGCGCCGCCAGGCGCCGCAGGAGGCGCCGGGCGCGCCCAGCCAGGAGGCGAAGGTGGTCGAGTTCGGCCCCTTCGCCTTGAACCTCGGCAACCGCTCGCTCACGCGCTCGGGCGAGGCGATCGCGCTCACCACCGGGGAATTCGCGCTGCTGAAGGCGTTGGCGCTCCATCCCCGGGAGCCGATGTCGCGCGACAAGCTGATGGAGCTCGCGCGCGGCCGCGAACACGAGAGCTACGACCGCTCGATCGACGTGCAGGTGTCGCGCCTGAGGAAGCTCCTCGCCGAGGACCCGCAGGCGCCGCGCTACATCCAGACGGTGTGGGGCTTCGGCTACGTCTTCATCCCGGACGGCGCGCCGCAGAAATGAAGCTCCTCCCCTCCTCGCTCCTCTGGCGGACGCTCGCCGTGATGGTCGCGGCGCTCGTGCTCTCGCAGGTGGCGGCGCTCTGGCTCCTGCAGCAGTACGTGACGCAGCCGCGGCACGCGGTGCGCGTGGGCCAGTTCGTGAGCCACCTGAAGACGATCAGCGCGGCGTTGAACACGATGACCCGCGAGCAGCAGGACCGGTTCGTCGCGGACATCGCGGAGAAGGAAGGCATCCGCATCAGCCCGGTGAGGGGCGACGAGCGCATGCGCCCCGCCGGGAACCTCGTTCCCATGCAGCTCTTTCGCCAGCGCATCAAGGAGATCTTCGGCCGCGAAGCCGAGGTCTACGTGCGCGGCGACGGCCGCCCGCCGAACGGGAACCGGCCGCAGGTGCTCTGGGTCCGCCTTCCGGCCGGCGAGCGCGACTTCTGGGTGGCGTTCCCGCGCGGACGCATCGACCGCGATCCCGCGACCGCGCTCATCGCGTGGGGCGTGGCGGGGCTCGCGATCGCGATCGCGGCGACCTTCTTCCTCGTCTACCGGCTGAACCGCCCGCTGGCGGAGCTCGCTCGCGCCGCGACCAAGCTCGGCAAGGGGGGCGACCCGGCCCCCGTCGCCGAGGCCGGCCCGTCCGAGATCCGCGCGGTGGCGCGCGCGTTCAACCAGATGAAGGACGACCTGCAGGCGGGCCAGCGCGAGCGCGCGACATTCCTCGCGGGGATCTCGCACGACCTTCGCACGCCGCTCTCGCGCCTGCGCCTCGAGGTGGAGATGCTGGGCGACAAGGTCGATTCGGGCACGCAGCACGGGATCGTCCAGGACCTGGATGACATGAACGCGATCATCGACCAGTTCATCGATTTCACGCGCACCGAGTCGGCCGAGGCGTTGGCCCCCGTGAGCCTCGCGGAGCTCGCGCGCGCCTGCGCGGAGCGCGCCGCGCGCGGCGGCGCGGACGTGCGCTGCGAGCTTTCCGAAGTCCCGCTCATGATGCTGCGCCCGCTCGCCATGCAGCGGCTGGTGGACAATCTCATCGCGAACGCCGCCCGCCACGCGGGGGGCACGATCCTCGTGCGCACGGCGGCCGTGGACGGGCGGGCCTCGCTCTCGGTGCTCGACCGCGGTCCGGGCATCGCGCCGGGCGAGGTGGAGCGCCTGAAGCAGCCCTTCACCCGCCGCGACGCCGCCCGGAGCGGCTCCTCCGGCGCGGGATTGGGGCTCGCCATCGCGGACCGCGTGGCGGTGCTCCATGGGGGTACGCTGGTGCTTCTCCCGCGCGAGGGCGGCGGGCTGGAGGCCCGGGTGACCCTTCCGCTCGCATGATTCGAAAGGGGAAATGCACTGCTTTGATTTAGAATGATTTTTTATGTCATCCGAAACGAGGTCTCAATCGTTGAATCTCGTTGGGCTGATGATGTCCCTCGGTGGACGGATCCAAGGAGCACACACATGAAATCGACGAGAAACCTGCTGGTCGCCGCGCTCGCCGCGGGCGGCTTGGCCATGGCGGGAAGCGCATTCGCGCAGCACAACGGTCATTCGGGCGGCGGGCACTGGTCCGGCGGCCATTTCAGCGGCGGTCACTTCAGCGGCGGCCACTTCGGCGGCCATTTCGTGGGACATGGCGGGCATTTCTTCGGCCCCCGTTTCTCGTTCTTCCTGGGTGTGCCGCTCTTCTGGGGGCCGTACTACTGGGGCGCGCCGTACTACTACCCGTACTACGACGGCTACTACGCCTATCCGGACGCGCCGGTCGTCTACCAGGAGCGCGAGGTCGTGCCGTACGACGCGGAGCCGGCGACCACCCAGGCCCAGCCCGGCCCGGGCGCCCCGAGCCAGGGCCCGCTCTACATGAACTACTGCGCTTCGGCGAAGGCGTACTACCCGAAGGCCACGCAGTGCCCTGAAGGCTGGAAGTTCATCGCGCCTTCGCGGTAACCGGCTCGCTCGCGCGGGGGTCGAAGAAACGCTCGACCTCCGCGAGCGA
Source organism: Usitatibacter sp. (assembly GCA_036266535.1). Taxonomy (GTDB): domain Bacteria; phylum Pseudomonadota; class Gammaproteobacteria; order Burkholderiales; family Usitatibacteraceae; genus Usitatibacter. The sequence goes on along the minus strand of DATAMY010000186.1, from coordinate 14,313 downwards.
GCGCGTCCGCCGGAAAGGCGGCAGCGCGCGCCAGATGCGCTTGCCGTAGGGCTTGTCCACGAGCCGCGGGTCGCAGATCACCAGCGCTCCGCGATCCGTCTCGTCCCGGATCAACCGCCCCGCTCCCTGCTTCAACGCGATCACGGCGCGGGGCAGCTGGTAGTCCATGAAGGCGTTGCCCCCCGCACGATTGATCCGCTCGATGCAGGCGGCGAGCACCGGCTCGTCCGGCGGGTTGAACGGCAGCCGGTCGATCACGACCACCGAGAGCTGATCGCCCTTCACGTCCACGCCCTCCCAGAACGATTGCGAGCCCACGAGGATCGCGTTGGGTGAGCGCCGGAAACGCTCGAGGAGGTCGTTCTTCGAGCCGCTGCCCTGCAGGAGGAGCGGCCACGGCAGCCCCTCGGCCGCGAGCTTCGCCGCGAGCCGCTCGTGGCCGCGCTCCATCGCGCGCAGGCTCGTGAAGAGGAGGAACGCATGGCCTCCGCTCGCGCGGACGACCGGCCACGCCGCGTCGATCACCGCTTCCCCGTATCGTTCGCTGTTCGGATCCGGAAGGCCCTCCGGCACGTAGAGGAGCGCCTGGTTCGCGAAGTCGTAGGGGCTCGGCCACGTGAGGGTGCGCGCATCCGAAAGGCCCATCTCCGAGGCGTAGTGCGAAAAATCGCCGTTCACCGAGAGCGTGGCCGAGGTGAAGATCCACGCACGCTGTCCGTCCTGGGTGCGCCCGCCGAAGATGCGCCCGACGTCCAGCGGCGTCACGTAGAGCGCGCACGACTGCGGCCACGCCTCGATCCACCGGACGACGTCCGCTCCCTGCGATTCGCCGAAGGCATCTTCCTTCGGTCTTTCGTCCGCCTCCCGCCATTCGCCGATCCGACCGAGGAACTCGTCGGCCCGGGCACGGCAGTTGCGAAGCTCCTCGGCCCGCTCCTCCTGGGCGCGCAACCGTTCCGCGAGCGCGGCGAGCCGCTCCGCGAGCGCGTCGATGGCGCGGTCGAAGGCCGTCCGCTCGCGCAGCGCCGAGAGCGCCATCCGCCCGGACGCGGGACCGAACGCCAGGCGCACGTCGCGCGCCGCGCGCTCCAGGTCCGCGGCCGCATCGCCGATCGAGGTCGATTCGCGCGCATGCGCGGCCTCGGAGAGGCGCGCATCGCGCGCGAGCTCCAGGAGCTGGGCGGTCGAGAGCGACTGCCCGAAGAAGAGCCGGGCGAGGTCCGGGAGGTGGTGCGCCTCGTCGAAGATCACGGTGTTCGCCTCGGGCAGCAGGTCCGCGGCGCCCTCGTCCCGGAGCGCCACGTCCGCGAAGAAGAGGTGGTGGTTCACGACCACGACGTCCGCCTCCGAGGCGCGCTTCCGCGCCTTCATCACGAAGCAGTCCTGGTAGTGCCGGCACGCCGAGCCCAGGCAGTTCTCGCGCGTGGAGGTGGCCTGCGCCCAGGCGCCGGAGCTCTCCGGCACGCCCTCGCACTCCCCCCGGTCGCCGGTCATGGTGCGGGCGGCGAAGCTGCGGATCTTCTGCAGGTGGCTCGCCTCCTCGCGGAGCGCGAAGGTGCCCTGCGCGGCGCAGAGCTCGAGGTGGTGCAGGCACACGTAGTTCGCGCGCCCCTTGAGGAGCGCCACGTCCGCGCGCACGCCCAGGGCATCGCGCACGCGCGGGAGGTCGCGGTGGAAGAGCTGGTCCTGCAGCGTCTTGGTGCCCGTCGAGACGATGACGCGGCCACCCGCGAGAAGCGCGGGCACCAGGTACGCGAAGGTCTTCCCCGTGCCGGTGCCGGCCTCCGCGATGAGCGTCTGCTTTCCCTCGATCGCCTCGAGCACGGCGCGCGCGAACTCGACCTGCTGGCCCCGCCGGCGGAACCCGGGGAGCGCGCGGGCGAGCGGACCGCCTTCCGAGAAAAGCGCGTCGAGCTCGACCTTCGTGCGGACCGGGGCGCTCACGTGCGGCCGAACACGATGCGCTCCTCGCCCAGGAGCCGGGCCACGAGCGCCACGCACGCGATCGCGATCGCGAAGGCCGCCGCCGACGGAATGGCCCAGTCGAGGAGGCCGAACGCGTCGCCGCGCACGATCCGGGAGAGCACCGCCTGCTGCCCCAGCACCGGCACGGCGAGCTGCCAGCGCTCGTCCTTGAGGCCCGTGAAGAGCACGATCACCGGCACGAAGGAGACCGCGGTCGCGAGGTAGCTCACGTACGTCTGCGCCTCGCGATAGGAGCGTCCATACGTGCAGATGAGCATCTGGAGCGCCGAGGTCATCGCGGCGAACGGGACCACCATCGCGACGAAGCCCAGGAGCTCCGGGACGCCGAAGGCCATGACGGCGGCGAGCTTCTTCTCCGCGTAGAGCGTCGCCGCGGTCGCGAAGCCCGTGAGCGTGAGGAACGCCACCATCGTCGCGAAGGTCCACGCGGCGAGCCACTTCCCGATCACGACCTGGGGGAGCGGCACGGGGTTGCCGAGGAGCGGCTCGAGCGATCCGCGCTCGCGTTCGCCCGCGGTCGAGTCGATGGCGAGCGTCATGCCGCCCAGGAGCGGCGAGAGGAGCGCGAACATCGGGATGAGGAAGAGGAGGAAAGCGCCCTTCTGCCGCGGCGTCGCGGTGTTCACGCGCTCGACCTTCACCGGATTGGCGAGATCCGGGCTCACGCCGCGCGCGATCATCCTCAACATCCCCGTCTCGCGGTTGAAAGCCTGGAGCAGGCGCTCGGCCTGGCGCGTGGCAGGGCCCGAGTCCGTGCGCGAGTCGTCGTACACGACCTCCATGCGCGCGCCATCGCCCGAGAGCCAGTGCTCCTGGAAATCCTCCGGGACGACGATCACCGCGTCGAGCTTCCCGGCGCGCACGCGCTCCCCGTAGTCGTCCGGAGCGGTCTCGATCTTCACGTCGTTCCGCTCGAGGAAGTTCACGAACGCGGGCGCGCGCTCCGCCCCGTGGATGCGCACGTGGAGGACGGATGCCTTCTCCTCCAGCCCGGAGACGAAGTGCACCACGAGGACCAGCGTGACCGGCCCCGTGAGGATCGCGGCGATGAGGACCATGAGCGCGGTCCGCCGGTCCCGCAGCCCGTCGCGCATCTCCTTCAGGAACACGGTGAGGAAGGCGGGCCTCATGGCGCGAGCGGCTCCCCCGAGAGGTGGACGAAGGCGTCCTCCAGGTCCTGGCGGCCGCTCGCGGCGCGCAGCTCCTCCGCCGTCCCGCGCGCGACCACCGCCCCGCGCGCGACGATCACGATCTCGTCGCAGAGCGCCGAGACCTCCTGCATCACGTGGCTCGAGAAGAGCACGCACTTCCCGTCCGCGCGCAGCCGCCGGATGACCTCCCGCAGGCTCCGCGTGGTCATCACGTCCAGGCCGTTGGTAGGCTCGTCCAGGATCACGTTGGGCGGGTCGTGCACGAGCGCGCGCGCGATCGCCACCTTCGCGCGCTCGCCCTGCGAGAAGCCCTCCGCGCGCCGGCCGAGGAGCGCCCGCATGTCGAGGAGGTCCGCGAGGCGGCCGATGGAGGCCTCGAGCGCGCCGGCATCGAGGCCGCGGAGCGCCCCGTAATAGGCGATGTTCTCGCGCGCCGTGAGCCGTCCGTAGAGCCCGCGCGCATCCGAGAGCATGCCGATCCGCGCGCGCACGGCGAGCGGCTCCTTCGCGTTGTCCAGGCCGTCCACCACCACGCGCCCGCGGGTGGGCGAGACGAGCGTCGAGATGATGCGAAGGGTGGTGGTCTTTCCCGCCCCGTTCGGGCCCAGGAGCCCGGTGATGCGCCCGTCCGGCGCGGTGAAGGAGACGTCCCTCACCGCGTCCACGTCACCGAACCGCTTGGCGAGGCCCTCGGCGACGATCAAGACGGCGCCCCGAGCGGAAGCATGTAGAGCGGCCGCGGGATCTTCGCGAGGCAGCTTCCGTCGAGGGTCGCGGCGCTCCCCTTCCGGATGAACTCCTCGACCAGGTGCGGCGCGCAGCCGTGGAGGCTCACGCCGTGGCCCAGGTGCGGGGCGATGAAATGGCGGGCGTTGGGGAGCGTCGCCACCACCTTCTGTGCGTGCCGCGGGGGCGTGGCGGGATCGATGCCGCCCGAGAGGACGAGCGCCGGCACGCTCGAGGTGACCGGCGTGTAGTAGTCCGCCGGCACGCGCCCCTTGGGCCAGTCGCGGCAGGCGCGCACGAAGTCGTTCACCAGCGCGCGCCCGAAGAACGAGCGGTCCGCGTCCGCGAGGTCGGCGGGGGTCACGAGCGGGATGTCCTCCGAGCACACGACCGCGAGGTGCATGCCGAGCGAGAGGTTCTCCGAGACGTCGTCCGCGAACTCGAGGTTCTGCGCGAGGAGCGGGTTGAAGTCGCCGCGCGCGGCCGAGGCGATGCCGAAGGGGAGGAGGCTCGCGAGCTCCGCCACGTAGAGCGGCCGGAAGAGTCCGGAGAGGAACACGTTCTCGGTCACGTCGATCGTCTCGCGCTCGCCGGTGCGCGGATCCTGGATCGCCGCGCGCACGGGGCGGCGCGCGAGCCGCGAGCGCAGCGACTCGATCGTGCCGCGCAGATCCGGGTACGTGAGGCGGCAGAGCGCGTCCGCCGCGCAGTCCGAGACGAGCTTCGCGAGCGCCGCGTCGCCGTCCGCCACGAAGGAGAGCGGGAGCTTCATCGTGGCCGGAGCCACGCCGTCCAGCACCATCGAGCGCACGTGCTCGCCATGGCGGCGCAGGTACTCCAGCTCGACGCGCGTCCCGTACGAGCCTCCCCACAGGTTCACCTTGTCGTAGCCCAGGGCGGCGCGCACGTCGTCGATGTCCTCCACCGCGATGGAGGTCACGTACTGGCGCGGGTCCGCGTCCATCTGCGCGAGGCACTTCTTCACGAGGTCCTCCGGGAGCGCATCCTCGAACACCGACTGGAGGGGCGAATCCTGGTCCTCGTCGCAGTCGAGCGGATGGGAGCTCCCGGTGCCGCGCTGGTCGATGAAGACGATGTCGCGCAGGTCGTTCAGGCGCGAGAAGAGCGGCATCACGTCCGAGGCGAGCGCGACCGCGCCCTGCCCCGGCCCGCCCGCGAAGACGAAGATGGGGTCCGGCTCGTGCGCGCGGATGCGGGCGGGAACCACGGCGACGTTGATGCCGATCCGCCGGCCCTTCTTCGCGGACCGGTCCTCCCACACGTCGAACGTGCCGCAACTCGCCGTGCCGTCGACGCCGGGCAGGCGGCACTCCTCGAGCGCGAGCGCGGGGCGCGGCGCGCGATCGACCGGGTGGCAGGCGGCGAGGACCCAGCATGCCGCGGCGAAAAGCAGGAAGCGCTTCATGGGAAAAGAGGCGAGGTGCGCCCGCGAGTATAGCCGTTCGGCGCTACCATCCGGCGGTGGATATCCCGAGTTTTCCACGGCGGGATCCGGCGGAGGCCGGGTTCTGGGACCTGCGCTACGAAGCGCGCTTCGCCCCGTGGGACGCGGGCAAGGCGCCGGCGCGCCTGAGGGCCTACGTGGAAGCCGCGGGCGCGCCGCGGCGCGTGCTCGTTCCGGGCTGCGGCAGCGCGCGCGACGTGGCTTTCCTCGCGCAGGCCGGGTGGAACGTGCTCGGTATCGACTTCAGCCCCGAGGCGGTCGCGCTCGCGCGCCGCGAGCTGGGGGCTTCCGCCGAGCGGGTGCGCCAGGCGGACTTCTTCGCGCCGATCGCGGAGGCGCCCTTCGAGTTGGTCTATGAGCGGGCCTTCCTCTGCGCCCTCCCCCGCCGGCTCTGGGCCGACTGGGGCCGGCGCGTGGCGGAGCTCGTGGTCCCCGGCGGCGCGCTTGCGGGCTTTTTCTATTTCGACCGGGGCGATCGCGGCCCTCCGTTCCCGCTCCATTCGCAAGGCGAATTGGACGCGCTCCTCTCGCCGGCATTCGAGCGGGTCGAGGACGCCCCGGTCGGCGACTCGATCCCGGTCTTCGAGGGGAAGGAGCGCTGGCAGGTGTGGCGTCGCGGGGAGGCGCAGGGCTAGGGCGCGCCGAAAAGGAGCGACTGCGGGTACGCGTTCGCATGCTCCTCGTCCACGTGGATCGCGCTCTGCGGGAGCGCCTTCGCGGCCTCCGCCGCGCGCTTGGCCGCGGCGACCACCTCGTGCCGGCTTTCGAAGACCCCGGGCAGGACCGGCAGGATGCCCACGACGAGCTTGGGGAGCGGGCGCACGCTCTGCCGCCCGTCGCGGAACTTCACCGTGAAATAGCCGCTCGCGTACGCCTCCGGCGGGATGTGCTCGCGCACGAGCGCCGGAAAGCCCGCGAGGAGGCGCTCGGCGCGGGCGCGCCAATCCTCGCTCTGCGCGAGCACCACGAAGCGGCCGCCCGCGACGTGGCCCGCGAAGTCGACGCCCGGCTCGCACGCCTCCTCGAGGAGGCGCGCGGTCGCGTGGATCAACGCATCGCCCTGCGCGAACCCGCCCGAATCGTTCAAGCCGCGCATCTGGTCCACCTCGACGAACCACGCGGTGAACGGCACGTGGCGCGCGAGGAGGCGCTCGAGGTGCTCGTTGATCGGCACCTGGCCCGGCAGGAGCGTCAGCGGATTGGTGTAGCGGGCGGCGAGCACGCGTGAGCTCTGCAGGGACCGCATCACGTCGCGGCTCGTGCCCATGCCGAGGTAGCGCCCGCCCGCGACGATCACGAAGCCGTCCGCGAAGCGGCGCACGTCCGATTCCACGAGGATCGCGGTCAACGCCGCGAGCTCGAGATCCGCCTCCACGCGGATCGGCGCCCGGTCCGCGACCTCGATGCACGCGCGCGCGAGGACCGATCCGGCATCCGGCGCGGCGCGGGCGAGGTCCATCCACTGCCGCGAGACGACCCCTTCGACGCCGGCGCTTCCCGCGACGGGGATCGCAGCGAGCGTGGGTGAGGCCGCGAAGCGCTCGAGGAGCGAGGCGAGCGTCGCGTCCGGCGCGGCCGGCTCGACCGCGCGGACGAAATCGTGCGCGCGCGGCTCGGTGCCGGCGCGCAGGCGCGGCGTGGGCACCACGGGAACGCGCTCGTCGGCGTTCGCGCGCCGCGCCTCGACCGGGAGGTCGCGCTCCGGCCTCTCGGCCGGATGCCCGATGAACCAGCCCTGGCCGCACGCGATGCCGATGTCCTTCACGACGCGGAAATCCGCGGCGTTCTCGATCCCTTCCGCGATCACGAGCGAGCCGCAGTTGTCCGCGATGTGCTGGATCGCGCGCAGGAACTGCATCTTCACGGGGTCGTCCGCGATGCCCGTCACGAAGTGCTTGTCCGCCTTCACGTACTCGGGCCTCAGCTCCGACCACAATCGCAGGCTCGCGAATCCCTCGCCCAGGTCGTCGATCGCGATCCGGAAGCCCATCGAGCGGTAGAGCATGAGCGATTCGTGCACCTTCGCGAAATCCACCGTCGGGTAGTCCTCGGTGAGCTCGATCACCACGCGCCCCGCCGGGAGCCCGAGGCTTTGCATGAAGCGCGCGGCGCGCTCCTGGTCGTGCAGGTGCCGCACGATGAGCTGCGGCGAGACGTTGAGGAAGAGGCTTCCCTCCAGCCCGCTCGCGGCGAACGCGCGCAGCATCTGCTGGATGCAGAGGAGGTTCAGCTCGACCGCGAGCCCCTCCTCCGCGGCGGCGGCGAAGAGCGCCGTGGGCGTCTGGATGAGCGAGCCCCGCGGGCCGCGCACGAGCGCCTCGTAGCCCGTCATGCGGCCTTCGCGAAAGCCGAAGATCGGCTGGAAGACGGTCGCGAGGCTCTTCTCCTCGAGCACGCGGTGCAGCTCGCGCGAGGCATCCTGCCGGTCCCGATCGAGCCGCGGGTTCACGTTCGCGCGGACATGCGGGGTACCTTCCACCGTCCTCAGGCGACCCCGTGCCGGCGAAGCCACTCGAGGAGCCGCTTCCAGCCGTCCTCGGCCGGTTCCTTCCGGTACGACGGGCGGTAGTCCGCGAAGAAGGCATGGGGCGCGCCGGCATACGTGTGGATCTCGGAGGGCTTCCCCGCGGCCTTCAACGCCGCGCGCATCCGGTCCACCGTGTCGTTCGGAATGCCCGCGTCCGCGCCGCCGTAGAGGCCCAGGATCGGCGCCCCGAGCGCCCTCGCCACGTCGATGGGATGCTTCGGCTGCAGCTCGGACGCGGCGCCTTCCACGCGCCCGTACCAGGCCACACCCGCCTTGAGCGCGGGGTTGTGCGCGGCATAGAGCCACACAATGCGCCCGCCCCAGCAAAAGCCGGTGATGCCGAGCCTCGAGGTGTCGCCCCCATTGCGCGCGGCCCACTTCACGCAGGCGTCGAGATCCGACATCACCTGCGCGTCCGGAACCTTCGCGACGATGGGCCGGATCTCGTCCATGTTGGAGAGCTTCGACACGTCGCCTTGCCGCGCGTAGAGCTCCGGCGCCACGGCGAGGTAGCCCGCGTGGGCGAGGCGGCGGGCCACGTCGCGGATGTGCTCGTGCACGCCGAAGATCTCCTGCACGACGAGGATCACCGGCAGGCGCTTTCCTCCCGCGGACATCGCGCGGTAGCCGGGCATCTCGCCGTCGCGGACGGGGATCTTCACCTCGCCCGCGACGAGGCCTTCGCTTCCGGTGACGATCTGCGTCTGCGCGACCGGCTCGACGGACGCGGCAAAGCCGGTCGCGAGGGCGGTCATCGTGAAGTCCTTCCGCATCGGGGATTCCTCCAGCCCGGGGACGATCGGTGAGCTGGATATTATAGGACGCTAGATGCGCCCCGCCGCCTGGAATCGCGCGCGCCGCGCCGGCGATTTGCCGGGGCCGCGGCGGAGGCTACTCGCCGTAGAGCTTCTGCTTGAGCTCGCGGCGCTCCTGCGCCTCGATCGTGAGCGTCGCGGTCGGCCGGGCGAGGAGGCGCTGGATGCCGATCGGCTCGCCGGTCTCCTCGCAGAAGCCGTAGCTCCCGTCCTCGATCCGGGCGAGCGCGGCGTCGATCTTCTTCAGGAGCTTCCTCTCGCGGTCGCGCGTGCGAAGCTCGAGCGCGTGCTCCTCCTCGAGCGTCGCGCGGTCGGCCGGGTCCGGCGCGAACGAGAGCTCGCGCAGGTGCTCGGTGGTGGCGCCGGCGTTCTCCCGGAGCTGGCGTTGCAGCTCCAGCAGGCGCTCGCGGAAGAACTTGAGCTGCGCCGTGTTCATGTATTCCGACTTCGGCATCTTGACGAGTTCCGCCTCGGTCAGAGTCTTTGCTTTGCTGGCCATTGATCCTCGCGTTCGCGACGCCGGGCCGGGGAGAACGCCCCTCGCGCCGGTCGCCGAAAGCCGACTAGTGTAGCCCACGGGAGGGGCCATATCAAACGATGGACAGTGGGCCGTGCCAATCATTCCGCGCTTGGCGGCGAAAGGCCCGGAAAGAGCCCTTGAAACAAGGGCTTGCGAGGCGATTTCGCGGGCGGCGAAGTCTCGCGCCGCCCGCGGCCGCGTGGGAGCCGGCGAAGCCGGTTGTCAGTTGCTGCCGGGGAGGCGCGCCGGCATTTGCGGCGTCCCGCGGAGCGCGCGCTCGGCCTGCTCGCCGCTCACGGTCGCCACGCCGTCCGAGGCGGTCGCGGTCCGGCCCTTCGCGATGTTGCTGCCCGTCCTGTACACCGGCTGCGTTCCGGCTGCGACCGGGTCCGTGCTGGCTTCGAGGGCGCAGGCGCTGAGGGCGAAGGCGGCAGCGGCGAGGAGGAGGAGCGACGGGATCTTGTTCATGGAGTGGGAAACTACGTTGGGATCGGAACCGCATGATAACGGGGTTGGCCCCTCACGCATACCGGCGCGCATCGTCGATCACCTTGCCGTCGTTGGCGAGCGACCCGGACGCGGAGCAGGCCACCGTCCCGCGCAGCTTCATCACGTCGCGAAGCGTCGCCTCCATCGCCGCCACGAACGCCGCGTCCGCGGCCGGGTGCTCGATGCAGAGCGTCATCCGGTCCTCGCCGCCGTGGTTCTCGACCACCAGCCGGCCGCGCGCGACGCCGTGCCGGCGCAGGACCTCCGCCACCTGGTGCGGATGCACGAACATGCCGCGCACCTTGGTCGCCTGGTCCGCGCGCCCCATCCATCCCTTGATCCGCACGTTGGTGCGCCCGCAGGGGCTCGCGCCCGCGAGCGCCGCCGAGAGGTCGCCGGTCGCGAAGCGCACGAGCGGGTAGTCGGCGTTGAACGCCGTTACGACGACCTCGCCCACCTCGCCCTCCGCGACCGCGTCGCCCGTCCCCGGCCGGACGATCTCCACGATGAGCTCCTCGTTCACCACGAGCCCCTCGCGCGCCGGCGTCTCGTAGGCGACCATGCCCAGGTCCGCCGTGCCGTACGCCTGGAACGCGTCGATGCCGCGCTCCGAGAGGAAGGCGCGCACCGGAGGGAGGAACGCCTCGCCCGAGAGGAGCGCCCGCGCGAGGCAACCGGACGCGACGGCGAGCTCGTCGCATTTCTCGACGATGAGCTTGAGGAAGGAAGGCGTCCCCACGTAGCCCGAAGGCGCCAGCTGCGCGATCGCCTGCGCCTGGAGCTCGGTCTGGCCGACGCCTCCGGGAATCACGGCGCAGCCGAGATGATGCAGGCCCGTCTCGAGCATGCTCCCCGCGGGAGTCAGGTGATAGGAGAAGCAGTTGAGCGCCACGTCGCCCGGCCGGAAGCCCGCCGCGAAGAGCGTGCGCGCCGTGCGCCAGTAGTCGGGTCGGCGGCCTTCGGGATCGAAGATCGGCCCGGGCGACATGAAGATGCGCGCGAGGCCCGAGGCGGGCGTGGCGTTCAACCCGCCGAAGGGCGCTTCCACCTTCTGGAGGTGCGGGAGCTCGGATTTCCGCGTGACCGGCAGCTTCGCGAGCGCGGAGCGCGAATCGACCTCGCGCGGATCCACGTCCGCGAGGAGCCGCGCGTAGTGCCGGCTCTTCGCCCGCGCATGGGCGAGCTGCGCCGGAAGCGCCGCGAAGAGCGCGCGCTCGCGCTCCTCCGGATCGCGCGTCTCCAGGGCGTCGTAGTGCTCCGGCATCTACGCGAGCCAACGCTTGCGGCGGCGGTAGTGCTTCACCTCGCGGAAGCTGCGGCGCGCGCCGCTCGAGATGCCGAGGTAGAACTCCTTCACGTCCTCGTTCCCGGAGAGCGATTCGGCGCTGCCTTCCATCACGACGCGGCCGTTCTCGAGGATGTAGCCGAAGTCCGCGAACCGGAGCGCCACCATCGTGTTCTGCTCGGCGAGGAGGAAGCTCACCCCCTCGGATGCGTTGAGGTTCCGGACGATCTCGAAGATCTCCTCCACGATCTGCGGAGCGAGGCCCATCGACGGCTCGTCGAGGAGGATCATGCGGGGGCGCGCCATGAGCGCGCGGCCGATGGCGGTCATCTGCTGCTCGCCGCCGGACGTGTAGCCGGCGAGCGCCCCGCGCCGCTGCTTCAGGCGCGGGAAGAATCCGTACACCTTCTCCAGGTCCGCACGGATCTCCGAACGCGTCGCGCGGCGGCTGTACGCGCCCGTGAGGAGGTTGTCCTCGACGGTGAGGTGGGCGAAGCAGTGGCGGCCTTCCATCACCTGGATCACGCCGCGCTTCACGAGCTCCGACGGATTCAGCCGGTCCACCCGCTCGCCGGCGAGGTGGATATGCCCCTTGGTCACCTCGCCCCGCTCCGCGAAGAGCAGGTTCGAGACGGCCTTCAATGTCGTGGTCTTGCCCGCCCCGTTGGCCCCGAGGAGGGCGACGATGCCCCCCTCGGGAACCTGGAGCGACACGCCCTTCAGCACGAGGATCACGTGGTTGTAGATGACCTCGATGCCGTTCACGTCCAGCAGCGGGGCCTGCGCCGGCGATACGGCTCCCCTCACGCTCGCAGGCCCCATGCTTCCTACATCTCCTTCTTGCAGTCGCGCGGCTTGATGCCCTTCTCCGCCGCGTACTTCATCGCCGACTGCTCGATCATCGGGCGCAGGAGCTTGTAGTCGGCCTGGTACCAGTCCGACGTGTAGCTCCACTCCGAGCCGTCCCACGTATGGATGCGCGCCATGCGCACGCCCTCGTGGTCCTCGCACGACGTGTGCATCGGCTGGAGGATCCCCTCGACGCCCAGCGCCTTGATGCGCGCCTTGTCGATGTTCAGGTGCTCCGCGCCCCAGCGGACCTGATCCGCCGTCATCACGCCGTTGCCGAAGTGCGCCTGCGCCGAACGGATCGACTCGACCGTGAGCATCGCGGAGAGCATCCCGCGGTTGTAGAGGACCTGGCCCACTTCCTTCTTGTCGGCCGCGGTGCCCTTGCCCTTGTCGTAGAGGAATTTCCTCATGTCGTTGTGGATCGGCAGGTTGTTCTCCGCCGAGTGCTCGAGTGCCAGGCCGTTGTAGCCCCTGGCCGCCTGCTCCGCTGGAAGCACGTCCGGCTCAGCCGCCGCCCACCACACGCCGTACATCTGCAGGCGCGGATAGCCCACCGCGATCGCCTCCTTGATGGCGGTCGAGTTCATGACGCCCCAGCCCCACAGGAAGACGTAGTCGGGGCGCTGCTGGCGGATCTGGAGCCACGTCGCCTTCTGCTCGACGCCGGGGTGCGTGACCGGGAGCTTCAGGAGCGTGAAGCCCTCCTTCTTCGCGAGCTCCTCCAGGACGGGGATCGGCTCCTTGCCGTAGGGAGAATCGTGGTAGACCAGCGCGATCTTCTTGCCCTTGAGGCTTCCCTTCTTCTTCACGTGCTGGACCAGGATGTCCGCGCCGTCCCAGTAGGTGCCCATCATCGGGAAGTTCCACTTGAACACGGCGCCGTCCACGGAGTCCGCGCGCCCGTAGCCCGCCGTGATGAGGACGATGTGGTCGTTGTCGACCTTGTCCGTGAGCGCGTAGGTGATGCCCGTGGAAAGCGGGCTGAACGCGACCGGATGCTTGCTCTTGAGCCTTTCGTAGCATTCGACCCCGCGGTCCGTGGCGTAGCCGGTCTCGCACTCCTCGTACGAGATCTTCACGCCGTTCACGCCGCCGTCGCGCTCGTTCACGAGCTTCAGGTAATCCACGAAGCCGTCCGCCCACGGCACGCCGTTCGGCGCGTAGGGCCCGGTGCGGTACACCAGGACGGGCACGAAGATCTCCTTCGCCTGCGCAGCCGCATCCGCCGCCCACGCGAGGCCACCGGCCGCGGCGAGCGCCACGGCGGCCGCCTTGATTCTCAGCTTGCCATTCATCGTCATCCTCCTCTTCGTTGTGCCAGCAGGAACGTCAATGGGGGAACGGCCACAGGCGCAGCTTCTCCTTCCCGATCGCCCAGAGGCGCGCGAGGCCGCGCGGCTCCGCGATCAGGAAGAAGACGATCAGCGCCCCGAACACCATGAGCTCTATCTCCGAGATCGTGGCGGTCGAAAGGGGAATGCCCAGCGCCGTGGGGAACTGGTTCAGCGCGAGGGGCAGGATCACGATGAACGCGGCGCCGAGGAAGGACCCGAGGATCGAGCCCAGCCCGCCGATGATCACCATGAAGAGGAGCTGGAAGGAGCGGTTCACGTCGAAGGCGAGCGGCTCCCAGGATCCGAGGTAGACGAAGGCCCAGAGCGCTCCCGCGAGGCCCACGAAGAACGAGCTCACGGCGAACGCGGAGAGCTTCGCCGCGAGCGGCCGGATGCCGATCACCTCGGCCGCCACGTCCATGTCGCGCATCGCCATCCACGAGCGGCCGATCGCGCCGCGCGTGAGGTTCTTCGCGATCAACGCGAAGACGCAGACGATCGAGAGGACGAAGAGGTACTTCTCGACCGGGCCCTGGATCACGTGCCCGAAGAAGAGGAGCGGCGGCGCGCTCACCGAGCCGGAGGACGAGTAGTTCGTGAACCAGCCCACGCGCGCGAACGCCCAGTCGAGGAAGAACTGGGCCGCGAGCGTCGTCACGGCGAGGTAGAAGCCCTTGATGCGCAGGCTCGGGATCCCGAAGAGCGCGCCCACCACCGTCGAGCAGAGCCCGGCGAGGATGAACACCACCAGGAGGTTCAAGTCCGGCACGCGGATCGCGAGGTTGTACGCGGCGTACGCGCCCACGGCCATGAAGCCGCCGGTGCCGAGCGAGAGCTGGCCGCAGTAGCCCACGAGGATGTTCAAGCCGATGGCGGCGAGCGAGAGGATGAGGAACGGCGTGAGGATCGCGCGGAAGAGGTAGTCGGTCGCGATGAAGGGCACGGCCACGAAGGCGAACGCGAGGAAGGCGACAACGAAGATCCGGTCCTGCAGGATCGGGAAGAGCTGCTGGTCCGACGCGTAGGTCGTCTTGAACTGGCCGGTCTCGCGGTAGATCATCGCGCTTCCCTCGACTTCGTCGCCTGTCGTGGCGAAGCCGGTCCCGTTCGAGCCGGGGATGTCGCTTCGCTTGACGTCGTCGCCGCGGCCCTCGTCCGATCGG
>DATAMY010000185.1:0-81698 GCA_036266535.1 Usitatibacter sp. | reverse complement strand
AAATAGCCGACGACGAGGATCACGATGCCGCCGATGCCGAGCCCGCCCACCCCGAGACCGCCCATCCCGCGGCGATCTTCCACGTTGCTGCTGCCTTCGTTGTCGAATTCCATGGCGTGATCCTCCTAGGCCGACTGACCGCCCCGGGGCGGGGGAAGTTGCAGAGCCAGACTCAAATCGATAGCCAGAACGGCAGCGTCGCCATCGAAAGCACCGTCCCGACCGTGACTTGCGTGGCGACCGCGCGCCCGTCCCCCGTCATGCGGACGGCGAGGATGTAGGCGTTGGTCGCGGTCGGCACCGCCGCGCAGAGGATCAGCACGCGCGATTCCATGCCGGCCAAGCCGAGGGCGCGCGCGAGCCCCCAGGCGATCGCGGGCGTGGCGACGAGCTTCACCGCGAGCCACCACGCGTGCGCGCCCGCCTCCCGGCCGCCCGCGCCGCCTTCGAGCCGCATCGCGGCGCCCACGCAGAGGAGCCCGGCGGGCAGCGAAGACTGGCCGAGGAGCGAGAGCGTCTGGTCCGCGAAGCCCGGGAGGCGCAGCCCCGCCGCGTTCCACGCGAAGCCCGCGAGGCTCGAGACCACGAGGGGGTGGCGCACGAGCTCCGCGAGGAAGCCGCGCTCGCCGTGGCGCGCGAGCATCGCCACCGCGGCGAAGTTCGCGAGCGGGATCATCGCGCCGAGGATGAGGGCGACCAGCGCCACGCCTTCCGCGGCGTAGAGGCTTCCCGCGATCGCGAGCGCGATGTACGTGTTGAAGCGGTAGCCGCATTGCGATCCGGCGGCGAGGAGCTTCCGGTCGAGCCGCAGGACCGGCCCCGCGAGGAGCGAGAGCGCGAACGCGGCGGCGGTGAAGGCCGCGGCGGCGCCCACCAGCACGCCGGCCGTGGCGAGGTCGATGCGCGCGGTCGCGAGCGAGCGGAAGAGGAGCGCGGGGAAGAGCACGAAGTACACGAGCTTCTCGAGGCCGGACCAGAAGTCGCGCCCGTAGTCGAAGCCCCGCGCGAGGGCGAGTCCCGCCACGATCAACGCGAAGCCGGGAAGGACGAGGAGCGCCGCCGCCATCAGGCCGGCACGCCCTTGCCGAGGGTGTTGTGGTAGTCGTGGCGCGCCGTGTCGACGCGCGAGAGCCGGAGCTCCACCGGGCGATCGCGGAACGTGAGGGCCACGCGCCGGATCTCCAGGAGCGGCGCGCCGGGGGCGACCGCGAGGACCGCGGCGATCTCGCGCGATGCGAGCACCGCGCGCAGCCGCTCGTCCGTCGCGAGGACATTGATCCCGTAGCGGCTCTGGTAGAGGTGGTAGATCGTGTTGTCCCGCGCGAGGAAGATCTTTTCCGTGAGGCCGGGGAAGAGCTCGGCGGGAATCGTGATGTCGTCCACGATCGCCGGGCGCCCCCCGAGCGAGAGGAGGTTCCGGATGCGGATCACCTTGTCCGCCGGCGCGATCGCGAGCGCCGCCGCGCACGCCCCGTCCGCGCGCTCGCGGCGGAAGTCGAGGAGCCGCACCTGCGGATAGGCCTTGGCGCCGCCGCGCTCCACGATGTGGAAGAAGTGGTACATGAGCCGGCGCCCGTCGTGGGTCGCGACGAAGGTGCCCTTGCCCTGGCGGCGGATGAGCGCCCGCTCCGCGACCAGCGTATCGACGGCCTTCCGCACGGTGCCCACCGCGACGCCGAACGCCCGCGCGAGCTCGCCCTCCGAGGGGATCGCCTCGCCCGGCTGCCATGCGCCCGCGGACATGCCCTCGATCAGGCGCGCGCGGACTTCCACGTAGAGGGGCCGGTCGCTCGCCGGCAGGGCGGAGAGCATTCGCGCGGGGGGCGGCATGGCGCGGACGATACCACGGAAGGCGTATCATGCAACTCATCTAGTTGACCTTCCCCGCGCCGGCTCCTAGCATCGGAGGGGAGGACATTCCCCGAGGGGCGGACGATGATTCATTTCGTGGTGCACGACGAGGACGATTCCGTGGGCGTCGTGGTGGTCGAGGGGGTGAAGGCCGGGCAGAAGATCTCCGGCTGGATCATGGACCAGGACAAGTCGATCGAGGTGACCGCGAAGAGCGACATCCCGATCGGGCACAAGCTCGCGATCAAGCCGCTCGCGAAGGACGCGACGGTGATCAAGTACGGCGTGGACATCGGGCGCGTGGTGGCGCCGATCGCCGTGGGCGAGCACACGCACGTCCACAACCTGAAGACCAAGCGGTGGTGAGAGACATGGACCTCAAGAAAGCGACATTCCAGGGCTACAAGCGCGAAAACGGCCGCATCGGCGTGAGGAACCACGTGATCATCCTTCCCGTGGACGACCTCTCGAACGCGGCCGCGCAGGCGGTCGAGAACAACATCAAGGGCACGCTCGCGATCCCGCACCCCTACGGGCGGCTGCAGTTCGGGGCGGACCTGGACCTCCATTTCCGCACGCTGATCGGGACGGGGTCGAACCCCAACGTCGCCGCCGTCGTCGTGATCTGCATCGAGGAGGGCTGGGCGAAGAAGGTGGCCGACGGCATCTCCGCCACCGGCAAGCCCGTCGCGTACTTCGGGATCGAGCAGCACGGCGACCACGACACGATCCTGCGCGCCTCGAAGAAGGCGAAGGAGTTCGTGCAGTGGGCGAGCGAGCTCCGGCGCGAGGAGCGGCCGTTGAAGGACCTCTGGGTCTCGACCAAGTGCGGCGAGTCGGATACGACCTCGGGCTGCGGCTCGAACCCGACGGTGGGCAACGCCTTCGACAAGCTCTATCCCCACGGCGTGACGCTCGTCTTCGGCGAGACCACCGAGCTCACGGGCGGCGAGCACCTGGTCGCCGCGCGCTGCCGCGACGACGCGGTGCGCAAGAAATTCCAGTTCATGTTCGACCGCTACCAGCAGGTGGTCGAGGCGCACAAGACGAACGACCTCTCGGACTCCCAGCCCACGAAGGGCAACATCGAGGGCGGCCTCACGACGATCGAGGAGAAGGCGCTCGGCAACATCCAGAAGATCGGCCGCAAGTGCGTGGTGGACGGCGTGCTCGACAAGGCCGAGACGCCGACCGGGCCGGGCCTCTGGTTCATGGACTCCTCCTCGGCCGCGGCGGAGATGGTGACGCTCGTGGCCGCCGCGGGATACACGGTGCATTTCTTCCCGACCGGCCAGGGGAACGTGATCGGTAACCCCATCCTCCCCGTGATCAAGCTCTGCGCGAACCCGCGCACCGTGCGCACGATGAGCGAGCACATCGACGTCGACGTCTCGGGGCTGCTGCGCCGCGAGATGAGCCCGGACGAGGCGGGCGACAAGCTTCTCGAGTGCATGTTCAGGACCGCGAATGGGAGGCTCACGGCGGCCGAGGCGCTGGGACACCGCGAGTTCGTGCTCACCCGGCTCTACGAGAGCGCGTGAAGAAGCAGGTCCCCGTCGGCACGGGGACGGAAACGCTCGGCGTTTCCGTCTGGCGCGGCGGCGCCGACGGGCGCTTCCAGCGCTTCGACGTGCCGCGGCGCGCGAGCCAGACGGTGCTGGACGTCGTCACCTACATCCAGCGCAACCTCGACCCCACGCTCGCCTACCGCTTCGCCTGCCGCGTGGGGATGTGCGGCTCGTGCGCGATGACGGTGAACGGCGTCCCGCGCTGGACCTGCCGCACGCACGTGGACAAGGTCGCGCGCGACGGAGCGCTCGAGCTGGGGCCGCTCGCCAACATGCCGATCGTGCGCGACCTGGTCGCGGACATGCGCGAGTTCTTCGACAAGTGGGCGCGCGCCCGGGGGCAGTTCACGCCCACCCGCACGCGCGCGGACGGCTTCGCCGCGGTCGACCCGCGCACGCCCGCGCGCCGCGAGGCGGATGCGGCGATCGAATGCATCGGCTGCGGCGTGTGCTATGCCGCGTGCGACATCGTCTCGTGGAACCCGGCCTACCTCGGCCCCGCCGCGTTGAACCGCGCGTGGACGCTGCAGGCGGACGTCCGCGACGGCGCGCACGCCGAGCGCCAGCGCGCGGTCGAGGGCGACGCGGGATGCCATGCCTGCCATACCCTCATGAGCTGCACCGAGCTCTGCCCCAAGGCGCTCTCGCCTGCGCGCTCCATCGCGGGCCTCAAGCGCCGCAGCCTTCGCGCGATGCTGGGCGGGGGGGAGGACGCGCCGTGAGCGCCGCGCGCGCCGAGGCGGCGCTCTGGGTCGCGCAGCGCGTGACTGCGGTGCTCCTCGCGGGGTTCGTGCTCGTGCACCTCGCGACGATGATCTACGCGGTGCGCGCGGGCCTCACCGCGCAGGCGGTGCTCGAGCGCACGCATTCGAGCGCCGCGTGGCCGGCGTTCTACGCGCTCTTCGTCCTCGCCGCGGCCCTCCACGGCGCGATCGGGCTTCGCACGGTCGCGGCGGAATGGCTGGGCTGGCGCGGCCGCGGCGCGAACGCCGCCGTCGCGGCGATCGGCCTGGCGCTCGCCGTGCTGGGCCTGAGGGCGGTCTGGGCGGTGGCGGCATGATGCGCCGCGCGCGGAACCACCCCGCGTGGTGGGCCTTCCTCGTCCACCGCGTGTCGGGGATCGCGCTGGCGCTCTTCCTTCCCGCCCATTTCCTCGCGCTGGGAACCGCGCTCCAGGGCGAGGCGCGGCTGGATGCGTTCCTGCGCTGGACCGAGCAGCCGGCGGTGATCGTCGCGGAATGGGGGCTCGTGATCCTCCTCGCGGCGCACCTCGCGGGGGGCCTGCGCCTCCTCGCCCTGGAGCTCCTGCCCTGGCGCGAATGGCAGAAGGCGCTCGCCGCCGCCGCCGCCGGATTCGCGATCTTCGCGGGGCTTGTCTTCGCATTGGCCCGTTGAGCGTTATGCTGGATGGAACCCTGGTTTCAAAACACGACCGGAGGAGATCGATGGTGATGCGCGCCGTTTCCCGAATGCTCGCCCTGGCCTTCGCGGCCCTGGCCCTGGTACCCGCCGCCGCCGCGGATGCGTGGCCCGACAAGCCCGTGAAGATCATCGTGCCCTTCGCGGCAGGGGGCGCCACGGACGTGGTCGCGCGCCTCCTCGCGCAGAAGCTGAACGAGGCGTGGAACCAGCCCGTGGTGGTGGAGGACCGCGCGGGCGCGGGCGGCAACATCGGCGGCGATGCGGTCGCGCATGCGCCGGCGGACGGCTACACGCTCCTCATGACCTCCGGCTCCATCGTCACCGCGAATCCGTTCATGTACCGGTCGATGTCGTTCGATCCGGCGAAGGACCTGGTCGGCATCACCAACGTCGCGACCGGGCCCCAGGTCATCGCCGTCGCGAACAACGTGCCCGCGAAGACGCTCGCCGAGTTCATCGCGTACGTGAAGGCGAATCCGGGCAAGGTGAACTTCGGGAGCGCCGGCGTCGGCACCCAGACCCACCTCGCCGCGGAGAACTTCGCGTACTCGGCGGGGCTCGAGATGACGCACATCCCGTACAAGGGCGAGGCCGCCGCGTTGACGGACCTCGTGGGCGGCCAGATCCAGATGGTCACGCCGAACCTGGGCGGCGCCATCAACCTCATCAAGGGCGGCAAGATCCGCGCGCTCGCCGTGACGAGCCGGGAGCGCAGCTCCGAGCTTCCGGACGTCCCCGCGGCCGCGGAGACGATTCCCGGCTTCGAGAACGCGGGCTGGTTCGGGCTCATGGCGCCCACCGGCACGCCGAGGAACGTGATCGACAAGGTCTATCGCGACACGGCGAAGATCCTCCAGTCGCCGGAATTCAAGGCGCAGCTCGCCAAGCAGGGCATGGTGCCGGTCGGCAATTCGCCCAAGGACTTCGAGGCCGCGATCCGCGAGGAGAGCAAGCGCTGGGAGAAGGTGATCCACGACCGGGGCCTCAAGGCGGGATGATGAGGGTCGAGCCGGCCGCGGTCGAGGAAGTCGCGCGCGAGCTCTACATCCGCGCGCTGAAGATGCTGCCTCCGGACGTGAAGGAGGGCTTCGCGCGCCTGTCCGCCTCGGAGACGGACGCCACCGCGAAGCGGGTGCTGGGCACCATGATCGCCAACATCCGCGTGGCGGAGGAGACGGAGAACCTCCTCTGCCAGGACACCGGCATCCCGATCTACAACGTGGTGATCGGCCGCGGGGTCGAGATCGGCGGCGTGGAGCTCCAGCGCGCGATCCGCCGCGGCTGCGAGCGCGCGACGCGCGAGCATCCGCTGCGCTCTTCCGTCGTGCACCCCATCACGCGCAAGAACGAACATACCTCTTGCGGTCCGGGCGTCCCGCCCATCCACATCGACTTCAGCGAGGAGCCGGAAAAGCTCGTGATCGAGATGGTGCCCAAGGGAAGCGGCTCGGAGAACAACTCGTGGCTGAAGATGGCCATTCCCGCGGAGGGCGTGGACGCGATCAAGACCTTCGTCGTGGACTGCGTGCTCGACGCGGGAGGAAAGACCTGCCCGCCCACCATCGTGGGTGTGGGCATCGGCGGCACGTCGGACCTCTGCGTGGCGCTCGCCAAGCGCGCCGCCACGCGGGCGTTGGGCAGCCACTGCGCGGATCCGGAAGGGGCGAAGCTCGAGCGCGACCTTTCGGAGGCGGTGAACATGCTGGGCGTGGGCCCCCAGGGCCTGGGCGGGGACTCGACGTCCTTCGCGGTGCACGTGGAGATCGCCGCGACGCACATCACGATGAATCCGGTCGCCGTCAACATGCAATGCCACTCGGCGCGCCGGGCCTCGGCCGCGATCACGCCCGCCGGCGTGGCGTACGGGTACTGAGGATGGCGCACCACATCCTGCGCCCCCCGATCTCCGAGGAAGCCGCGCGGGCGCTCCGGGTGAACGACACGGTGACGCTCGAGGGCCCGCTCTACGGCATCCGCGACGCGAACCTGATCGCGCTCTTCGATCGGGGGCGGAAGACCAAATTCGACCTGCGGGGCCAGGCGGCAATCCATACCGCCCCGAACGTGCGGAAGGTCCCGCCCTCGCCGCGGCATCCCACGGGCTACGCGCCCGTCTGCGTGGGCACCACGACCTCGGCCCGGATGGAGCGCTTCACCCGCCCGTTCCTCGAGCTGGGCGCGCGCATCCTCATCGGCAAGGGCGGCCTCGGCCGGGGCTCCCTCGACGCGTTCGCCGAGCTGGGCGGGGCCTACCTCGCCATCATCGGGGGCACCGCGGCCCTCGAGACCACGTGGATCGAGGCGATCGAGGACGTGGACCTGGACGACCTGAACCCGGAGTCGATCTGGAAGTTCCGGGTCCGGGGCTTCGGCCCGCTCCTGGTCGCGATGGACAGCCATGGCGGGAGCCTCTACGACGACGTCCAGCGCGAAGCCCGGTCGCGCCGCGGGCAAACTTTGTCGCGATTGGGTGTCAAATAGCGCATCCAGCGGCCTCGGCCGCCTGTACGCGCCGTATTTTCGCGGAATAGGGTAAACTCGCGCGTTTTGCAAGCCGGAACGGGGGCTTCGACCCCTCCGTCACGAGCCGGCCAAGACGTTTCCGGGCGTCTCTCACGAGGGGACGCGACGCAAGGCGGCCCTCCAAGGGCGAGCCGAAGGTGCAACAGGAGGCCAGAGAGTGGATTACGCGCAACAGCAGAGAAGCTGGGGGAGGCACGCGCCCAGCATTCTCGCGGTCATCGTCCTGCACATCGTCATCGGCTGGGCCCTCGTGAACGGCCTCGCCCGGCGCGTGATCGAGGTGATGAAGGCGCCGATCGAGACGAAGATCATCGAGGAGATCAAGAAGCCTCCTCCGGATGTCCCCCCGCCCCCGCCGCCGAAGCTCGCCGCGCCGCCGCCGCCGTTCATCCCGCCGCCCGAGATCAACATCGAGATCCCGAAGGTGACGCCGCCGCCCACCATCACCACGGTGACGACGACGCCCCCGCCGCCCGGCCCGCCGCCTGTGGCGCGGCCGACGCCGGTCGCCCCGCCGCAGGCCGCCGTGCGGAAGGAATACAAGGCGAGCTACCGCGTGGAGCCCACCTTCCCGCGCGACGCCATCCGGCGCGGCATCAACGGGCGCGTCGTGGCGTGGGTGCACGTGGCGCCCGCCGGGAACGTGACGAACGTGGAGATCCGCAGCTCGACCAACCGGATCTTCGACCGTGAAGTGATCCGCGCCCTATCCCAGTGGAAGTTCAACCCCGAACCCGTCGGCTTCATCGGCGAGTACGAGATCGTCTTCAACCTCAAGGACTGAACCGTCCTCGCTCGGCCTGAGCGCCCGTCCAGAACAGGAGAATCCCCATGAACCCATTCAACCGACTGCCCGCCCTCGCGGCCGCGATCCTCGTCGCGTGCGCGGCCGGCTTCGCGCTCGCCCCCGCCCCGGCGCTCGCCCAGGCGGCGACCGGCGCCGACGCGCAGCCCGCGGCCAACGCGGCCGCCCCGGCCCCGGACGCCGCGAAGGCCGCCGCGCCCACGCCGCAGCCCCCGCCGCCCGTCGCGGACAAGGAGGTCGTCGAGAACCCGTACGGGCTCGAGGCGCTCTGGAAGGGCGGCGACTTCGTCTCCCGCGGCACGCTGATCATCCTCGTGATCATGTCGATGGGGAGCTGGTACATCATGTTCGTGAAGGTCTACGAGCAGGCGAAGCTCTTCCGCCAGGCGCGCGCCGCGCAGTCGTTCTTCACCGCCGGGAGCGTGACCGAAGGCGCCGCGGGCCTGAAGGACGGCACCGCGTACCGCTACATCGCGGACAGCGGCATCAAGGCGAGCTCGCACCACACCGGGAAGCTCTTGGAGCAGGTCGACCTCAACACGTGGGTCACGATGTCCATCCAGCGCGCGGTCGACAACGTCGCCTCGCGCCTGCAGGACGGGCTCGCGTTCCTCGCGACCGTGGGCTCCACGGCGCCGTTCGTCGGCCTCTTCGGCACGGTGTGGGGGATCTACCACGCCCTCACCGCCATCGGCATCGCGGGCCAGGCCTCGATCGACAAGGTCGCAGGTCCCGTGGGCGAGGCGCTCATCATGACGGCCTTCGGCCTCGCGGTCGCCGTGCCGGCGGTGCTGGGCTACAACTGGCTGGTGCGCCGGAACAAGGTCGCGCTCGAGCAGCTGCGCGCGTTCGGCGCGGACCTGCACATGGTCCTCATCAGCGGGGGCACGAAGCCGCGTCCCGCGGCCGCACCCGTCGCGGCCGCCCGATAACGCCGGGCCGGGAACGACCATGGCGATGACCGTCGGGCAGGACGTCTCGGAAGGCGAGCAGGACGTGATGGCCGCCATCAACACCACGCCGCTGGTCGACGTGATGCTGGTGCTGCTCATCATCTTCCTCATCACCATCCCGGTCGTGGTGCAGCAGGTCCCGCTCACGCTCCCGAAGGAGCGCAACGTCCCCACGCAGACCAAGCCGGAGAACATCGTGATCGCCATCAACAAGGACGGCGACGTGTTCTGGAACCGGGAATACGTGAAGGATTCGAAGGAGCTCTTCGAGCGGCTGAAGACGATCGCGGTGATCAAGCCGCAGCCCGAGGTCCACATCCGCGCCGACCAGGACACGCGCTACGAGTCGGTCGGGCGCGTGGTCGCGACGCTGCAGCGCGCCTCGATCCTCAAGATCGGCTTCATCACGGAGCCGCCCGTACGCTCGGCGGCGGCCGGCGGCTAGGCCCCAAAGGAACGCGACATGGCAATGACCGTAGGCAGCGGAAGCTCGGCCGACCCCGATGTGATGGTGGACATCAACACGACGCCGTTGATCGACGTGATGCTGGTGCTGCTCATCATGCTGATCATCACCATCCCGATCCAGACCCACGCGGTGAAGCTCAACATGCCGGTCGGGACTCCCCCGCCGCCCACGGTGCCGCCGGAGGTCGTGACGCTCGACATCGACTTCGACGGCACCACCATGTGGAACGGCGAGCAGGTCACGAACGACGACCTGGACGCCCGCTTCCGCGGCGCGGCGACGCAATCGCCGCAGCCGGAATTCCACATCCGCCCCAACAAGCTCGTCACCTACAAGTACGTGGCGCACGTGATGGCGGCGGCCCAGCGCGACGGCGTCACGAAGATGGGGCTGATCGGCGCCGAGCAGTTCCTGGACTGAGCGAAAGGCCCGATCGATGAGCCGCCTCCCCCGTGCGCGCGCGGCGATCGCCGCGATCGTCCTCGCCTTCGGCGCCCACGCGGCGTTCGCGGCCGACACCGTCCGGCCGGACGTCGGCAAGCCGCTGAAGGCCGCGGAAGCGGCGCTCAAGGCCGGCCGGGCGAAGGAAGCCCTCGCGAGGATCTCGGAAGCGGACGCGATCCCGAACAAGACCGCCTACGAGAGCTTCCTCATCCAGCAGATGCGCGGGAGCGCCGAGCACGCGGCGGGCGACTACGCCGCGGCGGTGAAGGCGTTCGAGGCGGTGCTCGCCTCGGGCAAGGTCACCGGCCGCGACCAGCTGCAATTGGTCGAGGCGGTCGCGGTCGACTACTACAAGCTCAAGGAATACTCGAAGTCGGCGCAGTGGGCGCAGCGCTACTTCAAGGACGGCGGCACGGCGCCCGCCATGCGCACGGTGCTCCTCCAGAGCTACTACCTCGGGAACGACTGCGCGTCGGTGAGCAGGATGCTGGGCGGCGCCGCCGACGAGGAGAGCAGGAAGCCCAGCGAGGAGGACCTCGAGATCCTCCGCAGCTGCTACCGGAAGGAGAAGGACGACGCCGGGTACGTGGCCGCGACGGAGCGGTTGATCATCCACTACCCGAAGAAGGAGTACTGGACCGAGATGCTCGCCCGCGTGCAGAGGAAGCCCGGGTTCTCGGACCGGCTCGCCGTGCACGTCTACAAGCTGCGGCTCGCCACGGGCAACCTCACCAGCGCGAACGACTACATGGAGCTGGCACAGCTCGCCCTCCAGGCGGGCGTCCCGGCGGAAGCGAAGATCGTGATGGACAAGGGCTATGCCGCGGGCGTCCTCGGCAAGGGCGGCGAGGCGGCGCGCCAGCAGCGCCTGCGCGACCTGGTCGCGAAGACGCTCGCGGAGTCGCAGAAGAACCGCGCGCAGGAAGAGAAGGACGCGCTCGCCGCGCGCGACGGCGGCGACCTCGTGAAGGTGGGCCTCAGCTACGTCTACGAGGGCAACGCGGACAAGGGCCTCGACCTCATCCAGAAGGGGATCAAGAAGGGCGGACTCAAGCGCCCGGAGGACGCGAAGCTCCTCCTGGGCGAGGCGGAGCTCCAGGCCGGCCACAAGGCCCGCGCGGTCCAGACGTTCAAGACGGTCAAGGGAAGCGACGGCGCCGCGGACATCGCGCGCCTTTGGGTGCTCGAGGCGCGCGCCTAGGGCCTCCGCGCCTTAAAATGGGTGTCTCGTCAGGGACACCCCATGAAAAGCATCCGCACCGACATCCTGGTCCTGGGCTCCGGGGGCGCAGGCCTCTTCGCCGCGCTCCACGCGAAACGCGCCGCCCCCGGGCTCTCCGTCACGATCGCGGTGAAGGGCCTCCTCGGCAAGTGCGGCTGCACCCGCATGGTGCAGGGCGGCTACAACGTGGCGCTCGCCCCGGGCGATTCCGTCGAGCGCCACTTCATGGACACGATCGAGGGCGGGAAGTGGCTTCCGGACCAGGACCTCGCGTGGACGCTCGTGGCGACGGCCGTGGAGCGCGTGCGGGAGCTCGAGAACGAGCTGGGCTGCTTCTTCGATCGCAACCCGGACGGCACCGTCCACCAGAAGGCCTTCGCCGGGCAGACCTTCGACCGCACGGTCCACAAGGGCGACCTCACCGGGATCGAGATCATCAACCGGCTCGCCGAGCAGGTGTGGGTCGCCGGCGTCGAGCGCCTCGAGGAGCATCGCGCGATCGAGCTCGTGAAGGCCCGCGACGGCAATGCGATTTCCGGCGTCGCGATGATCGACATGCGCACGGGCGAGCTCGTCTTCGTGCAGGCGAAGGCGGTCCTCCTCGCCACGGGCGGGGGTCCCACGATGTATCGCTACCACACGCCCTCCGGCGACAAGAGCTGCGACGGGCTCGCGATGGCGCTGCGCGCGGGATTGACCCTGCGCGACATGGAGATGGTGCAGTTCCACCCGACGGGAGTGCTCGCGGGCGAGGGCACCCGGCTCACCGGCACCATCATCGAGGAGGGGCTGCGCGGCGCGGGCGGCTACCTGCTGAACGGGGCGAAGGAACGCTTCATGGCGGGCTACGACCCACGAGGCGAGCGCGCCACGCGCGACATCGTCTCGCGCGGCATGTTCTCGGAGATCCGGGCCGGGCGCGGCACGGCGGGCGGCGGCCTCTACATCTCGATGGCCCACCTCGGCCCGGACAACGTCCGGCGCCAGTTCAAGGGCATGGTCGAGCGCTGCGAGGATTGCGGCTTCGACCTGGCCGGCGGCCTGGTCGAGGTGGTGCCGACGGCGCACTACATGATGGGCGGCGTGGAGTTCGCGGCCGACTGCCGCACGGCGCTCGAGGGCCTCTTCGCCGCGGGCGAGGACACGGGCGGCGTCCACGGCGCGAACCGCCTGGGCGGAAACGGCGTCGCGAACTCCACGGTCTTCGGCGGCATCGCGGGCGATTCCATGGCCGCGTGGACGCCGCGCGAGGGCGAATGGCGCGAACCGGATGCGGGCGCGCTCGAGGAAGCCCAGGCGCGGGCGCGGTTCCCGCTCGGCCGGCCCGCCGGCGACATCGAGCGCGTGCGCCACGCGCTCTACGAGGCGATGTGGAACGACGTGGGGATCCTTCGCGATGCCGCGGGCCTCACGCGCGCGCTGGGACGCCTGGAGGAGCTGCGGGCGGAGCTCGACGCGACCGGGATCGCCGGAAGCGACCTTCGCTACAATCTCACCTGGCATGATTGGCTCAACCTCTCGAACCTCCTCACCGTGAGCTCGGCGATCGCGACCGCGGCCCTCGCGCGCGAAGATTCCCGCGGCGCGCATTTCCGCGAGGATTTCCCGGCGACGGGCGACCTCGCGCGCTCCGCCTACTCCCGCGTTCGGCTCCACGGCGGGCGCTTCGACATCGACTGGCGGCCCGTCGAGTTCACGCGCGTGCGCCCGGGCGCCACGCTCGTCGCGGCATGAGCGCGGGCGCGATCCCGGTCGAGGAGCTGGAGCACATGATGGCTTCCGCGCTTCGGCGCGCCGGCGCCACGGAATCGATGGCGCGGGCGACCGCGCGGGCGCTCGCGGCGGCGGAGATGGAAGGCCTTCCTTCCCACGGCGCGTCGCGCATCCCGCAGTATTGCGGCCACGTGCGAAACGGCCGCGCGAACGGATCCGCCGTGCCGGCCGTGGTCCGCGACTCGCGCGCGGCCTGCCTCGTGGACGCCCGCGGCGGGCTCGCGTTCGAGGCCTGCGCGCTCGCGGCGCGCGAGGCGATCCGGCGCGCGCGCGAGTTCGGCGTGTCGTTCGCCTCGGTCGCCAACAGCAACCATTTCGGCGTCGCGGCCTATCACCTGGAGCCGGTCGCCGAGGCGGGCCTCGTCGGCCTCGCGTTCGGCAACTCGCCCGCGGCGATGCCGGCCTGGGGCGGGCGCCGCGCGCTCTTCGGCACGAACCCCGTGGCGGCGGTGTTTCCGCGGCGCGCCGGATCGCCGCTCGTGATCGACGTTTCGCTCTCGGCGGTCGCGCGCGGGAAGATCATGGTGGCCGCCCGCGACGGGAAGCCCATCCCCGAGGGTTGGGCCGTCGACAAGGAAGGCCGGCCGACCACGGACGCGAAGGCCGCGCTCGAGGGCTCGATGCTGCCGGCGGGCGGGCCCAAGGGCGCGATGCTCGCCCTTACCGTGGAGCTCCTCGCGTGCGCGCTCTCCGGCGCCGCCTTCGGCTTCGAGTCGGACAGCTTCTTCGCCGACGAGGGGAAGCCCACGCGCATCGGCCAGGCGTTCCTCGCGATCGACCCCGGCGCGCTCGCGGGCCGCGAGGTGTTCCTCGAGCGGGTGGAGACGCTCATCGCCGCGATGCTCGAGGATCCGGGCGTGCGGCTGCCGGGCGCGCGCCGCATCGCGCAGCGCGAGAAGGCGCGCGCCGCGGGCATCGTCGTGCCGGCGGAGCTCCTCGCGCGCATCCGCGCGCTCGCCGGCGAGGCCGCCGATGCCTGAGGCCGCCGACGCATTCCAGGCGCGCGTCCGGACGCCGTTCGCGACGCTCGGCATCACGACGAGCGCCACGCACCTCACCGGCGTGCGCTTCCTCGCGCCCACCGTCGCGCCGCTCGCGCCGAAGAAGGGCTCGCTCGCGCACCTCGTGTGCGTGCAGCTCCAGGCCTACCTCGAAGAGCCCGCCTTCGAGTTCGACCTTCCGCTCGCGTTGGCGGGGACGCACCATCGCCTCGCGGTGTGGGAGGCGATGCAGCGCATTCCCGCCGGACGCACGCGCAGCTACGGCGAGCTTGCGCTCGAGCTCGGCTCGTCGGCGCGCGCGGTGGGCGGGGCGTGCGGCGCGAACCCCCTCCCCGTCGTGGTGCCCTGCCACCGCGTGATCGCGGCGGGACGCGCGATCGGCGGCTTCATGGGAGCCAAGTCGGAGGGATTCGAGCTCGGCATCAAGCGCTGGCTCCTGGAGCATGAAGGCGCTCTCTGAGAAGAACGCCCGCGCGCTCGATCGCTTCTGCGACGGCCTCTGGCTCGCCGACGGCCTCGCGCGGAACACGCTCGCGAGCTACCGCCGCGACCTCGCGGCGTTCGCCGCGTGGCTGGACGACGCTCGCGGGCGGGCGCTCCTCGACGCCGCGCCGGACGACCTCCACCGCCACCTCGCCTGGCGCGTCGAGGCGCGGCACGCGAGCCCGCGCAGCACCGGGCGCCTGGTCTCGTCGCTCAGGCGCTTCTACGCGTTCGCCACGCGCGAGGGCCTGCGTCCCGACGATCCCGCGGCCGACCTCGAGAGTCCCAAGCTTCCGCGCTCGCTTCCCAAGTCGCTCTCCGAAGCCGAGGTCGAGGCGCTCCTCGCCGCGCCGGACGTCTCGACGCCCGCGGGACTGCGCGACCGCGCGATGCTGGAGACGCTCTACGCGAGCGGGCTGCGCGTCTCGGAGCTCGTGGGCCTGAAGCCCGCGCAGGTGAGCCTCGACATGGGCGTGGTGCGCGTGATGGGAAAGGGATCGAAGGAGCGCCTCACGCCGTTGGGCGAGGAGGCGGTCGAGTGGATCCAGCGCTACGTCTCGAAGGCGCGGCCCGCGCTCCTCGCGGGACGCAAGTCGGACGCGCTCTTCGTGACCGCGCGCGACGGCGCGATGTCGCGCCAGGCGTTCTGGGGGCTCGTGAAGCGGCACGCCGCCGCCGCCGGCATCGGGCGCGCGATCTCGCCGCACACGCTCCGCCACGCCTTCGCGACGCACCTCATCAACCACGGGGCGGATCTGCGCGTGGTCCAGCTCCTCCTCGGACACGCCGACATCTCGACCACGCAGATCTACACGCATGTCGCCCGCGAGCGGCTGAAGGCGCTCCACGCGAAGCACCACCCGCGGGGATGATCGATTACGCGCACCTCTCGCCGTGGCTTCTCCTCGTGGCGCCGCTCGCGGTGGTCCTGGGCTACACCGTCTTCGGCCTGAGCGGCTTCGGCGCGACGGCGATCACCGTCCCGATCCTCGCGCATTACCTTCCGGTCTCGTACCTGGTCCCGCTCATGGCGCTCATCGACTGCACGGTCTCGAGCTTCGTGGGGACCACCAACCGCCGGCACGTCTCGAAGGCGGAGCTCAAGTGGCTGGTCCCGTTCATGCTCGGCGGCTTCGCGATCGGGGCGACGGTGCTGAAGACGATGCCGGACGAGTACCTGCGCACCGCGCTCGGCGTCTTCGCGATCGGGCTCGGCGGCTACAGCATCCTGAATCCCGCCGTGCACCGGCGCGTCTCGCGGCTGTGGGTGGTGCCGGTCGGCCTCGTGGGCGGCGCGGTCGCGACGGTGTTCGGCGCGGGCGGTCCCATCTATGCGATCTATCTCTCCGCGCGCCTGGGCGACAAGAGCCAGGTGCGGGCGAGCACGTCGGCGCTGATCTCGATCTCCGCCTTCAGCCGCGCGGTGATCTACGCCGTGAGCGGGCTCCTCCTCCACGCCGCGGTGGGCCTGGGCGCGCTCGTCCTGGCCCCATTCGTCTGGATGGGCCTCACGCTCGGCACGCGCATCCACCTGGGCCTCTCGCAGGAGCAGATGCGCCGCGTGGTGGGCGCTCTCCTCGTCTTCACGGGCATGACGCTCCTCTGGCGGCTCGTCGCCCGCTTCCTCGTCCCATGAAAGGCGCGGCGACTCCGGCGACCGAAGTCCTCGCCCGGGAAGGAGTGGATTACTCGGAGCACTCCTTCGAGTACGTGGAGCACGGCGGCACCTCCGCCTCCTCGAGCGCGCTGGGCGTGCCGGAGCATCACGTCGTGAAGACGCTCGTCATGGAGACGGAGCGCGGCGATCCGCTCATCGTCCTCATGCACGGCGACCGCAAGGTCTCCACGAAGGAGCTCGCGCGGCGCGTGGGCACCAAGCGCATCTTCCCGTGCAAGCCGGAGGTGGCGCAGCGCCATTCCGGCTATCTCGTGGGCGGGACGTCCCCGTTCGGCACGCGCCGGCACATGCCGGTGTACCTGGAGCGCTCCGTCCTGGACCTCCCGCGGATCTACATCAACGGCGGGCGCCGCGGCTACCTCCTCGGCATGGACGCCGCGGAGCTCGCGCGCGTGCTTTCCCCCGTCCTTGTTGACGTGGCGCTGGAGGAGTAATCTCGCCCGCGAGCCGCGACGCTTCTCGCGCCGGCATCCCGGGAGGAGCCATGAGCGCGACGCAGACCGAATGGACGACGCCGTCGCAGCCGGACGGCCTCACGCTGGTGACCCCGTCGCGCTCGCTTCCGGCGGGCGAGGGCTGGGCCTGGATCGCGCGCGGCTGGCGGCTCTTCACGCGCGCCCCGCTCATGTGGATCCTCTCCATGCTGATCGTCTTCGTCGCGGCGGTGGTGATGAACTTCATCCCCATCATCGGCGGCATCGTCTTCCAGGCGCTGAACGCGGTGATCGTGGCGGGGTTCGTGGTGGCGTGCCGCTCGCTCGAGCAGGGCGGGGAGTTCGAGCTGGAGCACCTCTTCGCGGGCTTCAGGATCCGCTTCGGGAACCTCGTGGTCGTGGGCCTCCTCTTCCTCGCCGGGTCGATCGCGATCTTCCTCGTCTTCGCGGCGTTCCTGGGCTTCACCATCCTGGGCGCCGTCCTCACGGGCGACTCCCAGCAGGTCGTGGCGACGGTGATGAAGTCCTTCTTCGGCCTCGCGCTGGGCGGGCTCGTCGCATTGGCGCTCTGGGTCCCGCTCGTCGCCGCGTTCTGGTTCGCGCCGGCGCTGGTCGTGATGAACGACGTGCGCCCGGTTGAGGCGATGAAGCAGAGCTTCGTCGCGTCGTTCCGGAACTTCGTGCCGTTCCTGATCTACGGCCTCGTGATGCTCGTCTTCGCGATCGTGGCCGCGATCCCGTTCGGGCTGGGGATGCTCGTGTGGATGCCTCTCGCCATCACTTCGACGTACGCCGCCTATCGCGCGATCTTTACCGAGGATGCGGCGCCGGCCACGCCGGCCACGCCGCCCGCGACGCTCGCCTAGACGAGGCGGCCGAGGAGCGTGAGCGCGAGCGAGAGGATCACGGTCGTCGTGATCGGCAGGTAGATCCGGCGGCCCTTCCAGCGGATGGTGACGTCGCCGGGAAGCCGGCCCAGCCCGCGGCGCGCGAGCCACGGCGTCGCGGCGCCGATCGCGAAGAGGCCCACCACGATCACGAGGAGCCACTTCACCACGGCGTCATTCCGGGTCGCGGCGCCGCTCGAGCGTGACGCCCACCTTGCGGACGTTGCGCACGTGCCCCAGCTTCGCGACCGAAAGGCGCACCCACGGCGCCTTGAACTCGCCCACCACGATCGCGCACACGTGCTCGGCCAACGCCTCGAGGAGCTTGAAGCGGCGCTCGGCCAGCTCCGCGCGCACGCGCTCGATCACCTCGCCGTAGTTCACCGTGTCGTAGATGTCGTCGGTGAGGCCCACCTCGTTTCCCGGGATGCCGATCTCGATCTCCATCTCGAGCGTCTGCGCGCGCTGCTTCTCCCATTCGTAGATCCCCACCCAGGCGTCCACGCGAAAGTCGCGGATGAAGATCGTGTCCATGGGCGCGTATTGTAGAGTATGGCCATGACGGCGTTCCTGTGCGCGCTGGGAGGCTACCTCGCGGGCTCGATTCCGTTCGCGGTGCTGGTGAGCCGCGCGATGGGACTGCCGGATCCGCGCAGCTACGGCTCGGGCAACATCGGAGCGACGAACGTGCTCCGGTCGGGAAACCGCGCCGCGGCGCTCCTCACGCTCGCGGGCGACGCGGCCAAGGGATGGGCCGCCGTGCTCGTGGCCCGCGCCCTCGGGCTCGATGCCGCGATGCTCGCGATCACCGGGTTCGCCGCGTTCGTGGGCCACGTCTTCCCGGTATGGCTGCGATTCCACGGCGGCAAGGGCGTGGCGACCGCGGCCGGCGTCCTCATCGCCCTCGATTGGCGGGTCGGGCTCGCCGTGCTGGGCACCTGGCTCGTCGTGGCGGTCGCGACCCGCTATTCCTCCCTCGCCGCGATCGTGGCGGCGCTCGCGGCGCCCGCCGCCGCCTGGTGGCTCGAGGGCGCCGGGCCGGTGCTGGCGGCCGTGTCCGCGATGGCGGCGTTGGTCGTGCTGCGCCATCGCGCCAACATCGCGAAGCTCGCCCGCGGGGAGGAGAGCCGGATCGGGGAGAAGAAGGCGGCGCGGGCGCCCCCATGAGCGGCTAGAATGGGCGCGCCCATGAGCGACGACGAAGACCTCGACCTCGACTTCACCAAGCCGGCGAAGAAGCCGGCGCCCCCGCCGCCCCCGGAGCGCGTGAAGGAGGCGAAGAAGGAGGCGGCCGCCAGCGCCCCGGAGCTCGCGCGCACCGGGTTCTACGTCGCCATGGCCCGGCGGCCGGGGGAGAAGATCGTGCCCCGGAACGGGGCGCGCCACGGGATCCTCGTGATCGACGACGACGCGGACCTGGTGAAGCTCGTGACGGAGGTGCTCTCGAAGGCGGGGTTCCTCACCCGCTCGGCCCGGAACCGCACGGAGATCAACGCCGAGTTCAACCGGACGCCGCTCCCGGACCTGATCCTCCTCGACGTGACGCTCCCGGACAGCGACGGCTTCTCGATCCTCGAGCGCATCCGCGGGAACCAGAAGATCACGAACATGCCGGTGATCATGATGACGGGGAAGTCCGGCGTGACCGACATCGCGCGCGGCCTCTCGCTGGGCGCGGACGGCTACGTGACCAAGCCCTTCAAGATCAGCGGCCTCGTCGCCGCGATCAACACCGTCCTCGCGCTCGACTAGGCCGCCGGGCCCGCGGACCGCCGCCGCGGCGGGTAGCGCCACCAGGTCGCCGCGACCAGCGCCGCGAAGCCCACGTACGCCGCGGTGAAGAAGGCCGGCGGCAGGTCCCAGAAGAGCCACGCATGGATCGCCCGCGCGATGAAGCCCTCGTCCGCGCGCTTGCCGCGCAGCGCATCCTCCCAGACCGTGAGCGGGCACGCGTAGCCCAGCAGCGATTCGATCGCCACGAACGCGATCGCGGCGAGGTGCAGGCCCCGGAACCACGGATCGAACGCGAAGGCCCGGCGCGCGGCGATGCCGATCCAGATTGCGGCCAAGCCGCCCACGACGAAAAGCACGAACGCCGCGTGGAGCGCGAGGATCGCGTCCGCGAGCGCCGTCCCGCTCACTCGGCGGCGTGCTCCCGGGCCGCCGCCCGCGCGGGGAGGCCCGTTCCGGGCTTCGGATAGGGATAGAGCGTGTTGAGGGCCGCGGTGGCGCCGTTCCCCTGCACGATGCGGCAGTGCTCGCGGCGCAGGAGCCGCGGATGCGCCACGCCGCAGGAGTGCGCGATCATCTCGATGTCGCGGTTCATGCCCATCGCGTAGTTCGCGACGCGCAGGTACTTCTCCTCCACGACGAGCCCGCGCTGCAGCCGCGGGTTGTGGGTCGTGATGCCGGTGGGGCACGTGTTCGTGTGGCAGCGCAGCGCCTGGATGCAGCCCAGCGCGAACATGAAGCCGCGGGCAGTATTCACGAAATCCGCGCCCACGCAGAGCGCCCACGCCGCGCGCGCGGAGGTGACGAGCTTTCCGGAGGCGACCAGGCGGATGCGCTCCTTCAATCCCGACTCGTAGAGCACGTCCGCCGCGCGCGGGAGCGCCTCCTCGATCGAGAGGCTCATGTGGTCGAAGAGCGCCTGGGGCGCCGCGCCGCTCCCGCCCTCGCCGCCGTCGATCACGAGGAAGTCCGGCGCGTACTCGAGCCCGCGGCGCAGCACGTTCTCCGCGATGTCGTTCAGGAACCACCAGCCCCCGATCGCCGTCTTGATGCCCACGGGCCGCCCGGTGAGCGCCCGGATCGAGGCCACCTGGTCGAGGAGCTCCGTCGTGTTCGCCGCGTCGCGGTGGCGGTTCGGGCTGATGGAGTCCTGCCCGGCGGGAATGCCCCGGATCGCCGCGATCTCCGCCGTCACCTTTCCTCCCGGAAGGACGCCGCCCTTGCCGGGCTTGGCGCCCTGCGAGAGCTTGATCTCGAACGCCTTCACGCGGCCGGCGAGCTCCTTCGCGCGCTCCGGCGAGAACTTGCCGTCCGCATCGCGGATGCCGTACTTCGCCGTGCCGATCTGCATGATGACGTCGCACCCGCCCTCGAGGTGCCAGGGCGCGAGGCCGCCCTCGCCGGTGTCGAGCCAGCATCCCGCGAGCGCCGCGCCACGCGAGAGCGCCCGCACGGCGGGTTTCGAGATCGCGCCGAAGCTCATGCCGCTCACGTTCACGAGGGAGCGCGCGAGGAACGGCCGCTCGCACCAGCCTTCGCCCACGACGATGGGCGGCGTCGCCTGCTTCTCCCACTCCTGCACGGGGAAGGCCGCGTTCACGAAGAGGATCGCGCCGGGCGCCTTCATGTCGTAGGTCGAGCCGAAGCCGATGAGGCCGCCGCCGTCCTCCTGCTTGGCGACGCGGTAGACCCACGCGCGGGTGGCGCGGTTGAACGGCATCTCGTCGCGGTCGCCCGCGAAGAAGTACTGGCGGAAGTACTCGCCCTGGCGCTCGAAGAAGTAGCGCAGCCGCCCGATCACGGGGTAGTTGCGGAGCACCGCGTGCTTCTTCTGGGTCACGTCCTCGATGAACCAGAAGATGACGAGCCCCGCCACGACCAGGGCGAGGAGCGTTCCCGCGCCGACCGAGAGGATGCCCAGCGCTTGCGACATGGCGAAGTCTCCCCTTTAGCGCGGCGGCCCCGTGTAGGCCGCTTCGCCCGAATATCCCTACCCGGTCCCGGGACGCGAGATGCCGCGCCCAGTATAGCGGGGGCGGCGGGGAATTGCGCCTTTCGAAACGCCGGTCCGGGCCGCGATCTAGCGGAGAAGATTTTTCCGCAGGAACTCGACCCAGGCGTAGAAAAGGAAGTCCGCGTTCGACCGGCGGGCGAAGCCGTGCCCCTCGTCCGCCGCGAGGAGGAACCACACCGGGGTCCCGCGGCCGCGGAGCGCCGCCACCAGCTGCTCCGCCTCGCTCGCCGGCACGCGCGGGTCGTTCGCGCCCTGGGCGACGAGAAGCGGCTTGGTGATCCGCTCCGGATGGGCGAGCGGCGAGATGGATTCCAGGAACGCGCGGGCGGCGGGATCGCGCTCGTCGCCGTATTCGGCGCGGCGGAGGTCCCGGCGGTAGCTCTCGGTGCGCTCGAGGAAGGTCACGAAGCGGGAGATGCCGACCACGCTCTCGGCGGCCGCGATCCGGTCCGCGTAGCGCTCCGCGCAGGCGAGCGCGAGGAAGGCGCCGTAGCTGGCACCCGCGATCGCGACCCGCTTCGGGTCGAGGTCCGGCTGCGCCGCGATCCAGTCGAGCAATGCGCCGATGTCCTCGATCGCGCCCACGCGCCGCGGCCCGTCGTCCAGCCGCAGGAACGACTTGCCGAACCCGGAGGAGCCGCGCACGTTCGGGTAGACGATCGCGATTCCCATCTCGTTCACGAGGTGGTTGTTGCGGCCGATGAAGCCGGGCCGCGCCTGCGACTCCGGGCCGCCGTGGATCGAGATGAGGACGGGCCGCCTCCCCGCGAACCGCGCCGGCGGGGGGTACAGGAGCCCGGGGATCTCGCGCCCGTCGAAGCTCTTCCACCGGAAGGTGCGCGGCTCCGGGAAGGCGCTCGTGTTGATGGAGCGGCTGTTGCCGTTGGTCCAGCGCGCGAGCTGGTTCTTGCCCAGGTCGTAGGAGAAGACGTCGCCCGCGGACCGGGCGGACGAGATCTGGAACCCGATCTCCTGCGAGTGCGGCCGCCACTTGAGCCCGCCGATCACGCCCGCCACGAGCGGCGGCCGCGGGAGCTCCTTCAGCGTGGCGAGGTCGATGAAGCGGAGCACGTCCGCGCCGTCCTCGTTGGTGGTGAACGCGATGCGCTTCGCGTCGTAGGAGACCTCGAAATCGTCGACGTCGTGGGGGAGATTTCCGGTGAGCACGCGCTCGCGCCCGCCCGCGATCGGCAGGAGCACGAGCTCGCGGAACTCCGAGCCGCGATCGCTCGTCGCGAAGATCGCGCGCCCGTCGGCCGCGAACTGCGGCTTCGCGTACGCCACCGGATCCGCCTTCGGGCCGGGCGGGGTCACGCGCCGGCGCCGGCCGTTCGCGAGATCGAGCACCCAGATGTAGCTCTCGTTCGCCGAGACGTACTCCACGAACGCGAGGCGCTTGCCGTCCTCCGAGAAGCGCAGGTCCGACCAGCCGCCGCCCTCGAGCCGCGCCACGACGCGATCCGACGCGGGGCGGCGCGGATCGACCACGTGGATCGAGGTCCGCGCGCGGCGTTCCGCGCCGTTCCGGTCGATCGACTGGGCGGCGTAGGCGAGGCGGTCGCCCCTGCGATTCCACGCGACGTCGCCCACGCGCTCGCCCTCGCGGCTCACCGCCGTGACGGCGCCCGACGCGGCATCCTCGAGATAGAGCCGGTAGACCTCGTTCCCCCCCTCGCCGCGCGTGAAGACGAACGAATCGCCCTTGCCCGGCGAATACGCGGCATCGCGGACCGGCTCGTCGAAGTCCGTGACGGGCACGGGCGCCACGCCGGGCTGCGTCACGCGGTGCACCTGCGCCGTCTCGTGCAGCCGCCGGCGCACCAGCATCTCCCGGCGCAGCGGATGCCACGAGAGGAGCGCGTGCGGGCGGAATTCCGTGTACGGCGCGAGGTCGTCCGCGATCTTCGCGGGAATCGGCGGGACGCCCTCGAGCTTGAGCCCGGGCGGGGGTGCGACCGCCGGCTCCTCGCCGTGGGCGAGCGCCGCGGCGAGGGCGAGCGCGGCGAGCGGCCGCCTCAACCGGGATCCCGCCCCGTCGCGACCGGCCGCGCGGGATCGGCGCACCACTCGCTCCACGATCCCGGATAGAGCCGCGCCTCGCCGAAGCCCGAGAGTGCCAGCGCGAAGAGGTTGTGGCAGGCCGTCACGCCCGAGCCGCACATGTGCACCGACTTCGAGGCCTCCACGCCGCCCAGCGCCGCGGTCCATTCGCCGCGGAGCGCCGGCGCGGCCTTGAAGCGGCCGTCCGGCGCGAGGTTCTGCTGCCACGGCCGGTTCACGGCGCCGGGGACGTGCCCCGCGACCGGATCGATCGGCTCCTGCTCGCCCGAGTAGCGCGCCGGCGCGCGCGCGTCGACCACGCGGACGTTCGCGTCCTTCCGGAAGCGTTCGACGAAGGCGGCGTCGACCGTGGCGCCGAGCCTCGGCCGCGGCGCGAACGATCCGCTGCGCTCCGGCGGCGTCTCGCGCGACACGGGGCGCCCTTCGCCCACCCACGCGGGCCATCCGCCATCGAGGAGCGCCACCCGATCGTGCCCGAGCCAGCGCAGCATCCACCACAGGCGCGCGGCGAAGCTCCCGCCCATGGCGTCGTACACCACGACCTGCGTTTCCGGGCCTACGCCCGAGCGCGCGATGCGTTCGGCGAACGCGCGCACGTCCGGCAGCGGATGCCGCCCGTTGCGTCCGGCCTTCGGGCCCGAGAGGTCCTCGTCCGTGTGCAGGAAATAGGCGCCGGGGATGTGCCCCTCGGCGTACGCCTTCCGTCCCGCCTGTGGGTCCGCCAGATCGTGGCGGACGTCGAACGCGACCCACGCGGGATCGTCCAGGTGGCGCGCCATCTCTTCGGGGGTGACCAGCATCTTTTCCATTGTCAGCTCTCGAATCCCGCTTCCTCGACTTCTTCCTTTCGCTCGGCACGCATCGCC
The DNA here is from genome assembly GCA_036266535.1 of Usitatibacter sp. GTDB lineage: Bacteria > Pseudomonadota > Gammaproteobacteria > Burkholderiales > Usitatibacteraceae > Usitatibacter. The sequence continues at coordinate 57,513 of DATAMY010000185.1, read as the reverse complement.
ATGATGCCGCTCGCGACGATCACGAGCATCCCCGCCCATTCCAGCGGCGCCATCCGCTCGCTCCACACGAGCCAGGTCGCCACCGCGCCGAAGACGAGCGTCGAATAGGAAAGCGAGCCCACGACGAGCGTGTTGCCCGTGCGGTACGCCCGCGTCATCGCGAGCTGCGCGAGCGTTCCGCAGAGGCCCACGCCCGCGAGGATCCAGATGTTCTCCGCGGTGAGCGGATGGAAGGTCGAGGTGGCGAGCTGCCATCCGGCGCACATCACCGAAGCAACCAGCCCGAACCAGAAGACCACGCGCCAGTCCGGCTCGCCCAGCCGCCCGAGCGTGCGGACGCTGAGATACGCCCACGACGAGAAGATGCCCGAGAAGAGGCCGATCAGCGCCGCGGCCTCCTTCCCTTCCTGGAACGTGGGCTGCAGGAGGAGCGCCACGCCCGCGAAGCCCACGACGATCGCGGCGACGAGCCGCCCGGAGAAGCGCTCGCCGAGGAGCACCACCGTCCCGATCGCCAGGAAGAGGGGTGACGTGTAGTTCAACGTCTGCGCGGTCGCGAGCGGGAGCTCCGTGATCGCGAAGAAGTACCCGATGAGCGAGATCGATCCCACGACCGCGCGCAGGAGGTGCATGCCGAAATACCGGGTCCTCACCGTCCCGCGGCCCCTCCTCGCGACGAGGAGGCCCAGCATCGCGACGAACGTCACGAGCGAGCGGTAGAACGCGAGCTCCGCCGCGCCGAAGTGCGCCGATCCCAGCTTCACGAAGACGCCCATCGTCGCGAAGAGGAAGCCCGCGACGAGCATCCAGGACGAGGTCATCGGCTCCAGCGCAAAAGGCGGATTATAGTCCGCGGGCGGCTCTCCCCTATGCGCTGCGCTGCCCCGCTTCGCCGGGCACCCGCCGCAGGTCCTGCGCCACCCGCCCGCCCTGCAGCACGATCACGCGCTCGGCCGAGGCGATCGTCTCCGGCCGGTGCGCGATGATGATCCGTGTGAGCCTGAGCGCCCGCACCGCGTCGTTCACCGCGCGCTCCTTCTGCACGTCGAGGGCGCTCGTGGCCTCGTCCAGGAAGAGGATCTTCGGCTGCTTGTAGAGCGCGCGGGCGAGGAGGATCCGCTGCTTCTGCCCACCGGAGAGCGCCGCCCCCATGTCGCCGATCAGCGTGTTGTACCCCATCGGCATCGCGGCGATGTCGTCGTGCACGCTCGCCATCCGCGCATGGCGCTCGATCGACGCGGGATCGGCCGCCGGGTCGAAGAAGCCGATGTTGTCCGCGATGGAGCCCGCGAAGAGCTGGTCGTCCTGCATGACGGTTCCCACGAGCTTCCGGTAGCGGTCGATGCCGAGCTTCCGGATGTCGATGCCGCCCGCGAGGACCTTGCCGTCGGTGGGAGCGAGGAGTCCCAGCATCAGCTTCACGAGCGTGGTCTTGCCGCCGCCCGAGGCGCCCACGATCGCGACGCACTCGCCGGGCGCCACCGTGAACGAGCAGTTGACGAGCACGAGCGGCTCCGTGTCCGAGTAGCGGAACGAGGCGCCGCGCACCTCGAGCGACGGCTCGATGTCGTCCAGCGGCGCGGCGGGAGACTCCGGCTCCGGCGCCGCGAGCACGATGTCCGCGAGGCGCTCGGCCTGCAGCCCCAGCATGCGCAGCTCGATCATCTTGTCCACGAGCCCCGCCACGCGCGAGGAGAACTGGTCCTTGTACGACATGAACGCGAAGAGCATGCCGACGGAGAACGCGCTGTCCAGCACGAGGAGGCACCCCAGCCACACGATGGCGACCCGCTCGACGCCGAAGACGAGCGCGTTGGCACCCCGGAACCCGAGCCCGAGCTTCTGGGTGGCGACGTCCTGGTTCACGGCGTCGACCACGAGGTTCAGCCACCGCGCGCGCCGCTCGCCCTCGCGGCCGAAGAGCTTGATCGACTGCACGCCCCGCACCGTCTCGAGGAAATGGCTCTGCTGCCGGGCGGTGTGCACGATGTGCTCCTCGGTCGCGCGCCGCAGCGGGTCGTAGAACACCCAGCGCAGCAGCCCGTAGGCGACGACGGCCGCCACGGCGAGGGCGGCGAGCGACGGGCTGTACACGACCATCATCGCGAAGGTGGCCGCCGCCATCGCGCCGTCGATGATCGCCTCGACGAAGCTCGAGGTGAGCGTGCGCTGGATCGCGGTGACGGCGCCGAAGCGCGAGACCACGTCGCCCAGGTGGCGCTTCTCGAACCAGCTCACGGGAAGGCGCAGCAGGTGCGAGAAGACGTTCGCGAGCCACTGGAGGTTCAGCGTCGTGCCGAGATAGAGGACGACCCACGAGCGCAGCGTCGTGAGCGCCACCTGCACCACGGCGAGGAGGAGGAACCCGAGTCCCAGCACGGTGAGGAGGTCGCGATCGGCGGAGACCACGGCGCCGTCGATGGCCCACTGCATGTAGAACGGCGTCACGATCGAGAGCGCCTGGAGCGCCAACGCGAGGAGGAGCACCTGGACGAGCGAGCGCTTGAGCCCCACGACGCGGCCCATGAGGTCGCGGGGCCGGATGCGGCGGCGTTCGTCGCGGGGCCGGAAGCGCGCGGTCGGAGCGAGCTCGAGCGCGATGCCGGTGAAGTGCCGCGAGATCTCCGCGAACGCGAGCCGCCGCGCCCCGCGGGCAGGGTCGTGGATCACGGCGCCGCGCGCGTCCGCCGAGCGGAGGACCACGAAGTGGTTCAGGTCCCAGTGCAGGATGCACGGCGCCCGCAGCTTCGGGAGCTCGTCCAGCTCGAGCTTGAGCGGGCGGGGCGCCAGGTCCAGCCGCTCCGCCGCCTGCATGATGAAGGCGAGGGTCGCGCCCTTGAGCGAGACGGTGAAGCGCCGCCGCAGCCCCGCGAGGTCCACGCGATGGCCGTGGAAGCAGGCGACCATGCCGAGGCTCGCGAGGCCGCATTCGGCCGCCTCGGTCTGCAGGAAGACCGGGAGCCGTGGCCGCGAGCCGAAGCGCAGCTCGGAGAGCGCCTCCACTAGGCCCGCCCCGCGAGCCCCAGCAGCGGCTCGAAGATCCACTCGATGAGCCGCCGGCGGTCGAGGAGGATGTCCGCTTCGACCTCCATGCCCGCGCGGAGCTCCTGCGGGCGGCCATAGGCGAGGACCGACTGCGATTCGAGCGCGGCCTTGATGCGGTAGAGCGGCTCGCGGCTCCCGTCCGGCGGCACGAAGCCCAGCTCGCCCGCGGCCATGGGATTCCTCGCGACGGCCAGCACGCGCGCGTGGTGGCTTCCGAACTTCTGGTGCGGGTACGCGAGGTAGCGCACCAGGATCTCCTGGCCCGGGCGCACGAAGCCGATCGAACGCGAAGGCGCGAAAAGATGCACCTCGAGCCGCGAGTGCTCCGGGATGAGTGTCGCGAGCGGCATGCCGGGCACGACCATCTGCCCCGGCTCGACCAGCACCGTCGCGACGGTGCCCGCGGCGGGTGCGACGATCGCGGCGCGGTACTGCAGCGCATGCTCGAGCCGCTCCTGCTCGACGGACGCCGCCTGGAGGTCGATCGCCGCGAGCTGTGCCCGTCCGCGTTCCGCCGCCGCCGCCCCGTCCAGCCGCGCGCCGGCGAGGTCGCGCTCGAGCGCGAGGCGCGAGCGTCGCAGCGCCCCCAGTCGCGATTGCTGCTCCATCGCCGAATCGCGCTCGCGGTCGACGGCCGAGCGGGAAACGAAACCCGTCCCCTCGAGCGTGGCGGCGCGCCCCACCGCGCGCGACGAGAGCGCCGAGCGCTCGACCTGCGTCGCGATCTCGAGGTCCAGCTGCCCGATCTCGAGCCCCAGGCCGGCCGCGCGGCGGTCGAGCGCCTCGCGCTCCGCGCGCACGGCCGCGGCCGTCGCCGCCCGCTCGCGTTCGAGCGCCTCCCGCCGCTCGCGCAGCCGCGCATCCACGCCGCTCCCGATGTCCTCGCGCGCCGCGCTCTCGCGGCCGTCGCCCAGCGTGAGGAGCGGCGCGTCGCGACGGACGGCGTCGCCCTCGGAGACGCGCACGGTCTCCACGTATCCCGACTGCTGCGCGAGGATGCGCACCACGCCCATCTCCGGCGCGACCACGCCCGCGACCCGCGCCTTGCGCGTGTACTGCGCGGCCCCGAAGAACGCGGCGAGCACGACGGCCATCGCCAGCGCGCAGCCCGTGAGGAAGGCGAAGGAGAGCGGCCGGATGAGGACGATCTTCCCCAGCCATTCGTTCTGCGCGTGGGCGCGGACCTGCGCCCGGAAGAGACCCGCGCCCATTTTCCGCTCGACGTCTCAGGAAGCGGGTCGGAAGCGGCGCCAGAAGAGGAGGGCGAGCGGGAAGAACGCCGCGGTGAGCGCGATCTCCGGGACCCACGCCGAGAGGGACTGGACGTCGGCGCGGCTCTTTTCCACGAACCACAGCGAGAACCCGAAGGGGCCCGCGACGAGGTTGTACAGGGAGTGGAGGATCGTGCCCTGCCACAGCGTGCCGAAGCGAAGATAGACGAGGCAGAGAAGGACCCCCGTCACCGCCGCGAAGATCGTGTACTGGAAATGGGCCGCGCCGAACGCGATGGACGAGAGGACGATGCCCCACCTGAGTCCCCAGCGATGGCGCCAAAGGTTCAAGAGGAATCCGCGAAACACGAGCTCTTCGGCCATGGGGGCGATGATCACGGAGGAAAGGAGCATGAGGAGTCCCGCGATTCCGGACGGGCGGGACGCATGCTCCGCGAACCCGAGCGTGTCGAACGACGAAGGATTCCACTGGAGCGCGGGCCAGAGAAGCAGCAGCCGGTGCGCGCCGAGTCCCCAGGCGAGCATGAGGCCGAGGCAGAGCGCCACGTCCGGCAAGGAGAGCCCGCCCCCGTGCCGCGCGTAGAGGCGCGGGAGGGAACGGCGCAATTCGGGCACGATCACCGCGACCAGGACGACGAGGAGCGCGCTCACCCCTTGCAGCACGAGATTGCCCCAAGCCTGCCGGATGTCGGCCGGCATGCCGCGCGTGAGCTTGCCGCTCGCGACCGTCATCGACAGGTAGATCAGCCAATACAGCAGCAGGACGTGCCACCCGCGAACGGCTCCCGTCACCAGGGGTGCGGGCGGCGACCGATCGGCCATGGGAGCGGAAAGATGCATGGGCGAGGTCGGGGCGGGGGCCCCGACCCGTGGCTCAGAACGACTTCGCGACCGTCTCGATCACGTGGGACGTCGCTGCGACGACGCCGTCGTACGTGCCGCTCAGCGCATCGCCGACCGATTGGTACGTGCTCTGCACCTCGATGCCGGGACCGGAGATCGTCACCGTCGTGGTGCACGTGCCGTCCCCGCCCGCGACCTGCTCGATGTCCCCGGCGGTGAGCGCCGCGCCCGGATTGGCTGCCTGTTTCTCGTCCATGCTGAAGGTTCCTTTTCGGTTTCGGATGCTAGTACGTCTGGTGGCCCGGATCGATGACCGGATACTGCGGATACGTGGGCGTCGGTCCGATCGGCGGCACGAGCTCGCCGCCTTCGTACGGCCCCGGGGCCACCTCGCCGCCGGAGACCTTCGGCACGTCCTTCTCTTCGAGCTGCTTCATGACTGCTCTCCTTCGTGTTCGGTTGCTGGAGGGTTCGGCTTCCGGGCAAGCAACCTGGGAGGCCCGGAATTCTCGTTCGAAGGTCAGCGCGGCTCGGCGCGCGGATCGGCCGCGGCGAGGTGCGTGTAGTCGAGCGGATCCGGACGCGGCTCGGCCGCCGCGCGGTACGTGACTTCGTCCAGCGCGGCCGTGCCCGGAACGCCGCCCGCGATGCGCAGCACTTCCTCGAGACTGAGCTCCTTCATCGCGCGCTCCTGGAATGGGTTTGACGAATGCTAGGAGCGAGCGGCGGCGAGCGCGCGCGAAAATCGCGAGCGCGTGGATGGGATTTCGAGCGGCCCGGGGGCGATCGCGACGCTAACGTCGCCGCGAACGCACCCGCCGCGCCGTCCACCATGGCCCCGCCCGACATTCCCACCCGATATCGACTGTCGCTCCACCGCGTGGAAGGCGGCTACGTCGCGCGCATGCCGGACCTGCCGGGCTGCTTCGCGCGCGGACGATCCGAGGTCGAGGCGGTGGAGAACGCGCGCGCCGCGCTGCGCGCATGGCTCGGCGTCTCGCGTTGCGTGGCGGACGCTCCCGCGCTGGTCGAGCTCCACGTGGCGCCCTGAGCCGCTTGCTTGCGCGGCCTCAGCCACGCCAGGCCGGAGGTTGTGTACTCTTAAGGGGCCGCACCAATCCCCCGCTCGAACGCCCAGGCTGCCCCGGCAGCAGACAGGAGATATCGACGTGGCGAAATACACCACCGAGAACATCCATACCGTGGCCCTGGTCGGCCACGGCGGGGCCGGAAAGACGACGCTCACCGAGGCCCTGCTGTGGAAAGCCGGGGCCATCGGCGCCATGGGCAGCACCGAGCGCGGAAACACCGTCGGCGATTTCGACCCCCTCGAGAAGCAATACGGCCACTCCCTCAACGCCTCCCTTGTAAATTTTCCCTACAAGGGCATCCACGTCCACCTCATCGACACGCCCGGGATGCCGGACTTCGCCGGGCAGTCGATCGCGGCCCTGGCGGCCGTCGACCTGGCGGTCATCGTCATCAACGCGCAGACCGGCATCGAGCTCAACACCTCGCGGATGATGCGCGCCGCGGGCCGCCGCAACCTGGACCGGATGATCCTCATCAACAAGATCGACGCGGAGAACGTCGACCTGCCGGGACTCCTCGCGCGCATCCAGGACGTGTTCGGCAAGGAATGCCTTCCGATCAACCTGCCCGCGCACGGCCGGAAGGACGTGGTCGACTGCTTCTTCAACCCGGACGGCGACGCGGACTTCTCCTCGGTGAAGGCCGCGCACTCCGCGCTCATCGACCAGGTGGTCGAGGTGGACGAGGACCTGATGGCGCTCTACCTCGAGCAAGGGGAGGAGCTGGCGCCGGAGCAGCTCCACGCGCCGTTCGAGAAGGCCCTGCGCGAAGGGCATCTGGTCCCGGTGTGCTTCGCCTCGGCGAAGATGGGCGCGGGCGTCGCGGAGTTCCTGGAGATCCTCGCGCGCCTCGCGCCCAACGCGACGGAGGGCAACCGGCCGCAGTTCGTGCTCTCTCCCACGACGGAAGGCGAGGAGTTCCATTCGGAGCCGGACGCGAAGAAGCACGTCCTCGCGCACGTCTTCAAGATCATCATGGATCCGTACGTGGGCAAGGTGGCCGTCTTCCGCGTGCACCAGGGGACGGTGCGGAAGGACACGCAGCTCTACATCGGCGACGGGAAGAAGCCCTTCAAGGCCGGGCACCTCTTCCAGCTGCAGGGCAAGGAATACGTGGAGGTGGACGAGCTCGTGCCCGGCGACATCGGGGCGGTCACGAAGATCGAGGACATCGAGTTCAACGCCGTCCTCCACGACTCGCACGACGAGGACCACATCCGCCTGCGATCGCTCGAGTTCCCGACGCCCATGCACTCGATCGCCGTCGAGACGAAGAAGAAGGGCGACGAGCAGCGCCTCTTCGAGGTGCTGCACAAGCTCGAGGTCGAGGACCCGTGCCTGTGGATCGAGCGCCATCCCACCACCCACGAGACGGTGATCCGCGGGCTGGGCGACCTGCACATGCGCACCAAGCTCGAGAAGATGCAATCGCAGTACAAGATGGAAGTCGCGACCAAGCCGCCGAAGATCCCGTACCGCGAGACGGTGACGAAGAAGGCCGAAGGCCACTGCCGGCACAAGAAGCAGACGGGCGGCGCGGGACAGTTCGGCGAGGTGTTCCTTCGGATCGAGCCGCTCTCGCGCGGGACGGGGTTCCAGTTCGCGAGCGAGGTGAAGGGCGGCGTGATCCCGACGGTCTTCATTCCCGCGGTCGAGAAGGGTGTGCGCCAGGCGCTGGACCACGGCGTGATCGCCGGCTATCCGGTCGAGGACATCCGGGTCGTGGTGTACGACGGGAAGAGCCACGACGTGGATTCCAAGGAGATCGCGTTCATCACCGCCGGGCGGAAGGCCGTGGTCGACGCGATCCTCAAGGCCGCGCCGATCCTCCTCGAGCCCATCGTGAACGTCGAGATCACCGCGCCCGACCGGTTCGTGGGCGACCTCACCGCGGACGTGTCGGGGAAGCGCGGCCACGTCACGGGGACCGAATCGACCGGCGGCGAGCTCATGTCGATCCGCGGCGTGGTTCCCCTCTCCGAAATCTCGGACTACCAGTCGCGGCTTCGCTCGGTCACCGGCGGCCAGGGCGCGTACACGCTGGAGTTCAGCCACTACGCCGCCGTCCCGCCCCAGACCCAGCAGCAGCTCGCCTCGCAGTTCAAGCTCGAGCGCGAAGAGGACTGACTGCAAATTCGATGCCCGCGGGGGCCGCGAAGGGCTCCTTAAAATCGCGATTTCCCGTTGACTTCGCGCCGCGCCCGGAGCATTTTTGGCGCCGTAGCGCACGCGGCATTTCCCCGGGGACGACGAGAAGAACGAGGGTCCGATGATCGTCATTCGCGACCAGCAGCTGAAGCTATTGGTGCTCGCCCAGCTCGTCCGCGAGCTGCAGCAGGCCGCCGAGGACAAGACGCCCCCGCCCGCGGGCTTCACGGAGCGGCAGGCCGAGGAGCTGCGGGCGCTGAGCACCGCGGAGCTCGTGAAGCTCTCGGAGATGACGGAGCCGCGCTTCGCGGTGCAGATCGACGCGGGCTCGCTCGAGCACGGCATCCGGCAGGTCGACTACCTCAACAAGCGCTCGCGGCAGCTCGAGTTCTTCATCCGCCATGGCGCGACGTCCAACATGCTGACGAAGCTCTTCCGCATCTCGTCCGCGGACGTGACGTTGAAGCGCCGGCTCTTCTCGGGCACGAGCTCGTCGCTGCGCCGGCCCGCCATGCCGACCCACCCGGTGCGCGAGCAGATCCAGCGCCGCTGGTTCGAGATCCGCAAGGGGAAGGAGCGCGAGCCCATCCGGGCGGAGGACTACGAGGAGCTGCACGCCGATTTCGCGCAGCACACCTTCGCCACGCTCTGGGCGGTGGTGCACGAGTTCGACGAGGATTAGAGGAGGAGGAGAAGGCCCGAACAAGAAGAAATGAAACGGGGCGGCCACGGCCGCCCCGTTTCACTTGCTGTTACGGCCGCGAAGCGCTTCGCGCAAGAGCTCTTTGCCGCCGCGGTGGCGGGCTTCGAAGCGCTGGGCCATCACTTCATCGGCTGGATCACCACGCTCGGGTTCATGTGCGTGTCGATCGCCGACGTGACGGCCGTCGCGCTGGGCGCCGCATAGCTCGAGCCGCCTCCTCCAGCGCCGTTACCCGTCTCGAGGACGCAGTCTCCACCGCCGCCGGCTCCGCCGCCGTAGTAGCCGCCGCCGCCGGAGCCGCCGGCTCCGTCGTTGTCGGAGCCGCGCAAGTAGGAGCCCGCATAGCGGCCCTCGCTGCCGCAGCCGGGATGCGATCCGACGAAGCCGCCGGCCGATTGCGTGCCGCCGCCGCCGCCGCCCCCCGACAATGCGCCGCCACCCGCGGTGCCGCTGCCGGCCGGCTGTCCCACCAGCCCCGCGTCGCCGCCCGAGCCGCCTCCGCCCGCACCGCCCGCCATTCCGCCGCCGCCCCCACCGCCGGCGATCACCAGGATGGTCGAGGGCGGGACGAAGCAGTAGTTCGGATCGTTGGGAAGCGTCCGCTGTGGCTGCTGCAGCGCGACCATCGAGAAGCCGGCGCCCGCCGTCTGCCCGGCGCCTCCACCGGGGAATCCGCCGACCAGCGACCATTCGCCCGAGTTCTGGTACGAGTCGCTACCGTTGACGCCGGTCACCACGTACAAGTGCTGGCCGGGTGTTACCGGAAAAGTCCCGGTGACCGTTGCGCCGCGTCCGCCGTGCCCGGGATTGACGTCCGCAAAACCGGGCGAGGCCGCGCCGCCGGAGTCGCCATGACCGCTCGCCTCGCCGCCTACGAGCCCGAGATTGCTGATGACGTTCTGCTTCTCACCGTCGCGCCCGGTGCCTCCGGTCGCCGTGATCCGGACATAATTCACCCCCGGCGGGACGGTGTACACGTCGGTCGGGCATGGCATGTTCGCCGGATAGTTCGCGCCGGGCGTCACGCCGCCCTTCCACGAAGTCGGCTGTCCGTTGGGCGAGAGTTGCGGCCCGGCGCCGTACGTGATGGGTACCTTGGCGCCGCTGCACCAGACGTAGCCGCGATTGTCCGTGGGACTGGTCCCCTTGTAGACGCACAGGTTGCCGTCGCCCTGCTGCACCATGACGAACTGCCCGCCGGCACCCAGCGCCATGGTGCACCAGTCGGTGGCGCGCTGGTCCCCGAGGCCGGTGCCGGAGTAGGTGCAGAGATTTCCGTCGCCCTGCATGACAGTGTAGAACTGGCCTCCCGCGCCGACCTTGTTGTGGCACCAGAGCCCGCCGTGGTTGTCGCTCGGCCCCGAGCCTTTGTAGGTGCAGAGGTTGCCGTCGGATTGCTGGATGACGAAGAAGGCCTTGTTGTCGGAGACGAGGTACTGCCCGGTCGAGAGCGTTCCTCCGGTGACGAGGAACGTGCCCTTGCTTCCCGCAGCCGGCAGCGTGGCGAACTGCGCACCGCTCGCGGATGCCCAGATCTGCCGGCTGGTATTCACGCCCCACGGATTGCCATGGTTGTCGACCGTGATGTTCGTGAGGTTGCCATCGGCCTTCGACCAGCCGCTGCCGTTGAACTTCCACACGCTGCCGTCGGTGCCGACGATCCAGACCGAGCCCTCGGAGCCGACGCCGATGTCGAGCGCTCCACCTGGCACGTTCACAAAGCTCGCGCCGTTCGTCGCGCTGTAGAAGATCTGGTGCGCAGAGTTGACCACCCACGGGACGCCCTTGGGGTCCACCGCGATGCGATCGGCCGCCCCGACCTTTTTCTGCCAGCTCGCGACCGGGTCCCACTTCCAGATGCTGTGGTCGGTGCCGATCAGCCACACGTCGCCGCTGGCGCCGACGCCGATGTCCAGCCCCTGGCCTGGATTGGTGTCCCAGTTGGAGCCGTTCCAGTGGAAGATCTGGTGCTGCGCGTTGATGACCCACGCCTTGCCCTGCGGATCGACCGCGATGCGCACCGCGGCCCCGGGCATCCTTGCCCAAGTGCTTCCGGTGTACCGGTAGATGCCGTAATTGCCGCCCGCCTGCGCATCGTTTCCGATCACCCACACGCTGCCGTCGGCGCCGGCGGCGATGTCGGTCGCCCCGCCGCCAATCTGGTGCCATCCGATCGACTGCGCGAATGCGCCGCATGCGAGAAGCGCGCTTGCCCCGAATGCCGCAAGCGAGCGCCACAACGATTTGGAACGGGACATGGGATCTCCCTGGAGATGCGGCTAGTGGGCGAATCGGGAAACGTTTCTGTCGTAGACCTTGCGCGTGTCGGCGCTGCACTGCGTCTGCGCGACGCGCTGGACGCTGTCGGCTTGCGCGTGGGCCGCCCTCTTGTTCACGTCCGCCTGATCCGCGGCGGTCGCATTCTTGAGCGCGCATTGCATGCGCGCGCTCTGCGTCGCCTCGAGGCGAGCGACCGCCGCCGCGTCGGCGTAATTGCATTTTTGGCCGATCTGCTGCGTGATCAACGCGCCATTCCATTCGTTGTAGCACTTGGCATCCACGCGGGCGTGCGCGCACGGCGCGGCGAGCGCGGCGGTGAGCATCGCCGCGGCGGAAAGGGTGCAGGCGCGATTCATCGTGGATCTCCTTGGGCGGATTGGACGGCCTGCAGCTTCTCACCTCCCACGGCAGGCGCAAATCCGATGAAAGTCGCGGTCGGGCCGCGACCAAAGTCCCGGGTAGGCGTGGAGAGTGGGGCGGCCTTGGCCGCCCCACTTTTCGTTCCGGCTCGCCGCTGCGTCAGCGGTTGCTGCGCTGCACCGGCGCTTGCGTGCGCTGCTGGTAGTACGCCTTCGCCTGCGCGGGGCAGGGCTCGGTCGCCATCTGCTTCGCGATGGCCACCTTGGTCTTCACGGCGTTGGCCCGGAAGTCCGTCGCTTCGGCGGGCTTCATCTTCGACGTGATGCAGTTGAGGGCCGTATCCTCGGCGGTCTTCAGAGCCGCCATGGACGCGGCATCGCCCACCTTGCATGCGTCGCCGACGGCCTGTGTAGCCACCGCGTCGTTCCATTGGGACATGCACTGCGCGTCCACCTGGGCAAAGGCCGCGGGCGCTCCGGCGAGTGCCACCGCGAGCAGCCACATCCGTTTCGTCATCGTCCAGCGTTGCATGTCGTCGCTCCTTCGCGCGTTCACGGAAGATTCCATTCGCCGCCATCGCTACGCCGGCGTGCGAGGCCCGCATCGGTGGTGGGGATTCCGAAACTGTAGCCGTACCAGTTGCCCGAATCGAGGCGGCCGTAGATCGACCATTCCCACGGCCACTTGCCCTTGTTGCACGTGAGGCCCACGTTCGAGTAACCGGGCTTGCATTCCTTGATGCACCTTCCGACGGCCTGGTCGTCGCCGGAGAGGCACTCGGACTTGAAGCAGCCCGCGTTGTCGAGGCCCTGGTTCGCATCGCCCGTGCAGGAGGCGGTCGGGAAGGCGGCCACGGTCGGGTGCGTGTTCACGCCGTCCGGTCCCCACGGGAAGTTCTGCTTCCGGTCGGCGGCGATCCATCCTTCGGCGTTGCCGTCGAGCGAGACCGGGTTCCCCCACGTCTCCATCGACGGACCGCGCCCGTCGCGCGAGTCGCCGTAGTACGTGCACGAGCCGCCGGGTGCCGCCGCGAGGCCGGAGGAAGAATCGTGGAAGGTGCCGTGCGCGGTGCGGCCGATGTAGGCGACCGGATGCGTCCCAAAGAGCTCGAAGCCGTGGTTTCCGTCGCAGTGGCCCACGGCGGTGCAGGGCGCGTCGCGCGAGCCGGCGATGCGCATGTAGCGCCCGCCATGCTGGCCGAACTGCACCGCCGCGATGCCATTGTTGTTGGCGGTGAGGATGACCGTGATGTCCTCCCAGTCGCCGTTGTGCGAGCCGGTGCCGTTCACGTTGACGCACGGCGCCTGGTAGCCGTAGAAGATCCAGTAGCGGATGCGCGTCTGGCTGCCGAACGTGCGCAGCGTGTAGTAGATCGGGGTCCGGTTGCCGGGCCTGATCGAGCCCGCATCCGTGTTTTGCATTTGTGTCACGTTCTTGCCCAGCACCACCTTCTGGTAATAGGTGTCGGCCGACATCGGATAGCCATAGGAGCCGGCGCCGCTGTCGAACTTCAGCAGGGGCGCGAACTTCGCGACGATGGCCGGCGCGGTGCTCGGCGTCACGGGAGTGGCCGCCGCCCACGCCCTGTCCACGGCGTTCGAGCACCAGATCGCGCTGCCAGCCGCGTTCGTCCCAGGGTAGGTGCAGAGGTTGCCGTCGTCCTGCATCGCGAGCACGTATTGCCCGGGTTTCGGCACGCCGCGGCCCATGTGGCACCACATGCCGCCATGGCTGTCGGCGGGGCCGGTGCCGCGATAGGTGCAGAAATTGCCGTCACCCTGCTGGACCGCGTAATACTGCCCGTTGCCGCCGGGCTTCATGTGGCACCACACGCCGCCATGGCTGTCGGCGGGCCCCGACCCCCGGTAGACGCAGAAATTGCCGTCACCCTGCTGCACGGCGAAGAATCTCTTGTTCGGCGAGACGAGGTATCCGCCGGTCGCCAGGTACTGGTCGGTTCCCAGCGTCGAGCGTCCCGAAGGCGCCGGTGCCGCCTGGACGAGTCCGGCGGCGAGGCACGCCGCGAGCGCGACGATCCTGCAAATCCGCGTTGCAAGCATGTTTTTTTCTCCCTGAAGGGCTCCAAGAGCCGTTTGTGCCTCGTGCACTGTGCCATCGGCTCGCCCGGATGGACATTGGATGAAGGTCGCACCGCGCATGGGACTAAAGTCGGAGTGCCATCCGCGGCGCGGTCGTGCACTCTTGGGCGTGGAGATTGGGGTGGGGAAGGCCTTCAGGGGGGTTCGTGCGCCGGCGGGCACCGCGCTCATGGCGGTGCTCGCCGCGCTCGCGGCTTGCGCGGGCGCGCCGCGTCCCGGCTCGCTCCGGGCCCCGGTGGTCGTGGACGGCGCAACCGAAAGCGCGGCCGCGCTGCGTCCGGGCCAGGAGCTCGTCGTGCGGCTCCGCTCGAATCCGTCGACCGGCTACGCGTGGAGCCTCGTCCAGGGCGCCGCCCGCGTGCTCGCGCCGGCCGGCGAACCCTTGTTCGAACCGGACGCGAATGCGCAGGGAAGGCTTGGCGCCGGCGGCATGGAGACGTGGCGCTTCAGGGCGATCGCGACCGGCCGCGACGCGCTGCGCTTCGAATATCGCAGGCCCTGGGAGAAGGATGCGCCGCCCGCGTCCACCGCAACGGTAGACGTCGAGGTGCGCGCCGAAGGCTCCTAGATGTGCTGCCCGATCTCCCGCTGGATGAACTCGTGGAAGTGCACCATCCCTTCCTCGAGCGGGAGCTGGTAGGGGCCGTGCTCCTCGCGCCCCTCCTCGAGGAGCGCGCGGCGCCCTTCGGTGATGCGCGTGCAGATCTCCTCGTCCTCCACCGCGGTCTCGTGGTACGCCTTCTGCTGCGCGGCGGTGAATTCCGGCTCGAAGAGGGCGATCTCCTCCGGGTAGTGGAACTCCACCACGTTCGTGCACTTGTCCGGCCCGCGCGGGTAGAGCGAGGAAACCACCAGCACGTGCGGGTACCACTCGACCATCACGTTCGGGTAGTACGTGAGCCAGATCGCGCCGTGCGGCGGCGGCTCGCCGTTGCGATACTTGAGGACCTGCTCGTGCCACATGCGGTAGACGTCCGAGCCGGGCTTCCCGAGCGCGCGGTTCACGCCGACCGTCTGCACGCTGAACCAGTCGCCGTATTGCCAGGCGAGGTCGTCGCACGTGACGAAGTGGCCGAGGCCGGGGTGGAACGGCGCCACGTGATAGTCCTCGAGGTAGACCTCGATGAACGTCTTCCAGTTGAAGTCGTACTCGATCACCTCGACCTTGTCGAGCACGTAGCCTTCGAAATCGAGCTCCTTCGCGACGCCCAGGTTCGCGAGGTCGCGCGCCACCTCGCGCTTCCCGTCGAAGAGGAGGCCGTTCCACTTCTGCAGCGACTGGATGGGGAGGTCGAGGCCGGGATGCTCGCGGAAAGAGGGCGCGCCCAGGTGCTTCCCGCATCCGTCGTAGGCCCAACGGTGGATGGGGCAGGTGATCGTGCCGCCGGGAAGGGCGCCGTGGCCCTCCAGCATCAGGGCCTGGCGATGGCGGCAGACGTTGGAGACGAGGTCATGGCGCCCGGCGTTGTTCACGAGGGCCCAGGCGCCGCGGGAGCGCCAGTCGAGCACGCGGTAGCTCCCCGGCGCCGGCGCCATGCCGGCATGGGCGACGTACCCCGGGCCATGCTCGAAGAGGCGCTTCTGCTCGATGTCCGCCACTTTCGGGTCGAAGTACCACGAGAGGGGCAGGTGGGGGGAAGACCGGGTGAGGGCCTTCTGGCTCGCGAGATCCGTCATTATCCGCACCTCCAGGAAACGAAGATGAAAACAACGCGGGCTAATCGAGTCAGCTAGCTTTTAACTCTGCAGCCTCCGTCCCGACAGACGCACTACAACAATCGGCTATATTGAGGCGAGCGGCCTTGTTTTTCAAGACCTTCCCGTGAAATCGACGAGGTCCGATCGGGCCGGCGGTTTTCCGGCCGGCCCGGGGCGGGCGGCGGGCCGGCGACGCGGGTTATCATCTGGGCCTTTCGGACCGAAGAAATGCCCTCCCCCGACCCGTCGAACAAGCCGCCCGCGCCGCAGGGCCTCACCTTCGAGCAGGCACTGGCCGAGCTCGAGGCGCTTGTCGCCCGCATGGAGGACGGCAAGCTTCCCCTCGAGGAATCGCTCGCGGCCTACCAGCGGGGAGCGGAGCTCATCCGGCATTGCGAGTCGAAGCTCACGGACGCGCAGGCGCGCATCGCGATCCTCGACGGCGAGACGCTCCGCGAGTTCGATCCCGGGACGAAGTGAGCGCGGCGCCGGATTTCCAGGACTGGTCGCGCGAGGTCGCCGGCCGCGTCGAGGCGGCGCTCGAGCGCCTGCTGCCTTCGCCGCGCATCGCGCCCGGCCGCCTGCACGACGCGATGCGCTACTCGACGCTGGGCGGCGGGAAGCGCGTGCGCGCGATGCTGGTCTTCGCCGCGGGCGAGGTTTCCGGGGCGCAACGCGAGCGCCTCGACGTGGCCGCCTCGGCCGTCGAGATGATCCACGCGTATTCGCTCATCCACGACGACCTCCCGTGCATGGACGACGACGTGCTGCGCCGCGGGAAGCCCACCTGCCACGTGGAGTTCGACGAGGCGACCGCGCTCCTCGCGGGCGACGCGTTGCAAAGCCTCGCCTTCCAGCTCCTCGCCGAGCATCGCCTCGCCGCGAGCCCGGACGAGCAGCTGCGCATGATCCAGCTCTTCGCCGGGGCGTGCGGCTCGCGCGGCATGGCGGGGGGCCAGGCGATCGACCTCGAGTCCACCGGGAAGGGCCTCACGCTCCCGGAGCTCGAGCTCATGCACATCCTCAAGACCGGCGCGTTGATCCGCGCCTCGGTGCTGCTGGGCGGACATTGCGGCGCGGGCCTCGACCCCGTGCAGGCCGAGGGGCTCGACCGCTACGCGAAGAACGTCGGGCTCGCGTTCCAGGTGGTGGACGACATCCTGGACGAGGAAGGCAGCGCGGCCACCCTCGGCAAGACCGCCGGGAAGGACCGCGCGGCCGGGAAGACCACATACACGACGCTGATGGAGCTCGCCGAGGCGAAGCGCTTCGCGCGCGAGCTCCTCGACCGCGCGACCGGGGCGCTAGTCGCGTTCGGGGACCGCGCGCGGCGGCTGCGCGAGATCGCCTCCTTCATCGTGGACCGGGAGCGCTAGGACTTACGTCGCGCACGGCCGCGTTGACGCTCGCGCCGGGTGGGTCCAATCTGCTCCCATGGCCGAACCGTCCCTCACCGCCGCGGCGCTCGTCGCGCAGGCGCGGCTGCGCCTCGCGACCGACCTCCACGGCGCGCGCGAGGCGGCGGCGCGCGCGCTCGACCTCTCGGACCAGGCCTCGGACGACGCCGGCGCCTCGGAAGCCCGCATGCTCTTGGGCGAATGCAGCGAGATGCTGGGCGAGCACGCGCACGCGCTCGAGCACTACGAGGCCGCGCTCTCCCAGGTCCGCCGCGAGGGCGCGCGCCGGGGCGAGGCCGAAGTGCATCGGCTCATGGCCTTCACGCACGACAACATGGGGAGCTTCGAGGCCGCGCACGCGCACCACCTGGCGGCGCTTCGGCTGAACGAGGAGCTGGGCGACGAGCACGGGATGGCGCGGGTGCTCCGCTCGATCGGCGTGTCGGCCTCCAAGTCGCGCGATTACGAGCATGCGCTGCACTGGTACGGGAGGAGCCTCGACCTCGCGCGCCGCCTGGGCGACCACGATTCGGTCGCGCGCACCCTGAACAACATCGGGCTCGACCTCAAGAACCTGGGCCGCATCGAGGAATCGCTCGCCGCGCACGAGGAGGCGATCACGCTCTTCCGCCGGCTGGGCGACGCGCGATCGGAGTCGGCGGCGCTGGGCAACCTTGCGCACACGCTGGACCTCCTGCGCCGCGACGCGGACGCCGAGCGCGCCTATCGCGACGCGATCGCGCGCTGCCGCGACGAAGAGAACCGGCACGGCCTCACCAACGCGATGGTCGGCATGGGCCGGATGTGCGTGCGCCAGGGGCGCGTCGACGAGGCCGTCGCATTGCTGCGCGAAGGCCTCGAGGTCGCGGAGGGCGGCGGCTTCCGCCCGGACATCGCGGACGCGCTGGAGGCCCTCGCCCGCGCGGAAAAGCTCCGCGGCGACGCGGCCGCCGCGCTCGCGTACTTCGAGCGCTTCCTCGACCTCACGCGCGCCATGATGGTGGACGAGAGCCAGCGGCGGCTGAAGGGCCTGGAGCTGCGCCTGCAGGTCGACCAGGCGCAGCGCGAGGCCGCGGGGGAGCGCCGGCGCAGCCGCGAGCTCGCCGAGGCGAACGATCGCCTGCAGGCCGCGGCCGCGGACCGGAACGAGCTCCTGCGCCTCCTCGAGCGCCAGAGCCGCGAGGACGCGCTCACCGGCCTCGCCAACCGCCGCCACCTGGACCAGCAGCTGGGCGAGGCGCTGGCGGAGGCCGTGCGCCTGGGCGGCCCGTTGAGCGTGGCGCTGGTCGAGATCGATCATTTCCAGCGGCTGACCGACTCCTTCTCCCCGGCGGCGGGCGACTCGACGCTGCTCGAGGTGGCGCGGCTCGTCCGCGCGCACCTGGGAGACGCGGACGTCGCTGCGCGCGTGGGCGAGGAGACGTTCGCGATCGTCTTCGCCGGCCGCGACGTGGACTCCGCGCAGCGCGCGTGCGAGGCGGTCCGCGAGGCGGTGGAGGCGCACGACTGGGCGATGATCCACCAGTGGCTCAAGGTGACCGTGAGCGCGGGCGTGGCGGAAGCGGGGTCCGGATCCACGCCGGAGCGCCTCCTCGCGGAGGCGGACCTGCGGCTGCGGGCGGCGAAGGCGGCGGGCGCGAACCGCGTCTCCGCGGCGCCGGTCGCGCTCCCGGCGGACCGCGCCTCGAGCGGGCGGCCGGAGATCGCGCGCGCGGCCGTGGGATCGGATCCGCGCCGGACGCTGATCCTCGCCGAGCAGGTGCGCAGCAGCTACGGGAACCTGCCGATCGCCTTCGCCGCCGGGCTCGTGGGCGCGACGCTCCTCTGCTTCGTGGTGCGCGACCTCATCCCCGCGCGGGTGTGGGCGACCTGGCTCGCGGGCATGTTCGTGGTCTCCGCGGGGCTGGGCGCGCTCTACGCGGCCTATCGCCGCAGGAAGCCGGAGGGCGAGGAGGTGCGCCGCTGGGGCCAGTTCGTGACGGCGGGATCCTTCCTCGCGGGCGGCCTCTGGGGATTGAGCTCGCTCCTCCTCCACACGCCGGATTCGATCGACTACCAGATCATGGTCGCGGCCACCGCGGCGATCGTGGGCTCGAGCGTCGCCTTCGCCTCGGCGACCTACCTGCCGCCGTTCCTCGCGTTCTTCTATCCCGCCGTGGTCCCGAACGCGCTCCTCTTCCTCAGCAAGGACGACAACACGCGCTTCGTGATCGGGCTGATGCTGCTCCTCTACCTCCCCATCGTCACGCGCTTCGCGGTGACGTTGAACCGTGCGTTCATCGAGACGCTGCGCCTGCGCTTCCAGAACGTGGCCCTCGTGGGGGAGCTGCGCGACCGGAAGGACGCGGCGGAGCGGGCGAACCTCGCGAAGAGCCGCTTCCTCGCCGCGGCGAGCCACGACCTGCGCCAGCCGATGCACGCGCTGGGACTCTTCCTGCAGGCGCTGCGCCAGGGAAAGCTCGGCGAACGCGAAAGGAAGCTCGTCGACAACATCGGCGAGTCGTTCAACGCCATGGACGCGCTCTTCAACGCGCTCCTCGACATCTCGCGGCTGGACGCGGGCGTGGTCGAGCCGCGCGTGGCGACCTTTCCGGTGGCGCGCGTGCTGGATCGCATGCGGACGGAATACGGCCCGCAGGCCGCGGGCAAGGGCCTGGCGCTCGTCGTTCGTCCGTGCGCGGGCTACGTGCGCTCGGATCCCGTGCTCCTCGAGGAGATCGTGGGGAACCTCATCTCCAACGCCGTGCGCTACACGCGCGCGGGACGCATCCTCGTCGGCTGCCGGCGCGGGCCGGAGGGCGCGCTCCGGATCGAGGTGTGGGACACCGGCCGCGGAATCCCGACGGACAAGCTGCGCGAGGTCTTCCGCGAGTTCATCCAGCTGGACAACCCGGAGCGCGACCGCGAGAAGGGACTGGGCCTGGGCCTCGCGATCGTGGAGCGCCTCGCGGAGCTCCTGGGCCACGCCGTCGACGTGCGCTCCGTTCCCGGCCGCGGCTCGGTCTTCCGCGTGCAGGTCGCGGGCGGCCGGAAGGAGGACGCCGTCGCGCTGGAGGCGGCGCCCGTCCCCGGCAGCTTCGAGTCGCTCCGCGGCCGCCTCGCCGTCGTGATCGACGACGATCGCATGGTGCTCGAGGCCATGACCGCGATGCTTTCCGGGTGGGGGCTCGACGTCGCGTGCGCGGAGTCCGGCGCGATGATCCTGGGGAAGCTCGCGACCGCGCCCCGCACGCCGGACATCGTCCTTTGCGACTATCGCCTGCGCAACGGCGAGAGCGGCATCGAGGTGATCCGCGCGATCCGCGACGAGTTCAACGCCGAGATCCCGTCCGCGCTCATCACCGGCGACACGGGGCCCGAGCGCCTGAAGGAGGCGCGCGCGAGCGGCCTTCCGCTCCTCCACAAGCCGGTGAACGCCGCGCGCATGCGCGCGCTCGTCGGATCGCTCCTGCGCGAGGCGGGCGCCGAATCGGTTACTTGATGAGCCCCCGGCGCCGCGCGGCGATCGCGGCCTGGGTGCGGTTCACGACGCCCAGCGCGCGGAAGACCGCCGTCACGTGCGCCTTCACCGTCTTCTCCGAGAGCTCGAGGTCGCGCGCGATGAGCTTGTTGCTCTTGCCCTGCGAGAGGAGGACCAGGACGTCCGCCTGCCGGCCGGTGAGGACGCCGTCGCCGGAGAGCTCGCCCTGGACCGCCGGCGGCGCGGCGGGCGCTCCCGCCTGCCGGGTCGCGTGGAGGAAGAGCGGCGGGACGTACACGCCCCCGCCCATCACGAGGCGCAGCGCATCGAGGAGGATGTTGGGCGGCGTCGATTTCGGGATGTAGCCGAGCGCGCCCAGCGAGAGCGCGCGGCGGACGTCCGCGGGCTCCTCGTGCGCGGAGATGATCACCACGGGCACGCCGGGCGCCTCCCGCGAGAAGCGCTGGACGGCGGTGAACCCGTTCATCCCCGGCATCGAGAGGTCGAGGAGGACCAGGTCCAGGTCCGCGATCTCGTGCACGGCGGCGAGCGCCTTCTCCGCGTCGCCCTCCGCGATCACGCGCGTCTCCCCGGCGAGCCCCTGCAGCACCTGGCGCAGGCCCTCGCGGAAGAGCGGGTGGTCGTCGACGACGAGGACGGTCATGGGCCTGGGGGAAGCATCGGACGTCTGCACGCTCATGTTGGCGCCCGCTCTCCCCATTGCCTAGCCGCCCCTGGTCGTAGGACCTTTGCCGCATTCTACGTGCCCCCCCGGTCGCGTACCATGCGTGCATTCGCCATGCGCGCCGCCCTCCATGCCCTGCTCCTCGTCGGTGCGCTCGTCGCATCGCGCGAAGCCATGGCGTACTGCGTGAGGAACGCCCTGCCGGACGCCTCGGTTCGCGCGACGGTGATCGCGCTGAAAGGCCTCGCCGTCCCGAAGCTCTTCGCCGAGACGGTGGGTCCCGGCCGCGAGTTCTGCTGCAACCCCAAGAATGCGGACTGCAATCCGGACCGGATCGGCGACGAGGGCTTCGCGCTCTTCGAGGCGGAGGTGCGGCCGCCCGGCGCCCAGGGCGCGGCCGTGCTCGGGATCAAGTGCGGTGTCGTATCGTCCGCCGATCCAAGGAAGCCGCCCCTCGCGCACGTCGCGATCCCGGTGCGCGGGTTCCTGCGCTTCGAGCGCAACGCCCGGTTCGACGTGCGCCGCCGGCCCGCCTCGGACAATCCGCCCTATCTCCTGCAGGCCCTCACCGCGGACAATCGCGTCTCCGCGGTCTATCCCTGTCCCGCGCGCGGCGTCAACGAAACTCCGCGAAGTTGAGGAGCGTCACGGGCGGGAGGACGTCGAGCGCCCGTGCGACCTCCACCCGGACGATGAACGAAAAGCGGGAGAGCGTCTCCACGGGCAGCTCGCGCGCCCGCTTGTGCCCGGCGAGGATCTGCTCCGCCTTGTACGCGGCGAACGCCCCGATCGTGCGGTAGCGCGACACGAGGCCCGCGAGGACCGGCGCCGGCGAATCGATCAGCGACTCCGTCGTCGCGAAGGTCGGGAGCCGTTCCTCGCGCGCGGCCGCCGCCACGCGGTCGATCTGCGTGAAAAGGTATGTGTCGGGACCGA
Source organism: Usitatibacter sp. (assembly GCA_036266535.1). Lineage (GTDB taxonomy): Bacteria > Pseudomonadota > Gammaproteobacteria > Burkholderiales > Usitatibacteraceae > Usitatibacter. The sequence continues at coordinate 35,536 of DATAMY010000185.1, read as the reverse complement.
GATAGAGCCATTGCGCCCCGCGCGCGTGGAGCCGCTGGATGCGCTCCTCGATGCCGTCGCCCAGCGGTCGCCCGTCCGCGCCGGATGCGAACGACGTGCGCAGGAGCTCGCCGCCGTCGCGCGCGAGCTCCGCGTCGAGCGCGTTGGCGACCGCCACCGAATTCGCTTCCGCGCCGTTGTAGAGGACGCCCAGCCGCTTGAAGGGCCGGTACGCGCGCATCGCGCGCAGCTGCGCCGCGAGCGGCGCCACGTGGAAGACGCCGGTCACGTCGCGGCCTTGGCCCGCGAGCCGCGGCACGATCTTCGAGCCGACGGGGTCCGCCACGAGCGCGAAGACGATGGGGGCGGCCGCCGGCAGAGGCGCGTCGTGCGTTCCCGCCATGCCGAGCGTGGCGGACGTGCCCCAGGTGTAGACGAGGTCGGGATGGAGCTCGCGCGCCTCCCGCGCGAATTCCGCCACGCGGGCGGGGCTTTGCCCCGCGTCGCGCCAGGTGTACTCGACCGGGATCCCGCGCTGCGTGAAATAGCCCTCGAAGCCGCGCTCCACGTCGGTCATGCCGCGCCAGGTCACCATGTAGATGCGCCACGGCCGCGCCGCATTCGACCGCGGCGCCCATGCCCCGGCCGCGGCGGAAGCGAGCGCGGCGAGCGCGGCGCGGCGCTTCACGGCGCCACCCCCACGGGAACCGCCGCGGGCTCGCGGAAGAGGGCATAGAACGCGATCGCGCACGCGAGGACCGCGCCGCCGATCGCGGCGAACGCGAACGGAAAGCCGGCGAGCTGCAGGAGGAAGGCGGCGATCACCGGTCCCATGGCGTTCCCGAGCCGCTCGACCAGGCGGTAGACGCCATAGACCGCGCTCTCTCCCAGCCCCGCGGCACGTCCCGCGTTCACCTCGGCCACGAGCGCGGCCTGCGGCGCGATCGAGAGCGCCTGGGCCACGCCCAGCAGGAGGACCAGGGCGGCGGCGCCGGCGAGCCCCAGCGGCAGGAGCATGAGGAGGCCCGCGAGCCCGGAGAGGGCGAGGCCGGCGGCCACGAAGGCCGCGTGCGGGCGCGAGGCGTGGCGGCGCTGCAGGCGCTCGACCGCCTCGGTCGCGACCGGCACGAGGAGCACCATCATCACCGAGTAGAGCATGATCAGGCGGCCGGCCATCGCGGCGTTGTGGCCCGATTGCGCGACGTAGAGCGGCACGAGGTAGAAGCAGAACGCGATCACGATCACCTTGGCCGGGATCGCCGCGAGGGCGAGGAGCGCCGCGAAGCGCGGATTCGCGAGGGCCGCGGCATAGTCGCTCATGCCGGTGCGCACCGGCGCGCGCGCGGGGCCGGCGAGGCGCGGGAGGTCGCGCCAGGCGAGGAGCGTCGCACCGGCGGCGAGCGCGGCGGCGACCGCGAACGTCCAGCGCGCGCCCAGTCCGTCCGCGAGGAGGCCGCCGATGGGCGGGCCGCACATCGAGGCCGCCATGATGATGCCCACGAAGACCGCGAGCCCCCGCGTGCGCGTTCCCCGGTCCGTGTTGTCGATCACGAGCCCCTGGGCCGCCACGAAGGCGACCGCCCACGCGAAGCCCGCGAAGGAGCGGATGGCGAGGAGCTGCGCGAGCGACCCCGCGAAGGCGCTCCCGAGGTGCGCGGCGGCTCCGATGATGCCGCCCGCGAGGAACGCACGGCGCCGCCCGATCCGCTCGCTCCAGGCGCCCAGCCCCGGCTGCGAGAGCGCCACGATCAGCATGAAGAGCGCGATGGGAAGGCTCACGACCAGGTTGGGCGGGATCGCGAACGGGCCCACCGGCAGCGCGCCCGCGAAGAGCGGCAGGAACGAGCGCGACAGGTCTTCCGAGAAGAGGAAGAGGAAGAAGGGCGCGCGCATGGCGCCCAGGGCCGAGACGGCCGGGTCCGGCGCCGCGGCGCGGAAGGCGCCCGCGCCGGTGAGGTAGACCGCGAGCTCGAACGAGATCACGAGCGAGACGAGGAGGATCACGGCGAGGTCGAGCGCCATCTCGCGGAAGAGCCGCGCGACCCACGCGGGGTCCACCGCGATCTCGAGCACCGCCGGGTCCGCCATCGTGATGATCGGAAGCTCCACGTGGTTCCCGGCGAGCGTCCCGTGCGCGGGATTGCCGCGGCCGACGAGCACGCGATCGTCCGCGCGGAGCGCTATCCACGTGATCTCCGGGTTCTGCCGCTCGAGCGAGTCGAAGAGGTCCTCCATGCCCGGGAGCTTCTCCAGCGGAAGCTGCCAGCGCATCGCCTTCTGGGCGAGCGCGTCGACCGCGCGGCCGACGGTCTCGGCTTTCCGCAGCGCCTCGGGCCCGAGCTCGTCGCGGAACGACGAATAGGCGATCGCGGCGCAGGCGAGGATCGAGGCGGTGACCGCGAGCACGACCGCGGCGAGTGCCGCGACGCGGTAGCGCCGCCCGAGCGCCTGCGTGACGCTCGCCGGGGAGTGCCGGGCGAAGCGCGCGTGGATCGCGCGAAGCGCTAGGAAGAGCGCGAGCGTCCCGAGGATCGCCACCGCGAGCCCCCGCACGGCGATGAACCCCGCGAATGCCGCGCTCGAGGCTTGGAGGCGGTCCAGGCGGTAGCGGACCGACACCCGTCCCAGCTCCACGCCGAAGGGATTGCGCACGACGGCCTCGCTCAGGGCTTCGCCATCCGGGTGCTCCGGCAAGAGCCCGCGCCGCGCCGCATCGGTCGAGTAGATCGCCTTCCCCGACGGATCGACCACGTCGATCCCGGTGATGAGCTCCTCGGTGTTCCGCGTGGAGACGAGCACGTCCGGGAGCGTCGCGATCTCGCCGAACGCCATGCCGAAGCCGAGGTTTCGCTCGACCACGTCCCGCATCTCGTCCGCCACGAGGGCCAGCCGCGCGCGCTGCAGGCCCTCCAGCGCGGCGCGATGCTTGAAGCCCAGCAGGAGGCAGGCCATCGCGACCGCGAAGCCCACCACGCCCGCCGCGACCCAGAGCTGCGAGCGCGAGCCGCCGGTCACCGGGCCGCGCGCGCCATGAGGCTCTCGAGGTGGACCTCCACCGCGGGCCATTCCGTGTCGAGGATCGAGTAGATCACCGAGGAGCGCGGCGTGCCGTCATGCAGCACGATGTGGTTGCGCGCGATCCCTTCCTTCATGGCCTTGATGCGCTCGATCGCGTCGATCGAGGCGAAATTCCGGTGGTCGATCTTGAACTGCACGCGCATCGCGTTCAGCCGGGCGAAGGCGTGCTTGAGCATGAGGTACTTGCTCTCGAGGTTGATCCCCTCGCGCTGGAAGTCGAGGCCGATCCAGGTGCCGATCTCGACCACGCGGTTCTCCGGCTGGATCTCCATGAAGCGCGTGGTGCCGCATGCGTGGCCGGTCTTCACGTCGATGATCGCGAAGGGGAGGTCCGTGCCGTCCTCGCGCCGCTCCAGGAGCTCCGCGACGAGGCCCGCCATCCCCTTCTCGCGATACACCCGGGCGTCCAGGAGGTAGCGCCAGATCGTCCGGCGGCCGTCCTCCGGGTCCCGGCACGCGTAGTCCAGGTCCGGAACGTGCGAAGGCGCGAGCGGCTCCAGGCGGATCGACTTGCCGGGGAGCGTCACCGGCTCGACCGCCATCACGGGCATGTCCATTGTCGTTCTCCCTGGTAACCCGGGGAGGTTCCGGCAACGCGCGGCCGCCGTCAATGGGACTGGGGTCTTGGGGGGCGGGGCGCGCTAGAATGGGCGTTTCCATGGGCGCCTCCTTTCCCCTCCTCGAGTCGATCGACGATCCGGCGCAGCTGAGGCGCCTCGAGCGGCGCGATCTCGTGCGGCTCGCCGCGGAGCTCCGGGCGTTCATCGTCGAGTCCGTCTCGGCGACCGGCGGGCACCTCTCGGCCAACCTGGGCACGGTGGAGCTCACCATCGCGCTCCACTACGTCTTCCGGACGCCGGAGGATCGCCTCATCTGGGACGTGGGCCACCAGACCTACGGGCACAAGATCCTCACCGGGCGGCGCGAGGGCATGCGGCGCCTGCGGCAGAAGGGCGGCATCGCGGGCTTCCCGCGGCGCGAGGAAAGCCCGTACGACGCCTTCGGCACCGCGCACTCGTCCACCTCGATCTCGGCGGCGATCGGCATGGCGGTCGCCGCGCAGCGCCTCGGGATCGATCGCCGGGTGGTCGCGGTGATCGGCGACGGCGCGATGACGGGCGGCATGGCCTTCGAGGCCCTGAACAACGCGAAGCAGAGCGGCGCAAACGTGATCGTGGTCTTGAACGACAACGACATGTCGATCTCGGAGAACGTGGGTGCCCTCAACAACTACCTCGCGAAGCTCATGTCCGGGCGCTTCTACGCGGCCACCCGCGGCGTGGCCGAGAAGATGCTCTCCGCGGCCCCGGCGATGAAGGAGCTCGCGAAGCGCTTCGAGGAGCACGCGAAGGGCATGATCACGCCGTCCACGCTCTTCGAGGAGTTCGGCTTCAACTACACCGGGCCGATCGACGGGCACAACCTGGACGTCCTCGTCGACACGCTCCAGAACGTGAAGCGGCTCGACGGCCCGCAGTTCCTCCACGTCGTGACGCGGAAGGGCCACGGCTACAAGCTCGCGGAGGACGACCCGATCGCCTACCACGGCCCGGGGAAGTTCGACCCGGGCATCGGCATCGTGAAGCCCAAGCCCGCGGAGGACGCCCGCCCGCGCCCGACCTACACCCAGGTCTTCGGGGACTGGCTCTGCGACATGGCCCGCGCGGATCCGCGGTTGATGGCGATCACGCCCGCGATGCGCGAGGGCTCCGGCCTCGTGCGCTTCTCGCAGGAATTCCCGGACCGCTATTTCGACGTGGGCATCGCGGAGCAGCACGCGGTCACCTTCGCCGCGGGGATGGCGGTCGAGGGATTGAAGCCGGTGGTCGCGATCTACTCCACGTTCCTGCAGCGCGCCTACGACCAGCTGATCCACGACGTGGCGCTGCAGAACCTGCCCGTGGTCTTCGCGCTCGACCGCGCGGGCCTCGTCGGCGCGGACGGCCCCACGCACCACGGCGCCTTCGATTTCTCGTACCTGCGCTGCATCCCGAACCTGACCGTGATGGCGCCCTCGGACGAGGACGAATGCCGGCAGATGCTGCACACCGCGTTCACCCTTCCCACGCCGTCCGCGGTCCGCTACCCGCGCGGCACCGGCCCCGGTGCGGCGGTGCGCGCGGAGATGACGGCGCTTCCCGTGGGCCGCGGCGACGTGCGCCGCGAGGGGAAGCGCGTCGCGATCCTCGCCTTCGGCTCGATGGTGAAGCCGGCGCTCGACGCGGGCGCCGAGCTCAATGCCACGGTCGTGAACATGCGGTTCGTGAAGCCGCTCGACCGCGATCTCGTCTTCCGCATGGCGACCACGCACGAGCTCGTGGTCACCGTCGAGGAGAACGCCGCGGCCGGGGGTGCGGGCTCGGCGGTGGAGGAGGTGATCGCGGCGGACGGGCTCGCGGTCGCGGTGCTGCGCCTGGGACTTCCGGACCGCTTCGTGGAGCACGGCGACCACGCGCAGCTCCTCGCCGAGTGCGGCCTCGATGCCGCGGGAATCGCGGGCGCGATCCGCGCCCGGCTCGACCGGTCCGGGCGGCGCCCGGGGATGGCGGCTTGAAAGGGGACGGCATGCGCATCCCGGTGATCGTCGCGGCAGTCCTGCTCTCGGCCTCGGTCTCGGCCGGGGCCGCGGACCGGCCGTGCAGCAAGGCGGACGCCGCCGCGGCCTCGAAGGCCATCGACCGCGTCGTGGGCTGGGAGCAGCTCCACAAGGCGTGGCGGGACTGGCGCCACTGCGATTCGGGCGAGGACGCGGACGTCTTCACGGACGCCGTGCTGCGGCTCGCCGTCGACTGGAAGAGCCCGCAGGAGCTGGCGCACGCGATGCGGGACGACCCGGGCTACCGGGATTTCGTGCTGGCCCACCTGAAGGGTGCGGGGAAGGACGATCGCGACGCGGTGTACTCGCGCGCGAAGGCGAGCTGCCCCGCGGGCGAGGCCCCGTTCTGCGGCGAGATCGCGCAGGCGGTGTCGTCGGAGGCTCCGAAGGCCGCCAAGGCGCCCGCGGAAGAATCGCTCGACCTCACGCCCCTGGGCAGGATCCCGGACGCGAAGAAGTAACGCCATGCGCCTCGCCGGAAAGATCGCCCTCGTGACGGGCGCCGCGCAGGGCATCGGGCTCGCCTGCGCGCGCGCCTTCGTGCGCGAGGGCGCGAAGGTGGTCCTCGCCGACGCGAACGGGGAGGCCGGCCGTGCGGCGGCGGAAAGCCTGCAGGCGGAGGGCGCCGGTGCCCGTTTCGTGGCCTGCGACGTGCGCCGGAAAAGCGAGGTCGACGCGGCGGTCGCGCAGGCCCTCTCCGCGTTCGGCCGGCTGGACATCCTCGTCGCCAATGCGGGGATCGTGCACGCCGCCGATTTCCTCGATCTCGCGGAGGCGGACTTCGACCGCGTGATCGCGGTGAACCTGAAGGGCGTCTTCCTCGCGGGGCAGGCCGCCGCGCGCCAGATGGTGCGCCAGGGAGGCGGCGGCGCCATCGTGAACATGTCCAGCGTGAATGCCGTCGTTGCGATCCCGGACCAGGTGCCGTACGTGGTCTCCAAGGGCGGCATCAACCAGCTCACGAAGGTGATGGCGCTTTCGCTCGCGCGCCACGGCATCCGCGTGAACGCGATCGGGCCGGGCACCATCCTCACCGAGCTCGCGAAGACGGCGGTGCTCGGGAACCGCGAGGCGGAACGCAAGATCCTCGGGCGGACGCCCCTGGGCCGCCTGGGCGATCCGGACGAAGTGGCCCGCGTCGCCGTGTTCCTCGCGAGCGACGACGCCTCCTACGTCACGGGCCAGACGATCTATCCGGACGGCGGGCGCCTCGCGCTGAACTACACGGTGCCCGTGCCGGACTAACGGCCGGAATCGGGTAAGCTACGCGCCGTCGAAAATATCCGCACGAAAGGCCGCACCATGATCCGTCTCTCTCTCGCCGCCGCGCTCGCCGCGGCCGCCTTCGCCGCGCACGCCGCGGACGCGCCGAACGTTCCCGCCCCGCAGTGCGCGCAGGCGCCCCACGCGCCGGGCCGCCAGATGCGCGAGGACGACTTCGCGATGAAGCGCTTCAAGCGCGACGTGAAGACCTACCAGGAGTGCATGAAGGCGTACATCGACGAGCGCCAGGCCGCGATGAAGGCGAACCAGGATGCCGCCAACGCCGCCGCCGACAACTACAACAAGGCGATGACGCAGATCAACGAGGAGCTGAAGACCGCGGACTAGGGCGCCGCGTCACTTCACGACGCTGCGGTCCTGCCCGAAGAGCACCTTCCGCTCCGCCTCGGTGCGGATGCCGCCCGCCTGCGGGTTCACCTGCTTCACGAGCGCGTAGGCGCGCGCCGTCGCCGGCCGCGCGCGGATCGCCGCGAGCCAGCGCTTGAGGTTCGGGAAGTCCTCGATGTCCTGGCCCTGGCGATCCGGCATCACCCACGGGTAGCACGCCATGTCCGCGATCGTGTACTCGCGCCCCGCGATGAAGTCGCGGCCCGCGAGCCGCTTGTCGAGCACGGCGTAGAGGCGCGAGGTCTCCTTCACGTAGCGGTCGATCGCGTAGGGGATCTTCACCGGCGCGTAGTTCGCGAAGTGGTGGTTCTGCCCGGCCATGGGCCCGAGGCCGCCCATCTGCCACATGAGCCACTCGAGCGTGGTCACCTGGCCGCGCAGGTCCTTCGGGATGAATTTCCCGATCTTTCCCGCGAGGTAGAGGAGGATCGCGCCGGACTCGAAGACGCTGATGGGCCTGGCCCCGTCCGCGGGCGCGTTGTCGACGATCGCGGGGATCCGGTTGTTGGGCGAGATCGCGACGAATGCCGGCTGGAACTGCTCGCCCTTCCCGATGTTCACGGGATGGATCTTGTACTCGAGCCCGGCCTCCTCGAGGAAGAGCGTGACCTTGTGGCCGTTGGGCGTGGTCCAGTAGTAGAGGTCGATCATCGCCGTTCCCGCCTTCAGACGTAGGACTTGTACTTCGCGAGGTGGCGCACGGGCTTCGAGAGCGCGTCGCGGCGGAACGGGTCGCCCAGCTCCTTCGTGACCATCATCTCGAGCACCGTGGTCTTGCCGTCGGCCTGGCGGCGCACCGCTTCCTGGAGCGCCGCGCCCACGTCGCCCACCTTGTCCACGACGACCCCGTCGCAGCCGAAGGATCTCGCGACCGCCGCCCAGCTCGGGTTCTCCAGCTCCACGCCCTGGTAGCGGCGCGAGTAGAAGTCCACGTGGTTCTTCTTCTCGGCGCCCCACTGGCCGTTGTTGAAGAGGACGACCGTCACGCCGATCTTCTCGCGGGCGCAGGTGAGGAGCTCGTTCAAGCTGATGCCCCACGCGCCGTCGCCCACGTAGGCGATCGCGGGGCGGTCCGGACGGGCGACCTTCGCGCCGCAGGCGACCGGGAAGGCATAGCCGCAGTTGCCGAAGCTCATCGCCGCGAGCATCGAGCGCGGCTCGTCGAAGCGAAGGTACGAGTTCGAGACCGAGCAGATGTTGCCGATGTCGGTCGAGACCATCGCGCCCTTCGGCATCGCGCGCTCGAGCGAGCGCAGCATCTGGCGCGGGTGCATGTGGCCGCTGCCCTTGGAGATCTCGACGGAGTAGGGGTCGGTCTCGTGGGTCCATCCCTCGAGCTCCTTCTCCCATGCCGCCTTCTCCGACCTGATGGCCGCCTCGCGCTCCGCCTTGTTCTGCTGGCACGCGAGCGACTTGCCCTTCAACCGCGCCACGAGCGCCGCCGCGGCCGCGCGCGCGTCGCCGTTGATGCCGACCGAGATCGGCCGCACCAGGCCCAGCATGCGCGGGTCCGCGTCGACCTGGATGATCTTCGCGCTCGCGGGCCAGTACTCCATGCCGTATTGCGGAAGCGTCCCGAACGGCCCCAGGCGCGTGCCGAGCGCCAGGACCACGTCCGCCTTGGAGATGAGCTTCATCGCGGCCTTCGAGCCCTGGTAGCCGAGGGGGCCCACCCAGAGCGGATGCGAGGCGGGGAAGGCGTCGTTGTGCAGGTAGCTCTCCGCGACCGGCGCGTGGAGCGCCTCGGCGAGCGCCACCGCCTCGCGGGTGCCCTCGCTCATGATCACGCCGCCGCCCGCGAGGATCACGGGGAACTTCGCGCTCGCGAGGAGCTTGGCGGCCTCGTCCAGCGCCGCCTCGTCGCCCGCGCCCCGGCCGATGCGGATGGGCGCCGGGATCTCGCACTCGATGTCGCCGTAGAAATAGTCGCGCGGGATGTTCAGCTGCGTGGGGCCCATCTCCAGCATGGCGCGGTCGAAGCAGCGCGCGGTGATCTCCGCCATCCGCTTCGGGTTGTTCAAGTGCCCCTGGTACTTGGTGATCTTGGAGAAGATCGGGAGCTGCTCGGTCTCCTGGAAGCCGCCGAGGCCGAGCGTGCCCGAGCCCGTCTCGGGGGTGATGACCACGACCGGCGAGTGCGCCCAGTACGCGGCGGCGACGCCGGTCACGAAGTTCGTGACGCCGGGCCCGTTCTGCGCGATGCAGACGCCATGCCGGCCGGAGACGCGCGAATAGCCGTCCGCCATGTGGACGGCCCCCTGCTCGTGGGCGACCGGGATGAAGCGGATGCCCGCGGCGGGGAAGATGTCGAGCGCGTCCATGTACGCCGAGCCCACGATCCCGAAGATGTCGGTCACGCCCTGCGCGACCATGGTTTCCACCAGCGCCTCCGACGGCGTCATCTTCACCTTGCCGCGCACCACCTCGCGGTTGCCCCGGGACATGTCGTTCATGGTCGTCTCCTCGCAGCGGAATGCCTGGTCTCGATTGCCGGAACACTATCCCACGCCAAGGCGCCGTGCAAGGGTGGGTTCCAGCCTCCGGAACGAATCTGTTGCATGGGCGGAATCTTTTGGACTACGCTGGCGGCCATGGCGACCGTGATCGACACGACCGACCGGGCCCGGCGCGACGCCGCCCTGGAAAACTCGTCCACGCTCAAGGCCTTGTCGGTGCTCGAGGCCCTCGTGCGCGCCGGCGGCCCCGTGTCGCTCTCGGAGCTCATGCAGTCGACGGGGCTCCCGAAGCCCTCGCTCCACCGCACGCTCGCCCTCTTCGAGGACGCGGGCTACGTGCAGCGGGAGCCGGCGGGCCGTGCCTATGCGGTTGGACCGCGCCTCGCGTCGATGGGTCTCTCGATCCTCACCAACGATGCGGTCGCGACCCTCCGGCACGCGATCCTCCGGCAGCTCGTGGCGGACGTGGGCGAGACCTGCAACCTCGCGATGCTGCGGCGGGGCGAGGTCGTGTACCTCGACCGCGTCGAGGCGGAATGGCCGCTTCGGCTGCACCTTCCGGTGGGCGGGACGGTGCCCGCGCACTGCAGCGCGAGCGGCAAGCTCCTCATCGCGTCCCTTCCCGCGGCCGAGCGCGATGCGCTCGCGGCGGCGATGCCGCTCCCCCGCTTCACGGCGCACACCCTCACGGACCGCGGACTCCTCGCGAAGGAGCTGGACCGCGTGGTCGCCGCCGGGTATGCGCTGGACAACGAGGAATTCGTGGCGGGCGTGGCCTGCGTCGCGGTCCCGGTGGTCGTGGCGGGCCACGCCGTGGCCGCGGTCGCGGTGCACGCGGCGACCGCGCGGCTGCCGCTCCAGCGCGCCATCGATTTCGTGCCGCGGCTCACCGAGGCCGCCGCGGCCATCGCAGCCACCTTCGAGTGAGGCGGACATGGAAGCAGGAACGACCACGCAGAAGGTCGACCTCCACCGCGGCCTGAAGGGCGTCTACTTCGACCGCTCGCGGGTGTGCGACATCGACGGCAAGGCCGGGGAGCTGCGCTATCGCGGCTACTCGATCCACGACCTCGCCCAACGCTCCACGTTCGAGGAGACGTGCTACCTCCTCCTCCACGGGGAGCTTCCGTCGCAGGCCCAGCTCGCGGGCTTCGCCGGGGAGCTCGCCGCCGCGCGCGTGCTGCCCCCGCCGATCCACGAGCTGATCCGCCTCGTGAAGTCGGCGCACCCGATGGACGTGCTCCGCACCGCCGTCTCGGCGCTCGCGGCGTTCGATCCGGACGTCGCGGACAACTCGCCGGAAGCGACCCGCCGGAAGGGCATCCGGCTCTCGTCCCAGGTGCCGATGATCGTCGCCGCGCACGAGCACATCCGGAACGGCCGCGCGCCCGTGGCGCCGGACCCGTCGCTCCCGCACGCGGCGAATTTCCTCTACATGCTGAAGGGGGCGCGCCCGAGCGCCGACGCGGCGCGGTTGATGGACACGGACATGATCCTCCACGCGGAGCACGGGGCGAACGCGTCGTCCTTCACCGCGCGGGTGGTGGCCGGCACCGAGGCGAACCTCCACGCGGCGATCACGGCGGCGATCGCGGCGCTCTCCGGTCCCGCGCACGGCGGGGCCGCCGAGAACGTGATGAAGATGGCGCAGGAGATCGGCGACCCGGCGAACGCGGCGCAGTACGTGAAGACGAAACGCTCGAACCGCGAGGCGATCATGGGATTCGGGCACCGCGTCTACAAGGCCGAGGACCCGCGCGCGCGCCACATGCGGGCGGGCGTCGAGAAGCTCTCGGTGGAGATGGGGCAGCCGCAGTGGTTCCGCATCCTCGCCGCGCTGGTCGAGGCGATGAAGCCCTACGCGCGCCACGGCGTGAACGTGAACGTCGATTTCTACGCGGGCGTCGTCTACTACCTCAACGGCATCGCGCCGGACCTCTTCGTGCCGATCTTCGCCGTGGGACGCGTGCCGGGATGGACGGTGCAGGTGCTGGAGCAGATGGAGTCGAACATCCTCATCCGGCCGCTCACGCTCTACAACGGCCCGGAGCCGCGGCCGTACGTCCCGATGGAGGCGCGCTAGTGCGGGACCTGCGCGAGCAGCACGACGGCGGTGGCGACGATGTCGTCCACGCTCGCCCCGCGCGAGAGGTCGCTCACGGGACGCGCGAAGCCCTGCAGGATCGGGCCCACGGCGCGCGCGCCCGCGAGATGCTGCGTGAGCTTGTACGCGATGTTGCCGGCGTCCAGGTCCGGGAAGACGAGGACGTTCGCGCGGCCCGCGACGGCGCTCTCGCGGCCCACCTTCCGCCGCGCGATGCTCTCCACGAGCGCCGCGTCCGCCTGCAGCTCGCCGTCGATCGCGAGCGCGGGCTCCCGCTCGCGCGCGAGGGCGAGCGCGCGCACGACCTTCTCGACCCGCGGGTGGCTGGCGCTTCCGTGCGTGGAGAAGGAGAGGAGCGCCACGCGGGGCAGGTCCCCCACGAGCGCGCGCCGGCTCGCGGCCGACGCGATCGCGATGTCGGCGAGCATGTCCGCGTCCGGGTCCGGGTTCACCGCGCAGTCGGCATAGAGCAGGACGCGCTCGCCCAGCACCATGAGGAAGAAGCTCGAAGGGGTGCGGATGCCGGGTGCCAGCCCGATCGTCATCATGCCCGCCTCGATCACGCGCGCGGTGGGGTTGGCCACGCCCGCGAGGAGGGCGTCCGCGTGCCCCGCCCTCACCATCATGCCGGCGTGGAAGAGGGGCTTCGCGACCGCTCGCCGCGCGATCTTCGGGTTGCCCGGCCAGAGGGCGGCATACTCGTCGAAACGCGGGTCGTCCTGGGGCGGCGGCGGGAGGATCGGCTCCGCGAGGCCTTCGGAGCGAAGCCGCCGCGCCGCTTCCACGATGCGCTCGTCGCCCGTCTCGGGCAGCACGATGCGGGCGCGCCGCGCGCGCGCGCGCTCGAAGAACCGCTCCAGGACGTCCATGGGCATCGCCGCCATTATTGCAAGGGCGCATGGACGGCACAAACGGCGCGGCCATGGCATCCTTGAAACCGCCCTGGAGCCGCGGCAACCACAACGCAACGGAGGAATGAGAATGGACGACCGCAAACCCCGCAGCATCACGCGCCGATCGCTCCTCATCGCCGCATCCACGCTCGCGCTGGCACCCCGCGCCGGTTGGCCGCAGGAAAAATTCCCGACGCGCCCGATCGACGTGATCGTGCCCTGGGGCCCGGGCGGCGGCGCGGACCAGCTCGCGCGCTTGACGGCGAAGATCGGCGAGCCTTTCCTGAAGACGTCGCTTCCCGTGGTGAACGTGCCGGGCGCCACGGGCGCCACGGGCATGGCGAAGCTCCTCACGGACCAGGCGGACGGCTACGCGATGGCGGTGTACATCGCGGACACGAACGCGCTCCTCGCCGGGAAGTCGCCGCGCTGGACGATCAAGGACATCCAGCCGATCGCGATCATGATGCAGTGCCCGTCCTTTCTCTTCGTCGCGGAGGGCGGGCGGTTCAAGGACTGGGCGCAGTTCGAGCGCGAGGCGAAGGCGAAGCCCGCCACGCTCAAGGTCGCGACGCTGGGCTTCGGGAGCGTGGACGACATGACGCTCTCGTACCTCGAATCGAAGGGCATCAAGGTGGTCGAGGTGCCGTACGCCAAGCCCAGCGAGCGCTACGTCTCGGTGATCGGCGGCCACGTGGACGCGCTCTACGAGCAGGCGGGCGACGTGCGGCAGTTCATCACCAACAAGCAGATCAAGCCGATCATCATCTTCGCGAAGAGCCGGCTCCCGGCGTTCAAGGACGTGCCGTGCTCGGCGGAGCTGGGGTTCGACATCACCCTCCCGCAGTTCCGCTCGTTCGTCGTGAAGGGCGGCACACCGGCCGATCGCGTGAAGCTCCTCTCGGACGTGATGGCGAAGGTCGCCGCGACGGATGAGTACAAGAAGTTCCTCGAGGAGCAGTACGCGGCGAGCGACAGCTTCGTTCCCGCGGACAAGGCGGTCGCCTTCCTGAAGGCCCAGCTCGCGGACATGCAGGCCGCGATGAAGAAGGTCTGAGCCCCGGCGCATGTCGAGCGGCAAGGCGAAGGCGATCCTCCCGTACGCGGGCCTCCTCGCGGCGGCCGCGTACCTGTACCACGACGCGGGCTCCTTCGCCGCCGCGGCCAAGGTGGGGCAGCTGGGGCCGGACTTCTGGCCGCGCGCGGTCCTGGTCCTCCTCATGATCGTCTGCGCGATCGAGATCGGACGGCACGCGCTCTCCGCGGCCGTCGCGCCCGCGGCCGAAGCCGCCGCGGCCGACGAGGGGCCGCGCTTCCCGCGGCTCCTCGCCGCCGGCATGTTGATCACGGCGCTCTACGTGCCGGGCATGGACTACCTCGGGTTCTTCCTCGCCACCGTCGCCTACCTCGCCGCGTTCATGGTGGTGGGCCGGTACCGCCGCTGGGGCGTGATCGCCACGACGAGCATCGTGGGGAGCCTCGCTTTCGTCTACGTGTTCATGAAGGTGGTCTATGTCTCGCTGCCGCTGGGCGTGGGTCCCTTCCGCGAGGTCTCGACCGCGCTCATGTCGATTCTCGGCATCCACTAGCGCCACCCACCAGGAAAGCGCATGCAAGACGTCCTGCACCAGCTGGGCCTCGGGTTCCTCCACCTCGCGAGCATCCCGAACGCGACGGCGCTCTTCGTGGGCCTCGTGGTCGGCATGCTGGTCGCGGTCCTCCCGGGCCTCACCCTCGTGATGGGCGTGGTCCTCGCGCTCCCGTTCACCTACGGGATGGGCGTCACGCCGTCGATCGTTCTCCTCACGGCGATGTACCTCTCGGGCACGTACGGCGGCGCCTTCACGTCGATCCTCTTCCGGATCCCGGGCGAGCCCCTCGACGTTCCGCTCCTCTGGGACGGCTACCCGATGGCGCGCCAGGGCGAGCCCGCGCGCGCGCTGGGATGGACGCTCCTCGCCGCGCTCTTCGGCGGGCTCCTCACGGCGGTCTCCGCGGTGGCGCTCGCCGTGCCGTTCGCGAAGTTCGCGCTCCGCTTCGACGCGCCGGAATACTTCGCGATCGTCCTCTTCGGCCTCTCGGGCGTGGTCTCGCTCGCGGGCGGCTCGCTCACGAAGGCGGTGGTGAGCCTGTGCATCGGGCTCCTCCTCGCGACCGTGGGCGTCGACGAGACCTACGGCGTGGACCGCTATACGTTCGGCGTCCCGATCCTGAAGGACGGGATCGAGTACCTCACCGTCATGGTGGGCGCCTACGGCCTGGGCGAGGTGCTCACGCGGATGGAGCAGGGATTCACGAGCCCCCCGATGGAAGGGGACCGCAAGGTGCAGACGCGCTTTCCCGCGTGGCGCGAGATCACGGCGCTCAAGGCCACGATCGCGAGGAGCTCCTTCATCGGCATCCTCTGCGGCATCGTGCCGGGCGCGGGGGCGACGGTGGGGTCGTTCGTGGCGTACGGCGCCGAGGCGCAGTACGGCAAGCGCCGTCACCTGCTGGGAACGGGCATCCCGGAGGGGATCGTGGCGCCGCAGCTCGCCTCCACCGCGACGGTCGGCGGCCACATGGTCCCGCTCCTCGCGCTCGGCATCCCGGGAAGCGGCGCCACCGCCGTGATCCTCGGCGCTTTCCTCCTCCACGGCGTGCAGCCCGGGCCGCAGATCTTCCAGACGAGCGGCGACATGGTCTACACGATCTTCGCGTCCATGTTCGCGGCGGTCATCGGCATGTGCCTCCTCGGCTACTTCGCGATCCGCCCGCTCATCTGGGTGCTGCGCATGCCGGAAGCGGTGACCTCGGCCTTCGTCGCGCTCTTCTGCTTCGTGGGCGCGTACAGCGCGCGGAACAGCCTCACGGACCTCTGGATGATCGTGATCTTCGGCGTCGTGGGGTACCTCTTCGAGCGCTATCGCTTCCCGATCGCGCCGATGGTGCTCGGGTGCATCCTCGGGCCGGTGGCGGAGACCCAGTTCATGACCAGCATGATCGCGTACCAGAACGACCCCATGATCTTCTTCACCCGCCCGATCAGCGGCGTGGTGATGGCCTTCACGATCCTCGCGCTCGCGTTCCCGCTCGTGCGCCATGTCCGCGCGACGATGCGCGCGCGGCGCGGCCCCGGGACGGTGGACGAGGGGGTCCAGGAGGCGAAGCCATGAGCGCCGCGGCGACGCACCCGCCGGTCGCGCAGGAGGTCGCGCGACTCGTCGGCCGCGCCCGCGCGGCGCAGGCGATCGCGGACGGGTTCGACCAGGCGCGCATCGACGAGCTGGTCGCGGCCGCGGCGTGGGCGATCCTCGAGCCCGCGCGGAACCGGGAGCTCTCGGAGCTCGCGGTGCGCGACACCGGCATCGGGGACGTCGAGGACAAGGTCCTCAAGAACCACCGGAAGACGCTGGGACTCCTTCGCGACCTGCACGGCCTGAAGACGGTCGGCGTGATGTCGGAGGACAAGGCGAGCGGCATCGTCGAGATCGGCCGGCCCGTGGGCGTGGTGTGCGCCATCACGCCCTCGACGAATCCCGCGGCCACGCCCGCCAACAAGATCATCAACAGCCTCAAGGCGCGGAACGCCGTGATCGTGGCACCTTCGCCCAAGGGCGCCTCCACCTGCGCTCGCCTGGTCGAGTTCATCCACGCCGAGCTCGACCGCGTCGGCGCCCCGCGGGACCTGGTCCAGATGCTGCCGCCGCCCATCACCAAGGAAGCGACCGCGGAGCTCATGCGGCAGTGCGACCTCGTGGTCGCCACGGGCTCGCAGGCGAACGTGCGCGCGGCCTACGCGAGCGGGACGCCCGCGTTCGGCGTGGGCGCGGGGAACGTCGCCTCCATCGTGGACGAGACGGCGGACGTCGAGGATGCGGCCGCGAAGATCGTGCAGTCGAAGACCTTCGACAACGCGACCAGCTGCTCCTCGGAGAACAGCGTCGTGCTGGTCGAGGCGATCGCCGACCGGATGCTTGCGGCGCTCGCGCGCCAGGGCTGCGTTCCCGTCGCGGGCGACGACAGGAAGCGCCTCGAGGCGTGCATGTGGCCGGAGGGGAAGCTTTCCTCCGCCGTGATCGGGCAGTCCGCCGCCGCGATCGCCGAACGCGCGGGGTTGTCGGATCCGGCGACGCGCCGGGCCCGCGTGCTCCTGGTCGAGGAGTCCGGCACGGGTCCCGCGCACCGGTTTTCGGGGGAGAAGCTCTCGCCCGTGCTCACCGTGTACCGCGTTCCGGATTTCGGGGAGGCGAAGGAGCTCGTGCGCCGCATCTACGCCTACCAGGGGGCGGGTCACTCGGTGTCGCTCCACAGCAAGGTCGACGATCGCGCGCTGGACCTGGGCCTCACGCTCCCCGTCGCGCGCGTCATCGTGAACCAGGTGCACGTCGTCGGGAACGGCGGAAGCTTCTCGAACGGGCTCCCGGTCTCGCTCTCGATGGGCTGCGGGACCTGGGGGCGCAACAACTTCTCGGACAACCTCAACGTGCGCCAGTACATGAACGTGACGCGCATCGCCCGTCCGATCCCGGAGCGCGTCCCCGCGCTGGACGACCTGCTGGGCTCCTACTTCGCCCGCTGGGGCCGCTGATGCCGGCGCCGCGCCCGGGGACCGTCGCCGCGCTGGTCGAATCCCAGGCGGCGCGCCAGCCGGGCGCGACCTACTTCATCGCGGCGGAGAGCGGCCGCACGCTCGCCTTCGGCGAGCTCGCCGACTCGTGCCGCCGCGTGGGCGCGCTCGTCGCGCGCCATGCGGGCAAGCCCGGCGCGCACGTCTCGATCGTGATGCCCAACGGGATCGCGACGCTCCGGATCCTGCTGGGCGCCATGGCGGGCGGCTATTGCGTGAACCCGGTGAACCTCCTCGCGCAGCCGGAGCAGATGCGCTACGTGATCGAGCATTGCGGCTCGACCGTGGTCTTCGCCTCGCCCGAGTGGGCGGCGAAGGTGCGGGCGCTCGTCCGCGACATCCCGCGGGCCATCGCGGTGGTCGAGGTGGATCCGGAAGCGACGACGCTCCCCGGCGAGCGCGGCGACGATTCGGGCGTGGAGCTTCCGTCCGTCGCCCCGGAGGCGCTCGCGCTCCTCATGTACACGTCGGGGACGACGGGGAAGCCCAAGGGCGTGATGCTCACGCAGGCGAACCTCGCCGCGAACGCGCACGCCATCAGCGCGGAGCATCGCCTCGGACCGCGCGACCGCGTGACCGCCGTGCTGCCGCTCTATCACATCAACGCCTTCGCGGTGACGATGCTGGCACCCCTCGCGCACGGCGGATCGCTCGCGATGCCGCCGAAGTTCTCGGCCTCGCGCTTCTGGGACCTCGCCATCCGCCACCGCTGCACGTGGCTGAACATGGTGCCCACGATGGTGAGCTACCTCCTCGAGCGCGAGGCGCCGTCGCGCGAGGAGATCGGGCACGTGCGCTTCTGCCGCACGGCCTCCGCGCCGCTGCCGCCCGAGCACCTGCGTGCCTTCGAGGAAAAGTTCGGCGTCGGCGTGATCGAGACGATGGGCCTCACGGAAACGGTCGCGCCCGCGTTCTCCAACCCGTACGAGCGCGACCGCCGGCGCGTGGGCTCCGTGGGACGGCCGTCGGGATGCGAGGCGCGCATCGTGGACGAGCGCGGCGCGGAGCTTCCGGACGGGACCCCGGGCGAGATCGCGATCCGCGGGCCGCAGGTGACGCCGGGCTACTACAAGAACGAGGCGGCGACCGCCGCCGCATTCTTCCCGGACGGATGGTTCCGCACCGGCGACGTGGGCGTGCGCGACGCCGAAGGCTATTTCTTCGTGACCGGCCGCATCAAGGAGCTCATCATCAAGGGCGGCGAGAACATCGCGCCGCGCGAGATCGACGAGGTGCTCCTGCGCCATCCCGCGGTCCTCGATGCCGCCGCGGTGGGAATCCCGGACCGGCACTACGGGCAGGAGATCCTCGCCTGCGTGATCCGCCGCGCCGGCGCGGAGTGCTCGGAGGAAGAGCTTCGCGGCTTCTGCGTGGAGCACCTCGGGCCCTTCAAGGCGCCGAAGGAGATCCGGTTCGTGGAAGAGCTGCCCCGCGGGCCCTCGGGCAAGGTGCAGCGGTTGAAGCTCCTCGACGCCTCCCCCGGCACGTCCTGATGTTCGACTACGTCGTCGTGGGCGGCGGCACCGCGGGCTGCGTGCTCGCGAACCGCCTCACCGCCGACGGACGCGCGCGCGTGCTGCTGCTGGAAGCGGGGCCGGTGGACCGCTCGCCGTGGATCCACATCCCGATCGGCTACGGAAAGACGATGTTCGATCCCCGCTACAACTGGGGATTCGAGACGGAGCCCGAGCCCGGCATGGACGGCCGGCGGCTCTACTGGCCGCGCGGCCGCGGCCTCGGCGGATCGAGCTCCATCAACGGCCTCATCTACATCCGCGGCCAGCCGGAGGATTACGACGGGTGGCTCGCGCAAGGCAACGGGGGCTGGGGCTGGAGGGACGTGCTCCCGTATTTCGTGCGCATGGAGCGGAACTCGCGCGGCGCGAGCGCGCTCCACGGCGGCGACGGCCCGCAATGGTGCTCGGACATCGGGCGGCGCCACGAGCTCATGGAGGCCGTGATCGCCGGCGCGCGCGAGCTGGGAATCGCGCGGAACGACGACTTCAACGGCGAGCGGCAGGAGGGCGTGGGCTACTACCAGCTCTTCACGCGCCGGGGCCTGCGCTGCAGCACCGCGGTGGGCTATCTCAGGCCGGCGCGCCGGCGCAGGAACCTCCACATCCGCACCGGCGCCCAGGCGACGCGCGTCGTGTTCGAGGGCGCGAAAGCGGTGGGCGTCGAATACCGGGAAGGCGGTGCGCTTCGCGTGGCGAAAGCCGCGCGCGAGGTGATCCTCGCCGCCGGCTCGGTCCAGACGCCGCAGCTCCTGCAGCTCTCCGGCGTCGGTCCCGGCGCGCTCCTCCAGCGCTTCGGGATTCCCGTCGTGGCCGACCTCCCGGGCGTGGGCGAGAACCTCCAGGACCACCTTCAGCTGCGCCTCATCTACAAGGTCTCGAAGCCGATCACGACGAACGACGACCTGCGGACGCTCTCGGGCCGCGCGCGGATCGGCCTGGAGTGGCTGCTCTTCCGGCGCGGGCCGCTCGCGGTGGGCATCAACCAGGGCGGGCTCTTCGCGCGGCTCCTGCCGGGAGCGGCCACCCCGGACATCCAGTTCCATTTCGGGACGCTCTCCGCGGACGTCGCAGGCGGCGCGCCGCATCCGTGGTCCGGCTGCACGTTCTCGGTCTGCCAACTCCGGCCCGCGTCTCGGGGCTCGATCCGCATCGCCTCGGCGGATCCGTTCGCGCGCCCCTCGATCCGGCCGAATTACCTGACCGCGGAGATCGATCGCCGCTACGCGGTCGAATCGCTGCGCTACGCGCGCCGGCTCGCCGCGACGGGTGCCCTCGCGCCCTACCTCTCGGCCGAGTATCGGCCCGGGCCCGAGGCCGCGAGCGACGAGGCGCTGCTCGACTTCGCGCGCCGCCAGGGCCAGACGATCTTCCACCCCGTGGGAACGTGCCGCATGGGATCGGACGCGGCATCGGTCGTGGACCCGGCCCTTCGCGTGCGCGGCGTCTCCGGCCTGCGCGTGGTGGACGCCTCGATCATGCCGGCGCTCGTCTCGGGCAATACGCACGCGCCGGTGGTGATGATCGCGGAGAAGGCGGCGGAGATGATCTCGGGGTCTGACCCCAAGGGTCTGACCCCTACCCCATCGGTCCCACGTCGCAGCGCTTGTACTGGTCCGGCCAGGGCATCTCGACCTTGAGGGACTTCGCGGCGTGGCGCGGCCAGTACGGATCGCGAAGCATCGCGCGCGCGAGGAAGACCGCGTCCGCCTGTCCCAGCGCGACCAGCTGCTCGGCCTGCACCGCGTCCGAGATGAGGCCCACCGCCGCGGTCGGGATCCGGGCCTCGCGCCGGATCGCCTCGGCGAAGGGCACCTGGTAGCCGGGGCCGAGCGGGATCTTCGCGTGGTGGACGTTCCCGCCGCTCGAGCAGTCGACGAGGTCGATTCCGATCGCCTTCAGCCGCCGCGCGAGCTCGATCGATTGCGCGAGGTCCCAGCCTCCGTCCACCCAATCCGTGGCGGAGATGCGATAGAGCACGGGCTTGTCCGCGGGCCACGCATCGCGCACCGCGCGCGCCACCTCGAGCGCGAAGCGCACGCGGTTGTCGTAGGCGCCCCCGTACGCGTCGGTCCGCCGGTTGGAGATCGGCGAGACGAACTCGTGCAGCAGGTAGCCGTGCGCGCCATGGACCTCGACCACGTCGAAGCCCGCCGCGAGCGCATGGCCGGCGGCGCGGGCGAACGCGTCGACGGTCGCGCGGATCTCGTCCGTCGTCATCGCCCGCGGCACCGCGTATTCGCCGAACGCGAGCGCGCTGGGGCCGAGCGTCTCCCAACCGCCGTGCGCGCGGTCGAGCGACCTTCCGCCGTTCCACGGCTTGTCGCACGAGGCCTTGCGGCCGGCGTGCGCGAGCTGGATGCCCGGCACGGCGCCCTGCGCGCGGAGGAAATCGGCGATCGGCTTCCATGCGCGCGCGTGCGCCTCCGACCAGATGCCCGCGTCCCACGGCGTGATGCGGCCCTCGGGCGTGACGCCGCTCGCCTCGACGCACACCAGCGCGGCGCCGCCCACCGCGCGGCTTCCGAGGTGGACGAGGTGCCAGTCGTTGGGGAAGCCGTCCTCGCTCGAGTACTGGCACATCGGCGAGACGAAGACGCGGTGGGGAAATTCGATCGAGCGCAGGACGAGCGGCGAGAAGAGTCGCGACATGGAAGCGGCAAGAGGGGTGGTTTCGGGACGAGCCATGGCATATTACGGCAACTCATCCGCCGCGATCCCATGGAGTCCCATCCGGTCCTCTCGATCCGCGCCGGCCGCCGCGCGCTCGAGCGCATCCGCGGCCATGGCCTGGATCCCGCCGACGTCGAGGTCGTTCCGGGCGCGGCCGGCGGCCCGAAGGGCCTCGGCATCGCGGCGCTCGACCGCGCGATCTTCGGCGAGTGGCTGCCGAGCGCCCCGCGCGTGCGCCACCTCGTGGGCGCATCCATCGGCGCGTGGCGCTTCGCCGCCGCCTGCCGCGCCGATCCCCTTTCCGCCCTCGCGGACTTCACGCGCCTCTATACGGAGCAGTGCTATCCGCCGCGGCCCAGCCGGCGCTTCGTCTCGGACGCCGCGCGCACGATGCTGCGCGAGCTCATCTCCGGGCACGAGGCGCAGATCCTTTCCTCGCCCGCATACCGCCTGCACATCCTCGCCGTCCGCGGGCGCTGGCCGCTCACGCGCGCCGGGTGGACCACGCCGCTCGGGTTCGGCATGGCCGCGATGGCGAACGCGCTCGGCCGCCGCCACCTCGCGCGCTTCATCGACCGCACGCTCTTCCGCGATCCGCGCGGCGGCCCTCCCTTCGTCCCGGTGGGCGACGTGTCCTCGCCGGATGCCCACCGCGCCATCCGCTTCGACGCGTTCCACACGCACGTGGTGCCGCTCGATGCCGGCAACCTCGGCGAGGCGCTCGTGGCTTCCGCGTCGATCCCGCTCGTGCTCGAAGGCGTGGCGGACATCCCGCAGGCCCCGCCGGGCGTCTACTGGGACGGCGGCATCATCGACTACCACCTCCACCTCCCGTACCACCAGGCGAAGGGCCTCGTGCTCTATCCGCACTTCACCGATCGCATCGTGCCGGGCTGGCTCGACAAGGGCATGCCGTGGCGCCACGCGCGCGGCGAATGGCTGGAGAACGTCGTGCTCGTCTCGCCCTCGCGCGAATACCTGGCGAAGCTTCCGCACGGGAAGCTTCCCGATCGCAACGACTTCAGGCGCTTCGCGGGCGACGACGCAGGGCGGATGGGCTACTGGCGCGCCGCCATGTCCGAGAGCGGGCGGCTCGCGGACGCGTTCCTCGAGTTCGCGCGGCGGCCGGATCCCGGCCGCGTCCTTCCGCTCCAGGACCCGTGGATGGAATAATCGGGCATGAAGATCACTCCGGAATACCTCGAGCAGAACCGCGCCCTGCACGCCGCCGGCGAGTACGGCATCTCGGGCCAGCGCTGGGCGCCCACGGTCCAGAACGTCTGCCGCGTGGCCGGCTCGCGCGACGTGCTCGATTACGGCTGCGGGAGGAGGACGCTCGAGGCGAGCCTGGGCTGGCCCATCCGCAACTACGATCCGTGCATCCCGGGCCTCGACGCGTCGCCCGAGCCGGCGGACGTCGTCGTCTGCACGGACGTGCTGGAGCACATCGAGCCGGAATGCCTGGACGAGGTCCTGGACGACCTGCGCCGGGTGACGCGGAAGGTGGGCTTCTTCGTGATCGCGACCCGCCCCGCCGAGAAGACGCTGCCGGACGGGCGCAACGCCCACCTCATCCAGGAACCGATCGCATGGTGGGCGCCGCGGCTCGAGAAGCGCTTCACCGTCTCGCAGGTGAAGGAGATGGCGGGCGAGTTCGCCGTGGTCGTCCGCCCGCTCCCGCCGCCCGCCGTCAGTAGTTGAGGATCGGCGCGAGCCAGCGTTCCGCGGCGCCGAGGTCCATGCCCTTCCGGTGCGCGTAGTCGGCAACCTGGTCCTTTTCGACCTTGCCCACCGCGAAGTAGCGGGCCTCCGGGTGCGCGATGTAGAACCCGCTCACCGAGGCCGCGGGTCCCATCGCGAAGGCGTCCGTGAGCTCGATGCCGGCGTTACGCGTGGCGTCGAGGAGCGTGAAGAGCGTCGCCTTCTCGGTGTGGTCCGGGCACGCCGGGTAGCCGGGCGCGGGCCGGATGCCGCGATACTTCTCGGCGATGAGGTCCGCGCTGGAGAGCCGCTCATCCGCGGCGTAGCCCCAGTATTCCGTCCGCACGAGCCGGTGCAGGTGCTCCGCGAAGGCCTCGGCGAGGCGATCCGCGAGCGCCTTCACGAGGATCGCGGAGTAGTCGTCGTGCGCGGCGAGGAACTCCTTCACCTTTTCCTCCACGCCGATGCCCGCCGTCACCGCGAACGCGCCCACGTAGTCGCCGATGCCGGACTCGCGGGGCGCCACGAAATCGGCGAGGCACTGGTTCGGGTTGCCCGGGGGCTTCTCGTTCTGCTGCCGGAGGTTCCGCCACGTGGCGAGCACGCCGTCGCGCTTCTCGTCCGTGTAGACCTCGATGTCGTCGCCCGCCCCGTTCGCGGCCCAGAGCCCGAAGACGCCGTTCGCGGTGAGCCAGCGCCCGCGCACGATGCGATCGAGCATCGCCTCGCCGTCGCGGAAGACGTTCCGCGCGGCCTCGCCCACGACCGGGTCCTTCAGGATGTCCGGGTATTTCCCGGCGAGGTCCCAGGTCTGGAAGAACGGGCCCCAGTCGATCGAGGGCACGAGCTTCTCGAGCGGATAGGCGTTGAGCGCCGTGACCCCGAGCTTGTGCGGGCGCGTGGGGGCGTACGAGCTCCAGTCGATCTTCACCGCGTTCCCGCGCGCCGCCGCGAGCGGGACGCTCTTCTGGCCCACCTTCCGCGCGTGCTGCTCGCGGATCCTCGCGTAGTCCGCGCGCACTTCCGCGAGGTACGCGGCGCGCTGCTCCTCGCTCGCGAGGCTGGTCGCGACGCCCACCGCGCGCGAGGCGTCCGGCACCCAGACCGTCGGGCCCTTGTAGTGCGGCTCGATCTTCACCGCCGTGTGCATGCGCGACGTCGTCGCCCCGCCGATGAGGAGCGGGACCGTGAATCCCTGGCGCTGCATCTCCTTCGCGACGTGGGCCATCTCCTCGAGCGAGGGCGTGATGAGGCCGGAGAGGCCGACGTAGTCCGCGTTCTCGCGGCGCGCCGTCTCGAGGATCGTCTCCGAAGGGACCATCACGCCCAGGTCGACCACGTCGAAGTTGTTGCACTGGAGGACCACGCCCACGATGTTCTTCCCGATGTCGTGGACGTCGCCCTTCACCGTCGCCATCACGACCTTGCCCTTCGGCTTGGGCGCGGTGCCGAGGCGCTTCTTCTCCTCCTCGATGAACGGGATCAGGTGCGCCACGGCCTGCTTCATCACGCGCGCGGACTTCACCACCTGCGGCAGGAACATCTTCCCGGAGCCGAAGAGGTCGCCCACGACGTTCATGCCGTCCATGAGCGGGCCCTCGATCACCTGCAGCGGCCGCTCGAAGCCGAGGCGCGCCTCCTCGGTGTCCTGGACGATGTGGTCGGTAATGCCCTTCACGAGCGCGTGCACCAGGCGCTCGCGCACCGGGGCCTTGCGCCAGGCGAGCTCCTCCGCGGCGTCCTTCTTCTGCGCCTTGTAGCTCTCCGCGAACTCCACCAGCCGCTCGGTCCCGTCGTCGCGCCGGTTGAGGATCACGTCCTCGGCGCGCACGAGGAGCTCCTTCGGGATCTCCTCGTAGACGCCCAGCTGCCCGGCGTTCACGATGCCCATCGTCATGCCGGCGCGCGTCGCGTGGTAGAGGAACGCCGTGTGCATCGCTTCCCGCACGGGATCGTTGCCGCGGAAGGAGAACGAGAGGTTCGAGACGCCGCCCGACGTCTTCGCGTGCGGGAGGTGCCGCCGGATCCACGCCACCGCCTCGATGTAGTCCAGCCCGTAGCGGTTGTGCTCCTCGATCCCCGTCGCGATCGCGAAGATGTTGGGATCGAAGATGATGTCCTCGGGCGGGAAGCCCACGTCCCGCGTGAGGATGCGGTAGCAGCGCTCGCAGATCGCGATCTTCCGCTCGAGGCTGTCCGCCTGGCCGCGCTCGTCGAACGCCATCACCACGACCGCGGCGCCGTAGCGGCGCGCGAGCTTCGCCTGCTGGATGAACTCCGCCTCGCCGGCCTTCAACGAGATCGAGTTCACGATGCACTTCCCCTGCACGCACTTCAACCCCGCCTCGATCACGCTCCACTTGGAGCTGTCGATCATGATCGGCACGCGCGCGATGTCCGGCTCGGAGGCGATGAGCTGCAGGAAGCGGGTCATCGCCGCCTGCGAATCCAGCATCGCCTCGTCCATGTTCACGTCGATCACCTGGGCGCCGCTCTCCACCTGCTGGCGCGCGACCGAGAGCGCCTGCGCGTAGTCGCCCGCGAGGATGAGGCGCGCGAAGGCCTTCGAGCCGGTCACGTTCGTGCGCTCGCCCACGTTCACGAAGAGGGAGTCCTCGCCGATGTCGAGCGGCTCGAGGCCCGAGAGCCGAAGGAGCGGCGGGCATTCCGGCACGGCACGGGGCTTCAACGGCGTCACCGCCTCGGCGATGGCGCGGATGTGGTCCGGCGTCGTGCCGCAGCAGCCGCCCGTGATGTTGAGCCATCCGCTCTCGGCCCAGTCGCGGATGAAGGTCGCCGTCTCGCGCGGCTGCTCGTCGTACTCGGCCATCGCGTTCGGAAGCCCCGCGTTCGGGTGCGCCGAGACGTAGACGTCCGCGATCCGCGCGAGCTCCTCGACGTGGGGCCGGAGCTCGCGCGCGCCCAGCGCGCAGTTCAATCCGATCGAGAGCGGACGCGCATGCCGCACGGAGTTCCAGAACGCGCGCACCGTCTGTCCGGAGAGCGTGCGGCCGGACGCGTCGGTGATCGTGCCGGAAATCATGATCGGCAGCCGCACGCCCGCGCGCTCGAATTCCTCGTCGATCGCGAAGAGCGCCGCCTTGGCGTTCAACGTATCGAAGATCGTCTCGACCATGAGCAGGTCCACGCCGCCCTCGAGGAGCGCGCGCACGGCGACCGCGTACGCGTCCTTCACCTGGTCGAAGGTCACCGCGCGGAAGCCCGGGTCGTTCACGTCCGGCGAAAGCGAGAGCGTCCGGTTCATGGGCCCCAGCACGCCCGCCACGAAGCGCGGGCGCGCGGGCGCGCGGGCCGCGCACGCGTCCGCCGCCTCGCGAGCGATGCGCGCGCCGGCGAGGTTCAGCTCCGCGACGATGGATTCGAGCCCGTAGTCCGCCTGCGAGATCGAGGTCGAGTTGAAGGTGTTCGTCTCGAGGATGTCCGCGCCCGCCTCGAGGTACTGCGCGTGGATCTCGCGGATCACGTCCGGGCACGTGAGGTTGAGGAGGTCGTTGTTGCCGCGCAGATCCTTCTTGTGCGCGCGGAAGCGCTCGCCGCGGAAGTCCGCCTCCGTGAGCGAGCGGCGCTGGATCATCGTGCCCATCGCGCCGTCCAGCACCAGGATGCGTTGCTTCAGCGCGTCGTGGAGCGCGGCGATGCGGGCGGGGCGTGCGGCGACGGCTTGGTCCATTTCGAATCCCGGATGCGAAAAAACCCGTAGCAGAAGCGAACGGGTTTTTCAGGTCCGATCGCTTTAGCGGCATTTGTAGGGCGCCCGCAAGCTGACGATCAAATCGGCGCGAGGGACTATCTTATCATGCGTCGATGCGCGTTTTCCTCACGGCCCTCCTCGCCTTCGCCTCGCTCGCGGCCTGCGCCGCCGCGCCGGAGGCGCCCCTGCGCGTGGGATCGAAGCGCTTCACCGAGTCCTACATCCTGGGCGAGATCGTGGCGCAGGCCGCGCGCCGCGCCGGCGCCGCCGCGACCCACTCTCCGGGGCTCGGCAACACGGCGATCCTCGTCCAGGCGTTGAGCCAGGGGGCGATCGACGTCTATCCCGAATACACCGGGACCATTTCGCGCGAGATCCTCGGCACCGAGGAGAACCTGCCGCTCGAGGTGCTCGACGCGCGGCTCCGGGAACGCGGCCTCGCGGCGTCGGTTCCGCTCGGCTTCTCGGACAGCTACGCGATCGGCGTCCGCGGCGCCTTCGCCCGCGAGCATGGAATCGCGAAGATCTCGGACCTCGCGCGCGTGCCCGGCGTGCGCCTGGGCTTCTCGCACGAATTCCTGGGCCGGCGCGACGGCTGGCCGGGCCTCGCCGCGGCCTACGGCCTCTCGGCGCTCGGCCCCCGCGGCCTCGACCACGGGCTCGCCTACGAGGCGCTCGCGGCGGGCGAAGTCGATGCGATCGACCTCTACTCGACCGACGCCAAGATCGCCCGCTACGGCATCGTGGTGCTCGCGGACGACCGCGCGTTCTTCCCGCGCTACGACGCGCTGCTCCTCCACCGCGTGGACGTGGCGGAGCGCCATCCCGCGGCGTGGCGCGCGGTCGCGGGCCTCGAGGGCCGGATCGATGGCGCGACGATGATCCGCTTGAACGCCGAGGCGGAGATCGGCAAGAAGCCGTTCGCGGACGTGGCCGCGGGGTTCCTTTCGAATCCATCTGGGGGTGGGTCGACCCGCGGCGAGGCGCGAAGCCTCTGGAGCGCGCTCTTCGCCCCGGATTTCGGCCGCCTCCTCGCCCAGCACCTGGCGCTCGTCTTCGCTTCGCTCGCGGCCGCGGTGGCGCTCGGCATCCCGCTGGGGATCGCCGCCGCGAGGTGGCGCGTCCTCGCGCAGCCGATCCTCATCGCCGCGGGGCTCCTGCAGACCGTGCCGGCGCTGGCGCTCCTCGCTTTCCTCATCCCGGTCACGGGCTCCATCGGCCTCACACCCGCGCTCCTCGCGCTCTTCCTCTACGCGCTCCTGCCGATCGTGCGCAACACGCACGCGGGACTCCTCGGCGTGCCCGCGGGATTGCGGCAGGCGGCGCTCGCGCTGGGTCTCGGGTCCCGCGACACGCTCCTTCGCATCGAGCTGCCGATCGCGGCGCCGACGCTCCTCGCGGGCGTGAAGGTGGCGGCCGTGATCAACGTGGGCACCGCGACCATCGCCGCGTTCATCGGCGCCGGCGGCTTCGGCGAGCGGATCGCGCAGGGCCTCGCCCTGAACGACAACGTGATGCTCCTCGCGGGCGCGATCCCGGCCGCCGTGCTGGCGCTCGCCGTGCACGGGATCTTCGAGGGAATCGAGCGCTGGATCCGCCGCGGCCCGCGCTGAAGCCCTAGCCGCGCGGCAACGCGCGAAGCGCCTCCGCCACGCGGCGGATCGGCGTCTCCCAGTCGCCCGGCTGCGGCTGGCGGAAGAGCCGCGCCGTCGGATACCAGGGGCTGTCGTCGCGGCCGAGGAGCCAGCGCCAGTCCGGCGAGAAGGGCAGCAGGATCCACGTGGGCTTCGCCAGGGCCCCGGCCAGGTGCGCGAGCGACGTATCCACCGTGACGATCACGTCCATGAGCGACGCGAGCGCGGCGGTATCGCGGAAATCCACGAGCCCGGATTCGAAGTGGAGGATCGGGCGGGCGGCGCCGAGCGCCGGGCGGTCCGTATCGCGGATGTCCTTCTGCAGGCAAACGAAGGTCGCATCCACGCGGCGAAGCGGCTCGAGCCGGGCGAGCGGGATCGAGCGGTTCCGGTCGTTCCGGAGCGTGGCGCTGCCGGACCAGGCGAGCCCCACGAGCGGCCGGGGCGCGGACGCGAGCGCGGCCCGCCAGCGCTCCACGTGCGCGGGCGGCGCGAAGAGATAGGGCACGTCGCGCGGAATCGTCTCCACGCGGGTCCCGAAGGCGAGCGGCAGGCTCATGATCGGCACGTGATGGTCGTGCGGCGGGAGCGGCTCTCCCAGCGCGATCACCTCGTCGATTCCGTCCTGTCCCTGCAGGAGCGCCTTCAGCGGCGGGTGCGCTTCGAGCACCACGCGCGCGCCCCGGTCGCGCAGCAGGCGCGCATACCGCGTGCACATGATCATGTCGCCCAGCCCCTGCTCCGCGCCGAGGAGCACGGTCTTTCCGCGGATGTCCTCGCGCCCGGTCCAGGTCGGCTTCACGGAGGCGGGCGGCTGCATCGGCCGATCGCCCCCGCGCCAGCGATATTCGTGGTCGGCCCAGCCGCCCGCGAAGTCGCCCACGAGGAGGCGCGAGACGCTGCGGTTGAAGCCCGCCCGCGCGTATTCCGGCGCGACCCGAAGCGCGGCGTCGTAGCATTCGATCGCCTCCTCGTGGCGGTTCAACGCCGCGAGCGCCACGCCGCGGTTGTTGAGGACCTCGGCTTTCGCGGGCGCGAGCGCCAGCGCGCGGTCGTAGTCGGCGAGCGCTTCCGCCGGGCGCCCGAGCATGCGCAGCGCAGCGCCGCGATTGCAGAGGACCTCGACGTGTCGGGGATCGAGCGCGAGCGCGTCCGTCGCGTGGCGCAGGCACTCTTCCCAGCGCTCCTCGCGCGCGGCGAGGGTAGCGAGGAGGTGCAGCGCGAAAAAGTAGCGCCCGTCGGCGCGCAGGATCTCGCGGCACGCCGCCGCCGCGCCCGCCAGGTCGCCCGCCGCGTAAAGGCGCGCCGCGCGCTCCATCGCCGCGTCGTGCGGGGAACCGCCTGGCCTCACGTCCGTCCCGCGGCCGCGATGCGCGCGCCCAGCGCGAGGAGGATCGCGCCGCTCGCGCGGTGCATCCACGCGAGCGCCGCCGGCGTTCGGCGCAGCCGCTCCGAGAGCGTGCCCGCCGCGAGCCCGACCGCGGACTTCACGGGAAACGCCATGACCGCGTAGAGCGAACCCAGGAACGCGAGATCGCGCGTCGGGTGCAGGCTCGCGGGATCGACGAACTGCGGGAGGAACGCCACGAAGAAGAGGATGATCTTCGGGTTCATCACGTTGGAGACCATCCCCTGCCGCACGAGCGATGCGAGCGATGCGCGCTCGGCCGAGCGGCCCGGAAGGCCTTCGCGCGGCGGGAGGAACAGCATCCGCAGCCCCAGCCACGCGAGATACGCCGCGCCGCCGAGGCGAAGCGCCAGGAAGAGCGCGGGGCTCGCCCGAAGGAGGGCGCCTACGCCCAATGCCGCGAGCGCCGTGTGCACGAGGATGCCGAGGGAGACGCCGGCGGCGGACGCGAGGCCCGCGGCGCGCCCTTGCGCGAGCGAGCGCGAGATCACGTACATCATGTCCTGGCCGGGAGTCGCGATGAGGGCGAGCGAGGCCGCGACGTACAGGCCCAGCGCCGGCGAATCCAAGGTTAGCCTACCGAGGCTGGGCCGAGAGCCAGTCGAGCGCGAGGCCGCAGAGCGTGCGCACGCCCAGCGGCAGGCAATCCTCGTCCACGTAGAAGCGCGGGCTGTGGTTCGGCGCCGCGGTCCCGGCGTCGCGATCCGGCGGCGTGCAGCCCATGAAATAGAAGAAGCCGGGGACTTCCTTCTGGTAGAACGAGAAGTCCTCCGCGCCGCAGATCTTGTCGATCACGCCGACGTTCTTCTCGCCCGCGATCCGCGCGAGCGTGGGCGCCGCCCATTCGGTCAACGCGGGATGGTTCACGGTGACGTCGTACCAGCGGTGGATGTGCACGGTCGCCTTGGCGCCGCCCGAGGCCGCGATCATCTCCGAGATGCGCTTCACGTGCTCGTGGATCTCGTCGCGCTGCTCCTCGTCGAAGCTGCGGATGGTCCCCTCGAGCTTCACCTCGTCCGGGATGATGTTGTGGCGGACACCGCCCTGGAAGACGCCCACCGTGACGACGGAGGGCTCCTTCGTGATGTTCATGCGGCGCGAGACGATCGTCTGCAGCCCCAGCACGATCTGCGAGGTGACGACGATCGGGTCCACTCCGCGCCACGGCATCGCCGCGTGCGTCTGCGTGCCGCGCACGAAGATGCGGAAGTCGTCCGCCGAGGCCATGAGCGGGCCGGAGCGGTAGCCGATCATGCCCGTGGGCTGGATCGAGGTGATGTGCAGGCCGAAGATCGCGCCCACGCGCGGAGCATCGAGGCAGCCTTCCTCGATCATCATCTTCGCGCCGCCGTTCTCGCCGATGGGCGGGGTCTCCTCCGCCGGCTGGAAGATGAACTTGACGGTGCCGGGGATCCGCTCGCGGATGCCGGCGAGCGCCTCCGCCACGCCCATGAGGATGGCGGTGTGCGCGTCGTGCCCGCACGCGTGCATCACGCCGCACGATTGCCCGTTCCACTCGGTGCGCACCGTGCTCTTGAACGGCACGTCGACTTCCTCGGTCACCGGAAGCGCGTCCATGTCCGCGCGCAGTGCCACGACCGGGCCCTCGCGCCCGCCCTTGAGGACGCCCACCACGCCGGTGTGCGCGACCTTCTCGCGGACCTCGTCGAACCCGAGCGCGCGCAGGTGCTCCGCCACGATCTTCGCGGTGCGCGCCTCGCGGTTGCCGAGCTCAGGATGGGCGTGGAAATCGCGGCGCCAGGCGACGACGCGCGGCCGGATGCGCTCGACCGCCTCGGCGATCGCGGCATCGAAGGGGAAAGGCTGGTCGGGGGCGTTCATGGGGGGAATTCTACGCCGGTCCTATAATTGCGGACCATGGAACACCTCGACCCCAAGCAGGCGCACCGGTACCTCCACGACCACCCCGACGCGGTCTTCGTCGATTGCCGGAGCGAGATGGAATACATGTTCGTGGGCCATCCCATCGGCGCCATGATGGTTCCCTGGTACGACGGCGCGGAGTGGGAGCACAACACCCATTTCGTGGGGCAGGTGAAGAAGATCGCCGGCGCCAATTTCCACGACCGCCCCGTGGTGCTCATCTGCCGCAGCGGGAACCGCTCCCTCGAGGCGGCCGACGCGCTCGAGAAGGCGGGCTTCCGCCACGTGATGAACGTGCTGCACGGCTTCGAGGGCGAGCTGGACGAGAGCCACCACCGCAACACGCGCAATGGCTGGCGCGTGGAGGGCCTCCCGTGGGAGCAGTACTGAGGCGCTAGCGTCCGGCCGGGTGTTCGCCCGCGAGCGCGGCGAGCGCCCGCGCCCAGCTGCCGTCCACGTCCTGGCGCAGCACGCGAAAGCCGGGGAACCACGGCGACTCGCCTTCGGCGCGCCATCGCCACTCGGGCGGGAAGGGCACCAGCACGTCGGCGCTGCGCCCGGCCAGCTCCGCGAGGTGCATGTTCGTGCTGCTCACGCCCACGTGCCGGTCTGCGAGCGAGACCACCGCGAGCGCATCCTCCACGTCCTCGCTCGCCTGCGAGAGGTCGTGCACGGGGCGCCCCAGCGCCGAAGCCGCGCGCGCGAGCTCCCCGTCGGCGAGGCCGCGCTGGAACGCGAGCACGGTGCCCCCGGCGGAACGGAGCGCGCCGAAGAGGTCCTCCACCGGCACGTTCTTGGAGAGCGCCTCGGAGGAGAGCGCGCGCGGCGTGCCGGCGCGCCACGTGACCGCGATCCAGGGGCGCGGACCCAGGGTGCCCAGCCGATCGCGCCAGGAAGAGAGGCGCGCGGCATCCGGCGCGGCGCGAAGCGACGGCGCGAAGAGATCGAGACGGGAGCCCAGCGCGAGCGGGAGGTCCGCGGCGAGGAGCGGGATGTCGTTCGCGGCCGGCGCGTCGCGAACCTCGTCGAACGCACCCGTCCGCGCGAGGATCGAGGCGAGCCGCGGCGCGCCGGTGAAGGTGATGCGCCGCGCAAGACCGCGGAGCGCCGGCGCGAAGCGCGCGAAGAAAAGGATGTCGCCCAACCCCTGCTCCGCGACGATCGCCACGTCCCGGTCCGCGAGCGCTTCGGCGGTCGGCACGCGGTAGGTCCTTCCCGCCGCCGCTTCCCGGGCCTCGAACGCGATCCGGGAGTCCCTCCGCGCGTAATGAGGCCACGCCTCCTCCCAGCGGCCGGCGAGGAGGAGGGCCTGCGCCGCGTAGAGAGGAAGGTCCGGATCGCCCGGGGCGAGTGCCCGCGCGCGCACGAAGAGATCGCCCGCCGCGGCGAAGTCTCCGCGCCCCGCGCATTGCCGTCCGCGAAGGCGCAGCGTCGCCGCCTGCGCGGGCGCGAACCCGGGCCGGAGCGTGAGCGAGCGCTCGTAATGGGCGAGCGCATCGTCCGCGGAGCCGTGAGCCTCGAGGAGCACGCCCAGCTCGAAGACCGGCGCCGCATCCCGGGGATCCGACGCCCGCGCCTTCTCGAACGCCTGCCGCGCCTCGGCATGACGGCCGAGCGCCCGGAGCGCCAGGCCCGCGGCGAGAGACGCGCGCGCGTTGCCCGGCTCGCGTGCCGCGATCGATTCAGCCATCCGGAGCGCACCCGCGGCGTCGCCCGCCTGCAGCAGGCGGAACGCGTCGGCGAGCGCGGCGCCCGTCATCGCGGGGCCGGCATGGGCGCGGGCGCCGGTCGGCGCTCGGACATCCGCGCGTAGAGCGCCCAGCATCCCGCGCCCGTGAGCATCATCGCCACCATGCCCAGGGCGAGCCACAGCGGGTCGCGCGCGAGCGCCGGCGAGACGAGCCCGGCCGTCAACGTGTTCACCATGCCGGAGACGAAGCCCTGGAGGGAAGCGGCCATCCCGCGCCGCGTGGGGAAGAGCTCGAGCGTGGTGAGCGTGATCGACGGCATCGCCATCGCGAAGCCCACGCCGTAGAACATGATCGGGATCACCGCCCACGGGAGCGACGGCGGGAGTGCCAGCGCGTAGGCGAGGTTCACGATCGCAGCCGTGCCCATGAACCCGTAGGCGAAGGCGACCGTCCGGCGCGGCGCGAGCCTTCCCGCCGCGCGTCCCGAGAGCTGGGCGCCGGTCATGATCCCCACGATCGACGGGATGAAGAGCCATGCGTATTGTCGCGGGCCCAGCCCGAGGTGGGTGCCCAGGAACACGGGGGCGGACACGATATAAAGGAAGAACGCGTTGAAGTTGAAGCCCGCCGCGAGCGAGAGGAGGAGGAAGCGCCGGTTCACGCCGACCTCCTCGTAGCCCTTCAGCAGCGCGGCCGGATGGAACGGCTGCCGCCCGGAGGCGGGAAGCGTCTCCGGAAGGAATTTCCAGCTCACGCCCACGAGCACGAAGCCCACCGCCGCGAGGAACCAGAAGACCGAGCGCCACCCGAGCTCCGCGAAGAGCCATCCCCCGATGATCGGCGCGATAGCGGGCGCGAGGCCGAAGAAGAGCGTCACGAGGGACATCAGGCGCTGGGCATCCTCCGGCCCCAGCAGGTCGCGGATCATCGCGCGGCCGACGACCATGCCCGCCCCGACCGAGAGCCCCTGCACGACGCGCCAGACGATGAGGCCGTTCACCGAGTCCGTCACCGCCGCGGCCGTGGAGGCGAGCGCATAGGTCGCGAGCGCCACGAGGATCACCGGGCGCCGCCCGAAGCTGTCCGAGAGCGCGCCGTGGAAGAGGAACATCAGCCCGAACGCGAAGAGGTACCCGGAGAGCGTCTGCTGGATCTCGAGCGGCGTCGCGGCGAGCGAGGCGCGGATGCCGTCGAAGGCCGGGAGGTAGGCGTCGATCGAGAAGGGGCCGAGCGTCGCCAGCGCCGCCAGGAGCGCGGCGAACCCGGCCCGGGCGCGCCGCGAGTCGATGCGATGCGGCATCAGGGGGCGATCCCGTGGGCGGCCATCCCCGGCATTTTACGGCGTGCCGAAAAATAAACCCGCCGAATGTGAAGCAGGTCACAGATAGCGGCCGTTAATGGCTCCATATTCGTCTCACAAGCACGACAAAACAGCTGGGCGCATCGAGTTCACTACGTGGGGGTGGCCATGGGCTCCAATTGGAGAGCTTTCCTGGTGGCGCTGCTGGTTCCGGCGGCGTCTCTCGTCACGGTGGCCGCGCGGGCGCAAGGCGTGACCGCGACCGAGATCGTGATCGGCCAGACTTCGAGCTTCTCCGGCCCGCTCGCGGGCGAAGTGAAGGAGCAGACGGCCGGAGCGCGTCTCTACATCGACTGGGTGAATGCCCATGGCGGCGTGCACGGACGCAAGATCCGGCTCGAATCCATGGACGACGCCTTCGACGCGAAGCGCGCGGCGCAGAACGCGCGCACGCTCATCGACAAGGGCGTCTTCGCGCTCTTCCTCACGCGCGGGACGCCTCAGAACGAGGCGATCCTCCCGGTGCTGAAGGAGACGGGCACGCCGCTCGTCGCGCCCTCGACCGGCGCCATCGTGCTGCACAAGCCGGTGAACCCGCTCGTCTTCAACGTGCGCTCGCGCTACCAGGACGAG
>DATAMY010000184.1:0-59985 GCA_036266535.1 Usitatibacter sp. | reverse complement strand
CACCGGCGTGGTCCGGATGTCCAGCAGGCCCTGCGCGGAGGTCCCGACGATCACCGCCTTGTCCACGAGCTCGTCCGGCCCGACCGTGCCGCGGATCACGTCCGTCGCGGACACGTAGCGGAAGGAGCCGCGCTCGCCGCGGTAGGGCACGAGCGCGCTCATCGCGTCGTCCAGCGGGATGTCGTGGTCGGCCACGGAGAGCGAGCTCACCCAGCCCACGGTGTCCTTCCCGTGGCCGTGCGTCTCCATGCGCAGCTTCGCGGGGACGTTCCCGAGGTACACGCGCGACATCGCGAGCGAGAGGGATTCGTAGTAGCCGTTGGCGTACTTCATGAGCATCGGGACGCGCCGCGTGACGCCGTCGAAATCGAGGCCCGGCGAGAGGTGCCCCGCGGCGGTCGCCTGCCGCTGCAGCTCCGGCTGGTTCCCGCTGAAGCCGGTCGCCTCCGTGTGCCGCACCTCCGCGTTCGCCTCGAGCGCCTTGGCGTCGACGATCGGCGGCGGGAGGACGCCCGCCTGGTCCTGCTTCGGGTTCAGGAAGAACCCCAGCACGACCGGATGGCGGCCGATCTCGGCGCCGAAGACCTTGTCGTAGTCGAGCGTGGGCCGCGAGCGGTCGAGGACCGCCTTGAATTCCGCGTCGTCCTTGAGATCCGTCTTCGCGAGGCGATCGAGCGTCTCGATCCCGGAGCTCGTGTCGCGCTCCGCGAACGCGACGTCGAAGCCCACCACCCGGGCCTTGTAGCGATCGAAGAGCTGCTGGAGCATGAGCGCCAGCTTGTCGCGCGGCCACGGCCAGTGGCCCTCCTTGATGAGGCTCTTTTCGTCGATGTCGAGGATCACGATGCGCGGGTCGACGGTGCGCGGCATGGAAAGCCTGAGCCGCGCGTCGTACGCCTGCATCTCGAGCCGCTGCAGGAGGCCCATCGGGAAGATCTCGGCCTCGCTCAGGAAGCAGGCGAGGACGATCGCGATGCCGAGGCCCACCCGGATCACCGTGTTGAGGGACAACCGTTGCTTGAGCAGCGACGCTAGGCGCATCCGAAGGGCGAGGGTCCGCGGCGAGTGGGCCGGAACATGATACACCGCGCCCCCGCGGGAAAACGCCCGTTTTCCGGGGCGATCAGCCCCCGCGCAGGCGCCGCACGAGGGCCCGGAGCGGGGCGGTCATGCGCCACGAGCGGCTCGATTCCACGTGAAGGAGGCGTGCTTCCGCGGCGCTCGCCTTCGCCTGCTCGTCCGCGAGCGCCGCCTGCATCCGCGTGCGCTCCTCGGCCGCCACGGCGAGCGCCAGGTCGGCCTCGCCCGTGCGGCGCTCGAGCTCGGCCAGGGACTTGCCGCGCCCGCAGCGCACCCCGTCCTCGAAGAGCCAGGCGAGGCTGGACGGCTGGGGATGTGCCTGCGGCTCGGCGAGCCAGGCGGGGTCGAGGACTGGCGGGTCGCGCGGTTCCGCGCCCCGGGCGATTCCCTCGAGGTAGCGCGCGCGGTAGGTAGCGGGGGGCGCCAGGGGCACGGCGCTCTCGGGGCGGGCACGCGGGCGGACGCGGGCGAGGATCGCGTCGTTCATCGCCGCGGCCGGCGCATCCCAGGCGACGATCGACGCGGCGGGATGGTCCGCCAGGCGCTCGGGAAGCGCGCCGAGATCGGTCGCGACGATGGGAAGGCCGGACGCGAGCGCCGCCGTGAGCGTGTACGAGTACGTCTCGGGGCACTGCGCGGGGAAGAAGAGCGCATCGCCGCCTTCGAGCGCGATCAGCGCGGGCAGGTCGCCTTCGCGGTATTCGCCCGCGACGCTGTAGGGAAGCGCGGGCCACGATTCGATCGGGCGGGAGGTGTATCCGAGCACGCGGAAATGGAGCGGCAGCCCGCGCTCCGCCGCATCGCGCACGCAGGCGTCGAGCACGTCGAGGCCCTTCTCGGGCGGGATGGCGCCGGCCACGAGGACCCGTACCGCGGGCGGAGGCGCGGCCGCGGGCTCTTCCGGATGCGGCCACACGACGGGCGTGATGCCGGGGAAGAACCGGGCAATGCGCTGGGCCGCGTCGCGCGACGGGGCGATCACGCGCGCCGCGGATGCCAGGAGCTCGCGAAAGGCGGCGCGCCAGGCGGGGACCGAGAGCGGCCACTGGGCCGGACCGCCGTCGAGGCAATGGCCGCAATCCGGCGCGCCGCCGCAATACCGGCCGTCCGCGAGGGTGAGGTGGTAGGCCGGGCAGGCGGGGTAGTAGTCGTGCAGCGTCACGTCGTGGGGGCAGGCGAGGCGCTTCGGGAGGCCGAGGATCGACTGCGGAAGCCCGTGCACGTGATGGTAGTGGACGCGGTCGATGCCGATCGCCGCCAGGAAATCGGTCGCGCGCTCCCAGTCCTCCGCCGTCCGGAACCAGATCTCGAGATCCGTGCCGCGGCGCAACCACCGCAGCCGTGCGTGCCCCTCTACGTGCGGCTGGAGCAGCAGGACCTCGGCATCGCCCCCCACCGCAGCCGCGAGCGCTTCGATGTGACGCGCCACCCCGCCGCCGAAGGCATGGGCGACGAAGAGGATGCGCGGAAGCCGCGAGTCCCGCAGGCGCTCGAGCGCCGCGGGCGCGGTCATGACGCGCCGTCCGCCTTCCGGCGGAGCATGAGGCGCACCCGCACGTACGCGCGCATCGCCTTCCACAGGCGCGACTTGTGGATGCGCTCGAGCTCCGCCTGGCGGGCGAAGGCGAGCGCCTCGGCATGGGCGAGCCCCGCGCGCAGCTGCGCGACCTCCCCTTCCTTCGCGGCGATGGTGCCGTTGCGCTCGGCGATGATGCGATCGCGCTCGACGATCCCCCGGTCACGCTCGGCGATGGCGGCCGAGGCGTGCTCCAGCCCACGGTTCAGCTGGCCGATGACGGAGTCGCGCTGGACCGCGAGGTTCTCGATGTGCCAGAGGCCCTGCATGATGCGCGAGCGTTCGTCCGCGCGCTCCGCGAGCACGCTGCGGGCTTCGTCCATCCCGCGCTCGAGGCGCGCATGGTCGATCGCCGAGCGAAGGCCGCTCGCGGGGTCCGCGACCAGGTACTCGTGCACGCGCGCGGGGTAATCCGGGTGAACCTCGACCAGGCGCTTTCCCGCGACCTGCTGCAATGCATGGCGCTCCTCCGAGAAGCTCACCGAGCCCTCGTGGAACACGAAGACGTCGCCTGCGAGGAGGTTCTTCCAGCCGGCCTTCACCGCGCGCATGCAGAAGTCGTTCTCCTCGCCGTAGCCGCGCCCATAGCGCTCCGCGTCGAAGAGGCCGAAAGCTTCGAGCGCCTCCCGGCGGATGTACATGCAGAAGCCGACGGCCGTCGGGATCTCCACGCTGCGGCGGGCGTTCACCGTGGCGAAGATGCGATCGAGCTCGGCCAGGCCCAGTGTCCCGGGGATCTCACCCTGCCAGCCTTCGAAGGGATAGGAGCAGATCGTCGCGTTGTTGGAGAAGGGCGTCACCGTGGCGACCTGCGGCACGCTTCCCGCGCAGGCGGCGAGGCGATCGAGCCAGTCGTTCGCGACCTCGGTGTCGCTGTTGAGGAGCACGACATCCCGGTCCGGGTGCCGCGACATGCCGCGATTCACGGAGGCGACGAAACCCAAGTTAGCGGGATTGCGGAGCAGCGTGACCCGTCCCTCGGCGGCCAGTCCATCGAGCCACGCTGCGATCTTCGGCTCCGGCGTCGCATCGTCGATCACGACCGTCTCGAAGGCCGCGGCCTGGCGGCTCGCGAGGACGCTCTCGATGCAGCGCCGCGTTTCCGCGAGCCCGCGATAGACGGGGATGACGACGTCGATCAAGCGCGCCCGCCGGAGTAGCGCCACAGGCGCCGGGCGATGCCGCCCAGGCCCTCGCGCTTCACGAGCTGCACGAGCCGGATGCGCAGCGACCGGCCGCTCTTGGGCGCGAACATGAGGAGGGCGAGCTTCAGGGCCGTCCGCGCCTTGAGCGGCGGGTGGCCCGGCGGGGGCGCGAAGCGTGCCGGCCCGCCGTCCTTGCCGAAGAATTCGGGGAACCGGACCCGGCCTTCCGTTCGGCACCATTCGATGAGATTCAGGCGGTCGGTCCCGGCGTAGTACGGGTCCGGGAAGGCGAGCTGCAGGTCGCGGTTCTCGCGGAAGAGCCAGCGGTGGTGCGCCTTCACCGGCGAGCCGTCGCTGAACCGGCCGAAGGCCCACGGCCAGTCGTTCACCGGGTCGCCGCGCGCGGCCGCGGTCTCCCGCTCGTACCAAGCAATCAGCTCCTGCACGGAGGCATTGTCGCCCGCGTTCTTCACGGCCATTACGCGATGCGCGCCGCTGTCGAAGCCGGTGAAATGGTAGAAGCCCAACGGCTCACCATCCACGCGGAAACCCGAGGCGAGGTCGCCGGTGAGGTTCCGGGTCGTGAGGTTCCACGTGGCGACGTTGTGCCGCGAGGACTTGAGGATCGCGACGCCGTCGAAGAACACCGGCGCGAAGTTCACCCACTTCTGGTCGGTGAAGAGCCCGTTCTGCGGCTCCGCGCGGCAGAGCCAGTAGCAGCGATCGGCCCACCACTCGGCGAACGCGCGTCCCTCGGCGGTCGGGCGGACGCCGACGAACCCCAGGTTGAAGATGCCCATCCTGAGGCTCGTGACCTCGTTGTCGAGGATCGTCACGAGGGACTTCTCGGGCTTGGTCTGGTGCGGCGTGAGGGCGACGTTCGATTCCGCGAGTGTGGCGAGGATGTCGTCCACGCGCGAGAAGAGGACCATGTCCGGGTCGAAGTAGAGGACGGCCTCGCAGTCCTCGCGCTCGAGAAGGTGCTTCAGCGCGAAGGGCTTGATCGCGGTGGAGAGCTCGACGATCGTGTGCATGAAGGTCCACGAGCGCCAATGCGGGATCGCGAGCTGCGGCATCTCGAGAATCGAGTCGAAGGGCTCGCCCTCGGTCGTGAGCCACGGCGGCCGTTCGTCCGCGAGTGCCAGGTGGATCGTGGCCTCGGGGTGATGGCGGCGGATCGAGCGGCAGAGCATCCGCACCTTCGGCAGATAGTTCACCGCGGCGCTCGTGAAGAAATGGAGCTTCCGCGTCATGCGGCCGTCGCTTCGTCCATCGCGAGCCGGCGGTGGAAATCGACGAGCGTCGCGAGCGCGCTTTCGGCGCTCACCTCGCGCACGAGCCTCGCGCGGGGGTAGTGGCGAAGCCGCTCGGCGGGCGCGCCCATG
Source organism: Usitatibacter sp. (assembly GCA_036266535.1). Lineage (GTDB taxonomy): Bacteria > Pseudomonadota > Gammaproteobacteria > Burkholderiales > Usitatibacteraceae > Usitatibacter. Next base: position 54,799 of record DATAMY010000184.1, on the reverse strand, counting down.
TCGAACGCCACGATCGGAAGGCCCAGCGCGATCATCTCCGCCACCACGTACGAAAAGGTCTCCGGCCAGATCGACGGGAAGAGGAACATGTTCACGCCGTTCGACTCGATGAGGCCCACGAGGTCCTCCCGGCGGTAGGTGCCGGTCACGCGCAGGCGCTCCGAGCGGTGCGCGACGTTGAGCGTGCCGAGCACGACCACGCGGATGTCCAGGCGCTCCCGGTCGATGCGCTCGACGATGCCCTGCACGATCGCCGCGCCCTTCTGCGGGCTGATCTCGCCCATCACGCCCACCACGAGCGGTGCGCGGGGCTCCGTCCGCGGCAGGCGCGGCGGCACATAGTCGAGACGGTGCGGGACCACCGTGATGTGGCCGGTGGCGAGCGCGGGATACGCGCGCAGCAGGTGCTCCCGCGTGGATTCGGAAAAGCAGCGGACTTCGTCGGCGGCCTGCAGGCAACGGCCCCAGAGCGCACGCCAGGGGCCGATCTCCGTGGGCGGGGCGAGGGCGACGTAGCTCGCCTCGTGGCGCTTGAGGCAGCTCGCGCACTCCGAGAGCTCCGGAATGCCGCAATAGCGCCCGTCCGCATTCAGCAGCACGAACGACGGGCAGATCGAGAAGTAGTCGTGGGCGGTCACGGTGAGGCGCGAGCGCGGGAATTCGGCACGCATGCGCGCGAGCCATTCCGCGAGCACGAGCGGCTCGTCGAACGAGACGGGGCTGTTCACGAAAAGCTCGGCATCCGGCGCCTTCTCGAGGATGCGCTCGAGGACGAGGAACGTGCTGATGCGGAAGACACGCGGCTCCGCTGCCGGCTGGAAGAGGTGCAGGCGGTACTCGAGCATGGGGAGGTTGTAGGTGCAGAGCACCACCGCCTCGCCCTTCGCGACCCGCTCGTCCACCACGGTCCTGCAATAGTGGTTCGCGCCGCCGCCCATGTTGTGGTCGAAGACGATGCAGACGCCGCGATGGCCTTCGAGCGCGGGGAGGAGCTCGGAGACGATGCCGAGATCGTCGAGCGACGGCGCGGCGTAGCTTTGGGCGCGCGCGCGCCGGACGATGCCCGCGATGTCGCCGCGCTTGAGCCTGCGCCACACGGCGTGCGCGATCCATGCGACGAGCCGCGTCCGGCGGCGCTCGCGCGACCGGGTCTCCACGAATTTCGTGACGTCGAATCGCTCGGTGCCGCCGGCCTCGACGTCCAGCTCGAGCCAGGCCTCGCGGACGTCGCCTTCCGGAAGGAAGCCGGTGACGACGAAGCCCGAGGAATCCCCGTTCACGAGATCCGGGAAGGACTCGGCCACGTCCGCGCGCGCGAGCCCGAAGCCTCCCGTGATGCGCCGCTCCCAGCCCGCGCCCCGGACGACGAGATGCACGGACTCCACCACGCGCTCGGCGTCCGCCGCCCATCCCCATCCGAACACGCGCCGGCCGCCGACGACCAGCCGGTCGATCGAATGGCGCATGCCGGAGGAACGCGTGCTCGCCGGGATATCGGATATCCCGCTCATGGGAGAAGCGCCTGTTCCATGTGTCGATTCTGATAAAACGCCCATTTTACAGGGCGACGCATCGAACAGGCCCGTCACTGATCCCGTCGGCGCTCCTACGGGCGCTGCGCAATAACCACTATCTGATTGACGACCAAGTCGTCGAAGGCGTGTCGACGGAGGAGAGCGGCGGGCGGCGAAAGGCCTTCGATCCGGATTCGCCTCTCGCTCACGATATCGAACCCACGAGACTTCACAGAGTGCACCAGCTGATCTGCCGTGATCCGGTTCAACTTCAAGAACTCGGCGATGAGATATTTCTTGAGGTCTTCGAAGGCGTTTGTCCTGTAGAGGGTGTCCTGCTCTTCCGGTGGAACTTCGTCCTGGGCCCTTTGCGCAATACGAATGTATTCATCCTCCGGGTATATCAGGTGTGCCCATGGCTCGGCGATCAGTCTTTGGAGGTGCGACCCGTAGGGGCTGTAGAAGAGCGGCTCGATCTGCAAGAAAAGAAGCCCTCCAGGCTTCAAGATCCGCCAAAGATCGCTCAGGATCTCGTCGGGATTCGCGAGATGTTCGAACACAGACCATGAATAGACCAGGTCTGCGAAACAATCTCCGAAGGGAAGCTGCTGACCCACCGCGTTTTGCCGGAACCGAAGATTCGGCGGCATCTCAGCCGAAGCCAGATTGCTTTCGAGGTAGGAGGGTAATCGCAGAAACGTTTGATAGAGATCGACACCGAAGACTTCAGCCTTCGCCCGCGATGCGACCCCGCATGCCGTGATGCCGTCCCCGCAGCCGAAATCAATCACTCGGCATCCCGCGCCCAGTGCCGTCTTCGGCGCGAGTTCAAGGATGATATTCGCGGCGTCGTTGTAGTGGCTCCAAAACCAGGGGTCTCTGTGTATCGGCTCCGCGCGTTGCTGTTTTTGGTCCATATCCATGATTGCAGGGATTGCCTTCAATGATTGTATGTCCGCGCGTCTTGCTGTTCTCAGGCGGTTTTTCGACCGGGAGGACAAATAAAAACGGCGCCCTTTGGGCGCCGTCGAATCCCCCGAAGGGGTATTGGTGGAGGCGGGGGGAATCGAACCCCCGTCCGCAAGCCTTCCACAGACAGTTCTACATGCGTAGCCAGGCCATTTGGTTTAACCACCGTCCCGCAGACCGGCGAGCTGGACGATGCTGAGCCACCTTGGATTTAGCCCCGAGTGAAGTGGCCCCGCTCAGAGCGATCTCATGAATATGACTCTGCTTCCGTCTTTACGAGCCCGGCCGGGCGCATGAGCACGCCCGGGGCAGAGTCCGGCCGGTATTAGGCGGCCAGAGCGTAGTTGCTGTCGTTGGCGACTATGTCGTCTGCGGCTGTATTTACGAGGTTTTCCGCGCCTCGGCATGCCCTGCACTGCTTCCGAACCCGCGTCGAAACCGGGTCGCCCCCTTGAAATCGGGATCTACAACACTGAGTATACGGCAGTCATCACATGGAGTCGGTTCCCGCCGATTCAAGGAGCCCGCATGTCACCCGTCAGAATCGTCGGAATCGTCCTCATCGTCGCCGGAGCGCTGGCGCTCGCCTACGGCGGTTTCAGCTACACCAAGGAAACCCACGAGGCGAAGCTGGGCCCCATCCAGCTCTCCGTGAAGGAGAAGCAGGACGTGAACATCCCCGGGTGGGCCGGGATCGCCGCGATCGTCGTGGGTGGGGTGCTCGTGGCGGTGGGGGGCAAGGGCTCGAAGTAGCGGGCGGGGTCAGCGCGCGTCGCGGAGCCACCGCCCGATCGCGCCGGGCGAATCCACGATCGCATCCGCGCCCCAGAGCTCCGGCGGCTTCTCGTCGCCGAGGTACCCGTACGCGGCGGCCAGCACCGGCATCCCCGCGGCGTGCCCGGCCTGGACGTCGCGCTCGTCGTCCCCCACGTAGAGCACCGAGGGCGGCGCGATCCGCATGCGCTCGGCCGCGAAGAGCAGGGGATCCGGAAAGGGCTTGGGACGCGGGCAGGTGTCGCCGCCCACCACGACCGCCGCCCGGCCGGCGAGCCCCAGCGCGTCGATGAGCGGCACGGCGAAACGCTCGAACTTGTTCGTGACCACGCCCCACGCGATGCCGCGTCTCTCGAGCGTGTCGAGGAGCTCCGCCATGCCGGGAAAGAGCCGCGAGCCCACGCAGAGGTTCTCGCCGTAGAGGTCGAGGAACTCCTCGCGCAGCGCCTGGAAGCCCTCGTCTTCCGGCTTCAACCCGAACGCCGCGCCGATCATGCCGCGCGCACCCTTGGAGACGTGCGGCCGCACTGCCTCGGTGGCGACCGAAGGAAGCCCCCGCCGCTCCAGCATGCGGTTCACCGTGAGCGCCATGTCGGGGGCGGTGTCCGCGAGCGTGCCGTCCAAGTCGAAGAGGACCGCCTCGATCATTTCCGGCAGGCGAGGAGGTAGTTCACGTCCACGTCGCGTCCGAGCGCGTAGCGTTTCGAGATCGGGTTGTAGGTCATGCCCGTGAGGTCCTCGACCGCGAGTCCCGCGGCGCGGCAGTCGCGCGCGAGCTCCGAGGGCCGGATGAAGCGCGCGTACTCGTGCGTCCCCTTGGGCAGGAGCCGGAGGACGTACTCGGCCCCCACGATCGCGAAGAGGAAGGACTTCGGATTGCGGTTGATGGTGGAGAAGAAGACGTTCCCGCCGGGCTTCGCGAGCCGCGCGCAGGCGGCGACCACGCTCGGAGGCTGCGGCACGTGCTCGAGCATCTCCATGCACGTCACGACGTCGAAGCTCCCCGGCGCTTCGGCGGCGAGGTCCTCGGCCGAGATCAACCGGTAGTCGACACCGCTTCCCACCTCGATGCCGTGGAGCTGCGCCACCTTGAGCGCGCGGTCCGCGAGGTCGATGCCCGTCACCTGCGCGCCCTTCGCGGCCATCGCCTCGGCGAGAATGCCGCCGCCGCAGCCCACGTCCAGCACGCGCTTGCCCGCGAGGCCGTTCGCCAGGCGGTCGATATGCGCGAGCCGGAGCGGATTGATGTCGTGCAGCGGCCGGAACTCGCTCGTGGGATCCCACCAGCGGTGCGCGAGCGCGCTGAATTTCGCGAGCTCCGCGGAATCGTAGTTAGTGCTGCTGCTCATTCGCGATCCTTCCCTGCCACCATCCGGCGCGGTCGACGAGGTCCTGCTCGTCCAGCCCCGTGAGGCGGCGTTCCACGAGCCGCGCGCGGCCTTCCACCCAGACGTGCGTCACGTTCTCGCGCCCGGCCGCGTAGACGAGGTGGGATGCCGCATCGTAGCGCGGGACGGTCTCGATCGCTGAAAGCTCCATCGCCGCGATGTCGGCGGACTTCCCTGGCAGGAGCGAGCCGATCTCCGCGTCCAGCCCTAGCGCCCGGGCGCCGTCGAGCGTCGCCATCTCCAGCGCCTCGAGCGCCGTGATGAGGCTCGCGTCCCCGCTCGTGACCTTTGCAAGCAGCGCCGCAGTGCGCATCTCGGTGAGGATGTCGAGGCGATTGTTGCTCGCCGCGCCGTCCGTGCCGAGTCCCACGCGCACGCCGCGCTGCCGCATGACCGCGACGGGCGCGACCCCGCTCGCGAGCTTCATGTTGGACGACGGGCAATGCGCCACGCTCACGCTCTCGCGGGCGAAGAGGTCGATCTCCGCGTCGTCCAGGTGCACGGAATGCACTGCGATGAGGCGCGGGCCCACGATGCCCAGCGCCCGCAGCCGCTCGATCGGCCGCACGCCGTTCCGGACGAAACCCTGCTCGATCTCGGCGATGGTCTCGTGGACGTGGGTGTGGATCGGGACGTCGAGCTCCTCGGAGAGCACCGCGATCTTCTTCATCGTCTCGTCGCCCACGGTGTACGGCGCATGGGGGGCGAGGCAGAACGAAAGGAGCGGCTCGCCCCGGTAGGCGTCGCGCGTCGCGAGCCCCTTCGCGAGGTAGTCCTGCGGGTCCGCCGCGTACGCGGTCGGGAATTCGATCGCGATGATGCCGAGCGCCGCGCGCATTCCGGCGCGCAGCGCCGCCCGGGCCGTGGCACCCGGAAACATGTACATGTCGTTCACGCACGTGGTCCCCGCGCGAAGCATCTCCGCCATCGCGAGCAGGCTTCCGTCGTGCACGAACTCGTCGCTCACGTGCCGCGCCTCCGCGGGCCAGATGTGCTCCTGGAGCCACGCCATCAGGTGCCGGTCGTCGGCCAAGCCCCGCAGGAGCGACATCGCGGCGTGGCAGTGCAGGTTCACGAGCCCCGGGAAGACCACGTGGCGGTCGAGCCTCACCACTTCCCGCGCCTCGAAACGGGCGAGCGCCTGGTCCGAGGGCAGCACCGCGGCGATGCGGCCGCCGCGCACAGCCACCGCGTGGTTCGGCAATGCGGCGCGCGGCTCGACGGGGAGCACGTGCGCGGCGAGGATCAGCGTGTCGACGTTTTCCATTTCTTCGAGCTGCGGGAACAAAAAACCCCGCCGCAGCGGGGTTTTCTGCCGGGTTGTCCGGACGTTACTGGCGCACGCCCTTGAACTCGATATCCACGCGGCGGTTCTTCTGGCGGCCGGCGGCGGTCTTGTTGGTCGCGACCGGCTGGGTTTCGCCCTTGCCGATGGTCGTGATCTTCGAGGCCGGGATGCCCTTGCTCACCAGGTACGCCTTGACGGCGGCGGCACGGCGCTCAGAGAGCTTCTGGTTGTAGCGCTCGGTCCCGATCGAGTCGGTGTGGCCGGTCGCGATCACCATCTCGAGGTCGACGCCGTTGAGCTTCTCGAGCGCTTCGTCGATCGCACGCTTGCCGTCCGGACGCACGACCGACTTGTCGAAGTCGAAGAGCGCGTCGGCCTGGATCACGACGGACTGGCGGACGGAGGAGGGCGCGGGCCTCGACGGAGCGGGCGCGGCTTCAGGCGCGGGAGCCGGAGCGGGCTCCGAAGGCGCGGCGGGAGCCGCGGGCTTCGGCACCTCGCCGCCCGCGCACTCGGGAAGGACCAGGCCGGACGTCACCACGCAGTGCCCGGAGCCGTCGCGCACCGCGCGGCCCGAGCTGTCCTGAAGATTGGGGGTGTAGTCGGCGTACGCCGAGCTGGCCGCCAGCGCGAACAGTGCGCCGCCGAGGGTCAGCTTCGAGGAAATGTTCATATTCGGAACTCCCGAGAAGTTTGGATGGTTGTTGTGCCGCTTTGGGATTCTCCGGCTCACCGCCCGAAAACTGCCTTGAACATCATACACAAAGGGCCCCCTCCTTCACAACTGGAGTGGGGGTTTTCGCAACGGCCGCGCGGCGGAGTGCAACGATTTCGCTACAGCCCTATGACCTCTCCGGACGTTGGAAAGTGCCATCGCGATGTGATAGAATTTGCGTTCGGCATTTCGCCTTAAATACCAGCAAAAACAACCAGTTATAGCAAGCCCGGCCGCGTGCCCGCAAGGTTTGCCGCAACCCATCGGAGCCCATGGAATCGTTCGCCAGAGAAACCCACCCCATCAGCCTCGAGCAGGAGATGCGGCGTTCGTACCTCGACTACGCGATGAGCGTCATCGTGGGCCGGGCCCTCCCGGACGTGCGCGACGGCCTCAAACCCGTCCACCGCCGCGTGCTCTTCGCGATGCACGAGCTCTCCAACGACTGGAACAAGGCCTACAAGAAGTCCGCCCGCATCGTGGGCGACGTGATCGGTAAATATCACCCGCACGGCGACACGGCGGTCTACGACACGATCGTGCGCATGGCCCAGGATTTCAGCCTGCGCTACCCGTTGGTCGACGGCCAGGGCAATTTCGGCTCCGTGGACGGCGACAACGCGGCGGCCATGCGCTACACCGAGATCCGCATGGCGAAGATCGCCCATGAGCTCCTGGCGGACCTCGACAAGGAGACGGTCGACTTCGGGCCGAACTACGACGGGAGCGAGCACGAGCCGCTGATCCTCCCCGCGCGCTTCCCGAACCTCCTCGTGAACGGCTCCTCGGGCATCGCGGTCGGCATGGCGACCAACATCCCGCCGCACAACATGACCGAGGTGGTCGATGCTTGCCTGCAGCTCCTGAGCGACCCGGCCACGCCGATCGCGGACCTGATCAAGATCATCCCGGCGCCGGATTTCCCCACGGCGGGGATCATCTACGGCCTCTCCGAGCTCCAGGAGGGCTACCTCACCGGCCGCGGGCGCGTCGTCATGCGCGCGCGCACCCACGTCGAGGACATCGGCAAGGAAGGCGGGCGCCAGGCGATCATCGTCGACGAGCTGCCGTACCAGGTGAACAAGGCGCAGCTCCTCATCAAGATCGGCGAGATGGTGCGCGAGAAGCGGATCGAGGGCATCGCGGATCTCCGCGACGAATCGGACAAGTCCGGCATGCGCGCGGTGATCGAGTTGAAGCGCGGCGAGGTTCCGGAGATCGTGCTGAACAACCTGTACAAGCTCACCCAGCTGCAGGAGACGTTCGGCATGAACTTCGTGGCCCTGGTCGACGGCCAGCCGCGGCTCCTGAATCTCAAGCAATGCCTCGAGGCGTTCCTGCGCCACCGGCGCGAGGTCGTGACGCGGCGCACGGTATTCGAGCTGCGGAAGGCCCGCGAGCGCGGCCACGTGCTGGAAGGCCTCGCCGTCGCGCTCTCCAACGTGGACGAGGTGATCGCGATCATCAAGGCGGCGCCCACGCCCGCGGTCGCGCGCACCGAGCTCATGCTCCGCACCTGGCGCTCCACCCTCGTGGAGGAGATGCTCTCCCGGGCCTCGGCGGACCAGTTCCGGCCGGAGGCGCTGCCGAAGGAATTCGGCATGGTGTTGGATCCTGTCCCCGTGGGGGGCAGCCCCCGCAATGGCTATCGCCTCTCGGACGTGCAGGCGCAGCGCATCCTCGAGATGCAGCTCCAGCGCCTCACGGGCCTCGAGCAGGACAAGATCCTCTCCGAATACCGCGAGGTGATCGCCGCGATCGAGGACCTCCTCGACATCCTCGCGAAGCCGGAGCGGGTGACCAAGATCATCGGCGACGAGCTCTCGGAGGTGAAGCGCGAGTTCGGCGACAAGCGCCGGAGCGAGATCGTGGTGAACGGCGAGGAGCTCCAGATCGAGGACCTCATCACGCCGGAAGACGTGGTGGTGACCCTCTCGCACGCGGGCTACATCAAGAGCCAGCCCATCGACGAGTACCGCGCGCAGAAGCGCGGCGGCCGCGGGAAGCAGGCGACGGCCACGCGCGAGGACGACTTCATCGAGAAGCTCTTCATCGCGAACACGCACGACTACGTGCTCTGCTTCTCGAACAAGGGCAAGGTCTACTGGATCAAGGTCTACGAGGTGCCGCAGGGGAGCCGCACGTCCCGGGGCAAGCCCATCGTGAACCTCCTCAAGATGGACGAGGACGAGCGGATCAACGCGATCCTGCCGGTGAAGGAGTTCCGCGAGGATTCGTACGTGTTCTTCGCGACCCAGCAGGGTGTGGTGAAGAAGACGGCGCTCGCGGATTTCTCGCGCCCGCGTCCCTCCGGCATCATCGCCGTGGACCTGGACGAGGGCGATCGGCTGATCGGCGTGGCTGTGACCGACGGCAAGCACGACGTGATGCTCTTCTCGGACGAGGGGAAGGCCGTGCGCTTCGACGAGAACGACGTCCGCCCGATGGGCCGCGGCGCCCGCGGCGTGCGCGGCATGAACCTCGCCAAGGGCGGGCGCGTGATCGCGCTCCTCGTGGCGGAGAACGAGACGCAGGGCGTCCTCACGGCCACCGAGAACGGCTTCGGCAAGCGGACTCCGATCGTCGAGTACACGCGCCACGGCCGCGGCACGCAGGGCATGATCGCGATCCAGACGAGCGAGCGCAACGGCAAGGTGGTCGCCGCGACGCTGGTGTCGCCTGAGGACGAGATCATGCTCATCACCTCCGGCGGCGTCCTCATCCGCACCCGCGTGAACGAGATCCGCGAGATGGGCCGCTCCACGCAGGGCGTGACGCTCATCAACCTCTCGGAAGGCGAGAAGCTCTCCGGCATCGAGCGGATCATGGATCGCGACGAGGAGAACGGCGAGAACGGCAACGGCCACGCGAACGGCAATGGCGCCGCGCACGGCAACGGCGCCGCGAACGGCGACGCCGCTCCGGGCGAGAACGGGAATGGCGATGGCGACGGCGTCCATTAAGCCCGCCTCCCGCATCTTCAACTTCGGCGCGGGCCCGGCCACGATGCCGGTCGAGGTGCTGGAGAAGGCGAAGTGGGAGCTCGTCAACTGGCACGAGGCCGGCATGTCCGTGATGGAGATGAGCCATCGCGGCAAGGAGTTCGTCGCGATCGCGGCGGAGGCGGAGGCGGATCTGCGCAAGCTCGCGTCCATTCCCGCCAACTACAAGGTCCTCTTCCTGCAGGGCGGGGCGACGATGCAGTTCGCGGCCGTGCCGATGAATCTCCTGCGCGGAGGAAAGACGATCGACTTCGTGAACACCGGCGAGTGGTCGAAGAAGGCCATCTCGGAGGCGAAGAAGTTCGCGCAGGCGCACGTGGTCGCCTCGAGCGAGGACCGGAACTTCACCTGCGTGCCGAAGCAGTCGACATGGAAGCGCTCGAAGGACGCGGCGTACCTCCACATCTGCACGAACGAGACCATCGGCGGCGTGGAGTACCACTGGACGCCGGACACGGGCGAGACGCCGCTCGTGGCGGACATGTCCTCGCACATCCTCTCGCGGCCGCTCGACGTGTCGAAGTACGCGCTCATCTACGCCGGCGCGCAGAAGAACATCGGGCCGGCGGGCCTGGTCGTGGTGATCGTGCGGGAGGACCTGATCGGAAAGGCGCTTCCGGAGACGCCGAACGTGCTCGACTACAAGCTCCAGTCGGCCGCGGATTCGATGCTCAACACGCCGCCCACCTTCTCCGTCTACCTCGCGGGCCTCACCTTCAAGTGGCTCCTCGAGCGCGGCGGCCTCGCGGGCATCGAGAAGGTGAACGTCCGGAAGGCGACACTCCTCTACGACTACCTCGATTCGCAGGACTTCTACGCGAACCCGGTCGCGAAGGAGGATCGCTCGCGGATGAACGTCCCGTTCACGCTCAAGGACGCCGCGGTCGACGCGAAATTCCTCGCGCAGGCCGAGGCGCGCGGGCTCTCGCAGCTGAAGGGCCACCGCTCGGTGGGCGGCATGCGCGCGTCGATCTACAACGCGATGCCGGTGGAGGGCGTCGAGGCGCTCGTGGCGTTCATGGAAGAGTTCCGTCGCGCCGAAGCCTGAGGCACGACCCTTCAAACCATGGCCGTACCGTCCGCGCCCTCATGAGCGAGAAGTACCGCATCGCCTGCTACAACGCGATCTCCGCGCGCGGGCTCGAGCGCTTCGCGCACCCGGCCTATGCCGTGGGGAAGGCGCTCGCGAGCCCGGACGCGATTCTCCTGCGCTCCCACGCCCTGCAGCTCTCGGAGATCCCGCCCACGGTGAAGGCCATCGGCCGCGCCGGCGCCGGCGTGAACAACATCCCCGTCGACGAGATGAGCAAGCGCGGCGTGCCGGTCTTCAACGCGCCGGGGGCCAACGCGAACGCCGTGAAGGAGCTCGTGATCGCGGCCATGCTCCTCGCCGCGCGGAACATCGTGCCCGCCGCGGCCTACGTGCAGTCGCTCCCCGCCTCGGGCGATTTCGAGAAGCGGGTGGAGGACGGGAAGAAGCAATTCGCGGGCTACGAGCTTCCGGGCCGCACGCTGGGCGTGATCGGCCTGGGCGCCATCGGCGGGCTCGTCGCGGATAGCGCCATCCGCCTCGGCATGAAGGTCCTGGGATACGACCCGGAGATCACGGTCGACAACGCCTGGCGCCTCCCGGCCTCGGTCAAGCGCGCCGCCTCGATCGAGGAGGTGCTCAAGGGCTCGGACTTCGTGAGCCTCCACGTGCCCCTCAATGCGAAGACGCGCCACCTCGTGAATCGCGAGCGCCTGGGCGCGGTTCGCCGCGGCATGGTCCTCCTCAACTTCTCGCGCGATGCGGTCGTGGACGAGGAGGCCGTGGTCGCGGCCCTCGCGGAAAAGCGCCTGCACGGCTACGTGTGCGACTTTCCCAGCGCGCGGCTGCAGGGCGTGGCGGGCGTGGTGGCGCTCCCGCACCTGGGCGCCTCCACCGAGGAGGCGGAGGAGAACTGCGCGGTGATGGTTGCCGAGCAGCTGCGCGATTTCCTCGAGGAGGGCACTGTCCGCAACGCCGTGAATTTCCCGAGCGTGGAGATGGCGCGCGAGTCGCCGCACCGCATCGCGATCGCCAACGCGAACGTGCCGAACATGGTGGGACAGATTTCGACTACGATGGCGCAGGCGAGCCTCAACATCCACAACATGGTCAACAAGTCGAGAGGGGAAATGGCGTACACGCTCGTCGATCTCGACAGCGCCGCCGCCCCGGAGGTCGTGGACCGCATCGCGCGCATCCCGGGCGTCCTCTCGATCCGCTCCATCCCGCCCCTCGAGCGCGAGTCTCCATGAGCGAGGCCAAGCCCGCGGCCGCGCCCCAGGCGGGCGAGCTCGAGCGCCTGCGCGAGGCGATCGACCGCGTCGACGACCGCATCCTCGAGGCGCTGAACGAGCGCGCGAAGCTCGCGCGCGCGATCGGCACGCTGAAGGTCGGCCAGGCCTACCGGCCGGAGCGCGAGGCGCAGGTCCTGAAGCGCGTGAAGGAGAAGAACCCCGGACCGCTTTCCGCGGAGACAGCGGCGCTCCTCTTCCGCGAGATCATGTCCGCCTGCCTCGCGCTCGAGCGGCCCATCACGGTGGCGTACCTCGGCCCCCGCGGCACGTTCAGCGAGCGCGCGGCGTTGAAGCACTTCGGCCTCGCGGCGGACGCGGTCGCGGTGGCCGCGATCGACGAGGTGTTCCGCGAGGTGGAGTCGGGCGCCGCGGATTTCGGCGTGGTGCCGGTCGAGAACTCCACCGAGGGCGCGGTCGGCCGGTCGCTCGACTTGATGCCGCAGAGCCCGCTCAAGGTGTGCGGGGAGGTGGTGGTGCGCATCCACCACAACCTGATGATGAAGGTCGCGGGGAAGCCCGCGCCTAAGGATTTCTCAGCGATCCGCCGCGTGTTCTCCCACGGGCAGTCGCTCGCGCAATGCCACGAGTGGCTGAACGCGCACCTGCCGGATGCCGAGCGCGTGGCGGTCGCAAGCAACGCGGAGGCCGCTCGGCGTGCGGCGGAGGAGCCGGGCAGCGCGGCGGTCGCGGGCGACATGGCGGCGGAGCACTACGGCCTCACGATCCTCGCGCCCAACATCGAGGACGAGCCCAACAACACGACGCGCTTCCTCGTCCTCGGCGACTACGAGCCGCGCGCGACGGGCCGCGACAAGACCTCGCTCGTGCTCTCGGCGCGGAACCGCGCGGGCGCGGTCTACGAGATGCTCACGCCCTTCGCGCAGAGGGGAGTGTCGATGACGAAGTTCGAGTCGCGCCCCTCGCGCGTGGCGCTCTGGGACTATCTCTTCTTCGTGGACATCGAGGGCCATCGCGAGGATGCGAACGTCGCCGCGGCGCTCGCCGAGGTCCAGCGCATCGCGGGATTCCTCAAGGTGCTGGGCTCCTATCCCATGGCCGTGCTGTGAGGCAACGATGGACGTGACCGAGAAGCCCCCGCGACCGAGCGACCTGGCGCCCCCGTACGTGCGGGCGATCTCGCCGTACGTCCCGGGGAAGTCGATCCCGGAGACGGCGCGCGAGCTGGGGCTCGACGTCGCGGACATCCTCAAGATGGCCTCCAACGAGAGCCCGCTCGGGGCGTCGCCGCGCGTGAAGGAGGCGATCGAGCGCGCGCTCGCGGACGTGCACTACTATCCGGACCGCTTCGAGCTCACGGCCGCGCTCTCGGCGAGGCTCGCCGTGCCCCCGGAGACGCTCGTCATCGGCAACGGATCGAACGACGTGCTGGAGCTCGCGGCCCGCGCGTTCCTGGCGCCCGGCGATTCCGCGGTGTACCCGCAATACGGCTTCCTCGTCTATCCGCTCGTCGTGCAGGCGATCGGCGCGCGCGGCATCGAGGTCCCCGCCCGCGGCTACGCGACGGACCTCGACGCGATGGCGAAGGCCGTCCGGCCGGACACGAAGGTCGTCTTCGTCGCGAACCCCAACAATCCCACCGGCACCTTCGTCCCGTGGGCGGACGTGCGCCGCTTCGTGGAGCGCCTTCCGCGGCGGGTGCTGGTCGTGCTGGACGAGGCATACGGCGAATATCTGCCGGACGCGCTTCGCTCGCCCACGGCGTCGTGGTTCCGCGAGTTTCCGAACGTGGTGGTCGCGCGCACGCTTTCGAAGGCGTACGGGCTCGCGGGCCTGCGCGTGGGCTTCGGCATCGCGAGCCCGGATGCCGCTGATCTCATGAACCGCGTCCGCCAGCCGTTCAACGTGAACCATCTCGCGATGGTGGCCGCGCTCGCGGCGCTCGAGGACGAGGCCTTCGTCGAGAAATGCCGCGCGGTGAACACGGCGGGGCTGGTACAGCTGCGCGCCGGGCTCGAGCGGCTGCGGCTCGAGTACATCCCGCCGCACGGCAACTTCATCACCGTGCGCGTGGGCGACGCGGGGCGCATCTACCAGGCGCTTCTCCGCGAAGGGGTGATCGTCCGGCCCGTGGCCAACTACGGAATGCCGGAGCACCTTCGCGTCACGGTGGGCCTTCCGGAGCACAACGCGCGCTTCCTCGACGCGCTCGCCCGCGCGATCGGCAAGGGCTGAGCCGCCGTGCGGCGCCTGAAGCGGCTGGCGGTGATCGGGGTGGGGCTCGTCGGCGGCTCGCTCGCGCTGGCGCTCCGCCGCGCCGGGGCCGTGGCCTCGATCGCGGGCTACGACCGCGATGGGGAAGCCCTCGAGCGCGCGGCCGCCCTGGGCGTGATCGATACCGCGGCGGCCTCGGCCTCGGATGCGGCGAAGGGCGCGGACCTCGTCGTGGTCGCCGTGCCGGTGCGCTCGATCGGGCCGGTGCTGCACGACGTCGCGCTCGCGATGGATGCGCACGCCGTGGTGACGGACGTGGGGAGCACCAAGGGCGAGGTGATGACTGTCGCGAGGGAGGAGCTTCGCGATCGCTTCCCCCGCTTCGTGCCGGGCCATCCCATCGCGGGGCGCGAGGCGAGCGGGGTGGAGGCCGCGGTGGCGGAGCTCTTCCGTTCCGCGCGGGTGGTCCTCACGCCGGATGCCTCGACCGCGCCGGACGCCGTGGAGCTCGTGAAGGCGTGCTGGGAAGCGGCGGGCGCGCGCGTGGCGTCCATGCCCGCGGAACGCCACGACCGCATCTTCGCCGCGGTGAGCCACCTGCCGCACATGCTCTCGTTCGCGCTCGTCTCCGAGATCGCGGAGCGCGAGGACGCCGACGAGCTGCTCGGCTTCGCCGCGGGCGGCTTCCGGGACTTCACGCGCATCGCGGCGAGCTCGCCGGAGATGTGGCGCGACATCGCGCTCCAGAACCGCGCGGCGCTGCTGGAGGAGGTCGACCGCTACGGCGCGCGCCTCGCCGTCTTCCGCGAGCTGATCGCGCGCGGCGACGGGCCCGGCCTCGAGCGCCTCATGACCGAGGCCCGCACCGCGCGCCATGCCTGGGGCGCGGGGAACCGCCGCACGGCCTCCAGCGAATAGCGTGGATTTCCTCGACCTTCCGCCCGTGCGCCGGGCCGCGGGAACCCTGCGGCTTCCCGGCTCCAAGAGCATCTCCAATCGCACGCTCCTCCTCGCCGCGCTCGCCGCGGGGACGACCGAGCTCGACGCCGTGCTCGACTCGGACGACACGCGCGTCATGCGCGAGGCGCTGCGCGCGCTCGGCGTGCGCGTCGAGGAGCTGGGAGGCGTCGAGCGCCTGAGGGTCACGGGCATCGGACGCGCGCCCGGTTTCCCGGAGAAGCGCGCGAAGCTCTTCCTCGGCAATGCCGGCACGGCGTTCCGCCCGCTCACCGCCGTGCTGGCGCTCGCGGATGGCCACTACGAGCTCTCGGGCGTCGCGCGCATGCACGAGCGGCCCATCGGCGACCTGGTCGAGGCGCTCCGCGAGGCCGGGGCGCGCGTCGACTGGCTGGGGAATCCCGGCTTTCCTCCCCTCGCGATCGGGCCTCGCGCGCGCGGCGGCGCGCCCGCCCGCGTCCGCGTGCGCGGCGACGTCTCGAGCCAGTTCCTCTCCGCGCTCCTCATCGCGCTCGCGTGGGCCGGCGAGGGCGCCCGCATCGAGGTGGTGGGCGATCTCATCTCGAAGCCTTACGTGGATCTCACGCTGGGCCTCCTCGCGCGCTTCGGCGTCGCCGTCCGTCGCGAAGGCTGGAGCGCGTTCGATATCCCGTCGGGGAGCGCCTTCCGCTCGCCGGGGACGCTCCACGTCGAGGGCGATGCCTCGTCCGCGTCCTATTTCCTCGCGGCCGGCGCGCTGGGCGGCGGGCCGGTGCGCGTCGAGGGCGTGGGGCGTGCCAGCCTGCAGGGCGACGTCGCGTTCGCGCAGGTGCTCGAAGCCATGGGCGCCACGATCGCGATGGGCGAGGACTGGATCGAGGCGAGCCGGCCCGCGCGCGACGCTTCCGCAAGTCCCGCGCCGCTCAACGCGTTCGACCTGGATCTCAACCTCATCCCGGACGCCGCGATGACCGCGGCCGTGCTGGCACTCTTCGCGAACGGCACGTCGCGCATCCGGAACATCGCGAGCTGGCGGGTGAAGGAGACCGACCGCATCGCGGCGATGGCGGCCGAGCTCCGGAAGTTCGGGGCGCGCGTGGAGGAGGGCGCGGACTCGATCGCGATCGAGCCGCCGGCCGGGTTCGCCGCGGGCGGGGGCGCGAAGGACCCCGTCGCCGTCGCGACGTACGACGACCATCGCATGGCGATGTGCTTCTCGCTCGCCGCGTTCGGTCCGCGCCCCGTGCGCATCCTCGATCCGCGCTGCGTCGCGAAGACCTTCCCGGGCTACTTCGACGCCTTCCGGTCGCTCGCCTCCTGAATGGCGGCGATCCCGGTCATCGCGATCGACGGCCCCTCGGCGAGCGGCAAGGGGACCGTCGCCGCGAAGGTCGCGGCGGCCCTGGGCTTCCATTACCTCGACAGCGGCGCGCTCTACCGCCTGGCGACGCTGGCGGCGCTCCGGGCGGGCACGAACCTCGACGACGAGGTCGCGCTCGCCGATGTCGCCCGCGCGATGGACGTCCGCTTCGAGGCGGGCGGCATCCGGCTCGCCGGGGCGGAGGTGACCGAGGCCCTGCGCACCGAGGAGGTGAGCGCGGCCACTTCCCGGGTGGCGGCCCGCCCCGCCGTGCGCCAGGCGCTGCTGGCGCGCCAGAGGGCCTTCCGGCGCGCTCCGGGGCTCGTCGCGGACGGCCGCGACATGGGCTCCAACGTCTTCCCGGACGCGGCGCTGAAGGTGTTCCTCACCGCGGACGTCGCCACCCGTGCCGAGCGGAGATATAAGCAGTTGAAGGAAAAGGGAATGTATGCCAAAATGCAGGACGTCGTGGAGGAGCTGGAGCGGCGCGACGCGCGCGATGCATCGCGCGCCGTGGCGCCGCTAAGGCATTATCCCGACGCGTTTTTTCTCGATACCAGCAGGCTCTGCGTCGACGAGGCGGTCGGGCAGGTCCTCGGCTGGTGGCGCGAAAGGTCCTCCCCGCCGTAGCCCGGCGGGCCCCGGGCGGGAAAAACCCAAAGGTGTCAGGCGGTTGGCGTGGCAGCCGGCCGCAGGGCGTTCATCCACAACGGCCGCGAGGCCGTCTCTTCCGAAAGCCAGGTTTTTCATGTTGTCCCAAACCTCAACCCAACCCAACCCCGCCGCAGAAAACAGCTTCGCCGCCCTCTTCGAGGAGAGCCTCTCCCGCCAGGAGATGCGCATCGGCGAAGTGATCACCGCCGAGGTCATCTCCGTCGACCCGAACGTCGTGATCGTGAACGCGGGCCTCAAGTCCGAAAGCACCATCTCCACCGAAGAATTCAAGAACGACCGCGGCGACATCGAGGTGAAGCCCGGCGACTTCGTGTCCGTCGCCATCGAGGCGCTCGAGGACGGCTTCGGCGCGACCAAGCTCTCCCGCGAGAAGGCGAAGAAGCTCGCCGCGTGGTCGGAGCTGGACGACGCGCTCGCCAACGCGAAGATCATCAAGGGCATGGTGTCCGGCAAGGTGAAGGGCGGCCTCACCGTCATGGTGAACGGCATCCGCGCCTTCCTCCCGGGCTCGCTCGTGGACCTGCGTCCCGTGAAGGACACCTCGCACCTCGAGGGCAAGGAGCTCGAGTTCAAGGTCATCAAGCTCGACCGTAAGAGGAACAACGTCGTGGTGTCGCGCCGCGCCGTCATGGAGGAGACCGCGGGCGTGGAGCGCCAGCAGCTTCTCGAGACGCTGAAGGAAGGCGCCGTCGTGAAGGGCGTCGTGAAGAACATCACCGACTACGGCGCGTTCGTGGACCTGGGCGGCATCGACGGGCTCCTGCACATCACCGACCTCGCGTGGCGCCGCGTGAAGCACCCGACGGAAGTGCTCTCCGTGGGCGACGAGGTGACGGCCAAGATCCTCAAGTTCGACGCCGAGAAGAACCGCGTCTCGCTGGGTCTCAAGCAGCTGGGCGAGGACCCGTGGATCGGCATCTCCCGCCGCTACCCGCAGGGCACGCGCCTCTTCGGCAAGGTCACCAACATCACGGACTACGGCGCGTTCGTCGAGATCGAGAGCGGCATCGAGGGCCTGGTGCACGTCTCGGAGATGGACTGGACCAACAAGAACGTGCATCCCGCGAAGGTGGTGTCGCTCGGCGACGAGGTCGAGGTGATGATCCTCGAGATCGACGAGGACCGCCGCCGGATCTCGCTCGGCATGAAGCAGTGCATGCCGAACCCGTGGGAAGAGTTCGCGATGAACCACAAGAAGGGCGACAAGGTGAAGGGCGTCATCAAGTCCATCACGGACTTCGGCGTCTTCATCGGGCTCACCGGCAACATCGATGGCCTGGTCCACCTCTCGGACCTCTCCTGGCAGGCCGCGGGCGAGGAAGCCGTGAAGTCGTTGAAGAAGGGCGACGAAGTGGAGACAGTAGTCCTCTCGATCGACGTCGAGCGCGAGCGCATCTCGCTCGGCATCAAGCAGCTCGAGGGCGACCCGTTCGGCAACTACGTCGCGACCCACGACAAGGGCAACCTCGTGAAGGGCACGGTCAAGTCGATCGAGCCCAAGGGCGCGGTGATCGAGATCGAGAAGGACGTGGAAGCGTACCTCCGCGCCTCCGAGATCGCCCGCGACCGCGTGGAGGACGTCCGTGCGCACCTGAAGGAAGGCGACACGGTCGAGGCGGTCATCATCAACATCGACCGCAAGAGCCGCTCCATCCAGCTCTCCATCAAGCAGAAGGACGCGGCCGAGGAAACGGAGGCGTTGAAGCGCCATGCGGCCGAGTCGTCGAGCGCAAGCGCGGGCACCACGAACCTGGGCGCGCTCCTCAAGGCGAAGCTGGGCGGCAAGGACAAGGAGTAGGGCGATCAACGCGAAGGGGGAGATTCGCGCCATGACGAAATCACAGCTCATCGAGCTGCTGAGCGCGCGCCACAGCCAGCTGGCCCCGAAGGATGCGGAGCTCGCGGTGAAGACCATGCTCGACGCGATGGCGCATACCCTCGCGTCGGGCAACCGCATCGAGATCCGCGGCTTCGGGAGCTTCGGGCTGAACTACAGGCCCCCGCGGACCGGCAGGAATCCGAAGACCGGCGAGCGCGTGCAGGTGCCGAGGAAATACGTCCCGCACTTCAAGGCGGGCAAGGAGCTGCGTGAGCGCGTGGACTACCACGAAGGCTAGCGCGGCGCCCCGCAGGAAACGCACGGGCTCCGCAGGGGGCCCGTTTTTTTTGGCGGGGCGGGCGGCCCCCGCCCCACGTTACAATAACGGCCGCACTCCGCCTTCCCGACCATGCAAGCACTCGTCTGGATCGTCCGCCTCCTGATCGTCCTGGTTCTCATCTGGTTCGCGGACAAGAACGCGGACTCGGTGACGATCCACGGCGTCCTCGACCAGTCGTGGCAGGCGCCCCTCGTGTTCGTGATCCTGGTGGCCTTCGTGGCCGGGATGGTGATCGGCCTCCTCGCGTGGATCCCCACGATGGTGAGGCAGCGCCGCGAGATCGGGCGCCTCAGGAAATCCGTGACCCAGCTCGCGTCCATGCCGGCGCCGCCGGCGGTGCACGGCGCGGAGCCCTCCGCCACGGACATCCATGGAATTTGAGTTCTGGTGGCTCCTCGCCCTGCCGGTCTTCTTCGGCATGGGCTGGGTGGCCGCGCGCGTGGACCTGAAGTCGCTCCTTTCGGAGTCGCGCGCGCTTCCGTCGTCGTATTTCCGGGGCTTGAACTTCCTCCTGAAGGAGCAGCCGGACAAGGCGATCGAATCCTTCCTGCAGGTGGCGAAGGAGAACCCGCAGACGGTGGAGCTCCAGTTCGCGCTCGGAAGCCTCTTCCGCCGCCGCGGCGAGGTCGACCGGGCGATCCGCATGCACCAGGACCTCGTGAACCGCGAGGACCTTCTTCCCGAGCAGCGCCGCGAGGCCTCGCTCGAGCTCTCCCAGGACTACTTCAAGGCGGGGCTCCTCGAGCACGCGGAGCAGGTCCTCGCCCGCATGGCGGAGGCCGATCCCTCGCCGGACGTGCACCGTCACCTCCTCGACATCTACATCCAGGAGAAGGATTGGGAGAAGGCGATCGGGAGCGCGAAGAAGCTCGAGGTGAGCGCCAAGCGGAACTACCAGCGCGAGATCGCGAACTACTACTGCGAGCTCGCGATCACGGCCCACGTGCACGGGCGCGCCGCGGACGCCGAGGGCCACCTGAGGAACGCCCTGGAGTCGAACCGCAAGTGCGTGCGGGCGAACCTGCTGCGCGGCGAGTGGCTCGCGCGCGAGGGCCGCCACGAGGAGGCCATCGCGGCGTGGAAGGCGGTGGAGCAGCAGGACCCCGCGTACCTGGGCCTCGCCGCCGAAGGCATGGTCGAGAGCTACAAGGCGCTGGGCAAGCAGGGCGAGGGCCTCACGCTCCTGCGCGGCCTGCAGCACCGCTATCCGGGCTTGGACCTCCTGAACGTGGTCTACCAGTCCACGGCGGAGAACGAGGGCGACGAGGCCGCATGGCGCCTCGTGCGCGACGAGGTCCGCCGCAACCCCACGCTCGTGGGGCTCGACCGGCTGATCGACGCGGAGCTCGTCCGCGCGCCCCCGGAGCGCCGGCAGGACCTGCAGCTCATGAAGAACCTGGTCCACTCCCACGCGCAGGCGCTCGCCGTCTACCTCTGCGCGAACTGCGGATTCAAGGCGCGCCAGTTCTTCTGGCAGTGCCCGGCCTGCGGAGGCTGGGAGACCTTTCCGCCGCGCCGCACCGCGGAGCTGGACAGTCCCGGCCGCCACCTGGCGAGGATGCAGATTGGACAATAAGACCCTGATCGTGGCGCTCGACGTGCCGGAGGCGAAGGACGCGCTCGCGCTCGCGGCGCGGCTCGATCCGAAGCTCTGCCGCGTGAAGGTGGGGAAGGAGCTCTTCGTCGCGGCCGGCCCCTCGGTCGTGGCGCGGCTCCAGGAACGCGGCTTCGAAGTGTTCCTCGACCTCAAGTTCCACGACATCCCGAACACCGTCGCGGGCGCGTGCCGGTCGGCGGCGCGCCTGGGCGTGTGGATGCTGAACGTGCACGCGAGCGGGGGCCCGGCGATGATGCGCGCGGCGCGGGATGCCCTTTCGGGCGTCGCGCGCCCGCCGCTCCTCATCGGCGTCACGATCCTCACGAGCCTCGGCGACGCGGACATGCCGTCGATCGGCTTCGCGGGGAGCGCGCACGACAACGCGGTGCGCCTCGCGCGCCTCGCGCGCGAGTGCGGCCTGGACGGCGTGGTCTGCTCCGCGCAGGAGGCCCCCGCGATGCGCGTGGCCGCGGGGGCGGACTTCACGCTCGTGACGCCCGGCATCCGCCTCGCGTCGGACGCGAAGGCGGACCAGTC
This sequence comes from Usitatibacter sp., assembly GCA_036266535.1. Lineage (GTDB taxonomy): Bacteria > Pseudomonadota > Gammaproteobacteria > Burkholderiales > Usitatibacteraceae > Usitatibacter. The sequence goes on along the minus strand of DATAMY010000184.1, from coordinate 33,388 downwards.
GCGCACAGTCACGCCCGTCGAAGCCGCGCGCCTGGGCGCCGACTACCTCGTGATCGGCCGCCCGATCACCCAATCGAAGGACCCGGTGGCGACGCTCGAGTCGATCCGCGCGTCCCTGCAGGAGAAGAAGCCCGCATGAAAGTGAGCATCATCGGAACCGGGTACGTCGGGCTCGTGACGGGCGCGTGCCTCGCGGACGTGGGGAACCAGGTCCTCTGCCTCGACGTGGACGCGCGCAAGATCGACATGCTCCAGAAGGGCGACATCCCCATCTTCGAGCCGGGCCTGAAGGAGATCGTGCGCGCCAACGCCGCGACGGGGCGCCTCGCCTTCACGATGGACGCGCGCGAAAGCGCGCTCTTCGCGCCGTTGCAGATGATCGCCGTGGGCACGCCGCCCGGCGAGGACGGCTCCGCGGACCTGCAGTACGTGCTCGCCGCCGCGCGCACGATCGCGAAGCACATGGACGGCCCGCGCGTGATCGTCGACAAGTCGACCGTGCCCGTCGGAACCGCGGACAAGGTGCGCGCCGCCGTGGCGGAAACGCTCGCCGCGCGCGGGGCGAAGATCCCGTTCCACATGGTCTCCAACCCGGAGTTCCTGAAGGAGGGCGCGGCGGTCGAGGACTTCATGCGGCCGGACCGGATCGTGATCGGCGCGGAGGACCCGGAGGCGATCGCCGCGATGCGCGAGCTCTACGCGCCGTTCCAGCGTAACCACGAACGGCTCCAGGTGATGGACATCCGCTCGGCGGAGCTCACCAAGTACGCCGCGAACGCGATGCTCGCGACTCGGATCTCGTTCATGAACGAGCTCGCCCTCCTCGCCGAGAAGCTGGGCGCCGACATCGAGAACGTCCGGATCGGCATCGGATCGGATCCGCGGATCGGCTATCACTTCCTCTATCCCGGCGCGGGCTACGGCGGATCGTGCTTTCCCAAGGACGTGAGCGCGCTCATCCGCACGGCCGAGGAGAGCGGCGTGGACCTGAAGGTCGTGCGCGCCGTGCAGGACGCGAACGAGCGGCAGAAGGGCGTGGTCGCGGAGAAGGTCGTCCGCCGCTTCGGCGACGGGCTCGCGGGCCGGCGCTTCGCGATCTGGGGGCTCGCGTTCAAGCCCAACACGGACGACATGCGGGAAGCGCCCAGCCGCGTGGTGCTGGACGCGCTCATGCGCCGCGGCGCCTCGGTGCGCGCCTACGATCCCGTCGCGATGGACGAGGCGCGGAAGATCTACCAGGGCGTGAAGGCCGTGAGCTTCGCCGGCTCCGCGATGGAGGCGGCGGAAGGTGCGGATGCGCTCGTCATCATGACGGAGTGGAAGGCGTTCCGGAGCCCCGACTTCGACGGCCTCAAGCGGGCGTTGAAGGAGCCCGTGATCTTCGACGGCAGGAACCTCTACGATCCGGCGGTCGTGCGCGGCCACGGCATCGAGTACCACGCGATCGGGCGGCTCGAGCGCGCGTCATGAGCCCCGGGCCGCTTCCCGATTTCTCCCGCGCGCGCATCCTCGTGGCGGGCGACGTCATGCTCGACCGCTACTGGTTCGGCGACGTGAGCCGCATCTCGCCCGAGGCGCCGGTCCCCGTCGTGCACGTGAAGCGCACGGAGGAGCGCCCGGGCGGGGCCGCGAACGTCGCGCGGAACGTGACGGCGCTGGGCGGCGGGGCGAGGCTCCTCGCCGTGACGGGCGCGGACGAGGCGGCGTCCTCGCTCGAGAAGCTCCTCGCGGCCGAGAAGGTCGAGAGCTCGCTCCATCGCGATCCGCAGCTCTCCACCACGGTGAAGCTTCGCGTGATCGGGCAGCAGCAGCAGCTCCTGAGGATCGACTTCGAGCGCCCGCCCAGCCACGAGGCGCTCGCGGCGAAGCTCGACGAATACGAGCGGCTCGTGGACCGCGCGGATGCGGTCGTGCTCTCGGACTACGGCAAGGGCGGGCTCGAGCACGTGCAGGCGATGATCGCGGCCGCGCGCCGGCACGGGAAGCCGGTGCTGGTCGACCCCAAGGGCTGGGACTACGAGCGCTACCGGGGCGCCACGCTCCTCACGCCGAACCGCGCCGAGTTCCGCGAGGTGGCGGGGCGCTGGACCGACGACGCGGACTTCGCGCGCCGGGCGCAGAAGCTCCGCGCGGACCTCGAGCTGGAGGCCCTCATCGTCACGCGCAGCGAAGAGGGCATGTCGCTCTTCACCGCGGCCGAGAGCCGGCACGAGCCCACGCGCGCGCGCGAGGTCTTCGACGTGAGCGGCGCGGGCGACACCGTGATCGGCGTCCTCGCGCTCATGGTGGCCGCGGGCTCCGGCCTCGCCGCCGCCATGCGCGTCGCCAACCACGCCGCGGGCATCGTCGTGGGGAAGCTCGGGACGGCGGTCGTCCACCGCGACGAGCTCCTCGCGAGCTTGGCCGGGCATTGAGACGGATCGGGCAACCATGACCCTCATCGTGACCGGCGCGGCCGGGTTCATCGGAGCGAACCTCGTGAAGGCGCTGAACGCGGCCGGCGAGGCGGACATCATCGCGGTCGACAACCTCGAGCGCTCGGAGAAGGCCGCGAACCTCGCCGACTGCGAGATCGCCGACTACATCGACAAGCGCGACTTCATCGAGCGCGTGGCCTCCGGCCGCTTCGACCCCAAGGTGACCGCCGTCCTCCACCAGGGCGCGTGCTCGGACACGATGGAGACGGACGGCCGCTACATGATGGAGAACAACTACCGCTACTCGCTGGCGCTCCTCGACTGGTGCCAGGCGCGGCGCGTGCCGTTGATCTACGCCTCGTCCGCTTCCGTCTACGGCGCCGGGAGCGTCTTCACCGAGGCGCGCGAGAACGAGCGGCCGTTGAACGTCTACGGGTACTCGAAGTTCCTCTTCGACCAGGTCGTGCGCCGGCGCCTCCTGAAGGCGACCTCGCAGGTCGCGGGCTTCCGCTACTTCAACGTCTACGGGCCGCGCGAGACCCACAAGGGGCGCATGGCCTCGGTCGCCTTCCATTTCTTCAACCAGTACCGCGCGGAGGGCCGCGTGCGCCTCTTCGAGGCAAGCGCGGGCTACGGGCCCGGCGAGCAGGTGCGCGATTTCGTCTCGGTGGAGGACGTGGTCGCGGTGAACCTGCATTTCCTCGCGGATCCCACGCTCTCCGGCGTCTACAACGTGGGCACCGGCCGCGGCGAGACCTTCAATGCCGTCGCGCGCGCGACCGTGAACGCGGTGCGGCGCGGACGCGGCGGGAAGGCGCTCTCGCTGGAGGACCTCAAGGCGGCGGGCGCCATCGAGTACATCCCCTTCCCGCCGCAGCTCGTGGGGAAATACCAGAGCTACACGCAGGCGGACGTGTCGGCGCTTCGCAAGGCGGGCTATGGCGCGCCTTTCCTCGGCGTCGAGGAAGGCGTGGGGCGATACGTCGCGGCGCGGCTCGCCGCGGAGGGCGCGCGATGAGGCGGCGTTGCGGGTTGGCGCTCGCGCCGGCGCTCCTCGCGGGCTGCGCCGTAGCGCCCCCGCCGGCCGCGCTCCCCCGCGTCGCCCTCGACAACCCCGGCTTCGAGGAGGCGGCGCGCAACGACCGCTGTGTGCCGGGCTGGAACTGCTCCATGCACGCGGACCCCGACTCGTTCCGGTTCTTCCTCGACGCGGGCGGGGCGGACGGCGCGGGCCACAGCCTCTGCATCGAGCCGCTCACGCACGAGCCGTGGGGGAAAGCCACGCAGGCGGTGGTCGATCCGTCCGTTCGCGGCCGCCGCGTGCGCTTCAGCGCCGCGGTGCGCACCCTCGACGTGGCCGGCCGCGGCGCGGCGCTGCAGGCGGTGATCCACGGCAACTCGGGCCAGATCCTCGCCGTGCGCGAGGAATGGACGGCAGGCACGCGGCCCTGGCAGCGGATGAGCCTCGAGGTCGACGTTCCCGCGGCGACCCACGACGTCGAGGTGGGCTTGGCGCTCGAAGGGACGGGCCGCGCATGCATGGACGACACAATCCTGGAGATCGTGCGATGACTTCCCTTCCCGGGCTCGAGCAGTTCGTCGGCAACACGCCCCTGGTGCGCCTGCAGCGGATCCCCGCCGGAAGCGGCAACGTGCTCCTCGCGAAGCTCGAGGGGAACAACCCCGCGGGATCGGTGAAGGACCGGCCGGCGCTCTCGATGATCCTGGGCGCCGAGCGGCGCGGCGAGATCAAGCCGGGGGCGACCTTGATCGAGGCGACCAGCGGCAACACGGGCATCGCGCTCGCGATGGTCGCGGCGATGCGCGGCTACAAGATGATCCTCGTGATGCCCGAGCACCTCACCGTCGAGCGGCGCCAGACCATGGCCGCCTACGGGGCGCAGTTCGTCCTCACGCCCGAGAAGGGCGGCATGGAGCTCGCGCGCGACACGGCCGAGCGCATGCGCGACGCGGGCGAGGGCGTGATCCTCGACCAGTTCGGGAATCCGGACAACCCGCTCGCCCACTACACCGGCACGGGGCCCGAGATCTGGCGCGATACGCAGGGGAAGATCACGCACTTCGTGGCGACCATGGGCACCACCGGCACGATCATGGGCTGCTCGCGGTTCCTCAAGGAGAAGAACCCCGCCGTGCAGGTCGTGGGCGTGCAGCCCGCGCCCGGCGCGAGCGTCCCCGGCATCCGCAAGTGGCCGGAGGCTTACATGCCGAAGATCTTCGACCGCTCGCGCATCGACCGGGTGATCGAGGTGACGCAGCAGGAGAGCGAGGAGATGGCGCGGCGCCTGGCAGCCGAGGAGGGCATCTTCGCGGGCATCTCGTCCGGCGGCGGGCTCGCGGCGGCGATGAGGGTGTGCGCAGAGGTGCGCGACGCGGTCATCGTGCACATCGTGTGCGACCGCGGCGACCGCTACCTCTCGAGCGGCGTCTTCCCCGCGTGACGCCGATCCTCGTCTTCGACATCGAGACGATCCCGGACGCCGCCGGCCTCAGGAAGGTCTGGGGCCTCGGCGACGAGGTGAGCGAGGAGGCGGTGGTCGAGCTCGCGAGCCAGCGCCGGCGCCAGGCCACGGGAAGCGATTTCCTCCCCGTGCACCTCCAGCGCGTGGTCGCCATCTCGTGCGCGCTCCGGTCGAGCGAGGGCCTGCGCATCTGGTCGCTCGGCAGCTCCCAGGACGACGAGGCGGAGATCGTGCGCCGCTTCTTCGACGGGATCGAGAAGTACACGCCGCAGCTCGTGTCGTGGAACGGGAGCTCCTTCGACCTTCCCGTCCTCCATTACCGCGCGCTCATCCACGGGATCGCGGGCTGCTGCTACTGGGACGTGGGCGACGGCAATCGCGACTTCAAGTACAACAACTACCTCGGCCGCTTCCACACGCGCCACATCGACCTCATGGACCTCCTCGCGGGCTACGTGAACCGCGCGTGGGCGCCACTGGACGAGATCGCGCAGCTCTGCGGCCTTCCGGGCAAGCTGGGAATGGACGGCTCGAAGGTGTACGGGGCGTGGAAGGCGGGCGGGATCGAGGCGATCCGGAACTACTGCGAGACCGACGTCGCGAACACCTACGCGCTCTTCCAGCGCTTCCAGCTGATCCGCGGCCTCCTCGCGCCGGACGCCTATGCGCGCGAAGTGGAGATGCTGCGCGGGTTCATCGCGGGCCAGGATGCTGCGCACTGGAAGGAATTCGGCGCCGCCTGGAAGTGATGCCGGCCAAAGTCTTTGGAACGCAGATGAACGCAGAGGATATTGAAGGCAAGTTCGCGGCGAAATGACTTTTACCGTCCGTTTGCGTTCATCTGCGTTCGCCCTTATCTGCGTTCATCTGCGTTCCCGATGTTCTTCATCCGTCAGCCGCTGACTTGCGAAAAGGCGAGCGCTCGTTCAGCTCGTCCATGTACTCCGCGATGCCGGCACCCTCGCGCTCGAGGAATTCGTCCACCGCGCGGTTGAAGGCCGGGTGGGCGAGCCAGTGGAAGGAGCGCGTGGGCTCGGGCAGGAAGCCCCGCGCGTGCTTGTGCTCGCCCTGCGCGCCGCCCTCGAAGAGCGGGATGCCGCGCTCGATGCAGAACTCCATCCCCTGGTAGTAGCACGCCTCGAAGTGAAGGCCCGGCACGTGCTCGACGCTTCCCCAGTAGCGTCCGTAGAGCGCTTGCGGGCCGAAGAGGTCGAGCGCGGCGGCGATGGGCTCGCCGTCGCGCTCGGCGATCACGAGGAGGATCGAGTCCGGCATGCGCTCCGCGATCATCCCGAAGAAGGCGCGGTCGAGGTACGGCGTCGAGCGGTGCTCGCGGTACGTGCGGCGGTAGCACGCCGTGAAGAAGTCCCAGTCCGCGCCGCTCGCCTCGCGTCCCGTCGCGCGGCGCAGGACCACGCCCGCCTCCGCGACGCGCCGCCGCTCCTGGCGGATCTTCTTCCGCTTGTCGTGCGAGAGATCGGCGAGGAACGCGTCGAAGCTCGCGTAGCCGGGGTTTCGCCAGTGGAACTGCACGCCTTTCCTCTCGAGGAGGCCCAGCGCGCGCAGCTCGCGCGCGTCCTCGTCGCGCGGGAAGAGCACGTGCAGCGACGAGACGCCCGATTCGCGGGCGAGGTCGAGCAGGGCGCGGGCGAGGCGCGCGCGGTCCGCCGGCTCCTCCGCGAGGAGCCGCGCGCCCGTGGCGGGCGTGAACGGGATCGCGCAGGCGAGCTTCGGGTAGTACGCGAGGCCATGCCGCTCGTAGGCGTCGGCCCACGCCCAGTCGAACACGTACTCGCCGAACGAGTGGGACTTGAGGTAGGCCGGCGCGGCGGCGACCAGCCGCTCGCCCGCCCAGAGGGTCGGATAGCACGGCGTCCAGCCGCTCGAGGCCGCCGCGCGCCGGGTGCGGTGGAGGCTGTCCAGGAAGGCGAACGACGTCGTGGGGTTCGGGCCCGCGAGCGCGTCCCAGCACGCGGCGTCCACGCCGTCCAGGGAGTCGAGGATCCGAAGGGAACGCGCCACGCCGCTATAATTGTGGCCCACGCCCGATTCTAGCCGCTCGCCGGCCGACTCCGCCCCCGCATGAAGATCGCCGTCGCCCAGATCAACACGACCGTGGGCGACTTCGCCGGCAACGCCGACCGCATCCGCCGCGCCATCGAGGCCGCCCGCGCCGGGGGCGCGGCGCTCGTGGTGACGCCGGAGCTCGCCCTCTCGGGCTACCCGCCGGAGGACCTGCTGCTGCGCGACGACTTCTGCGACCAGTGCGCGGCGGAGCTGATGAAGCTCGTGCCCTATTGCCTCGACGTCGCGGTCGTCGTGGGGTATCCGCACCGCGAAGGGCGCACGCGCTACAACGCGGCGGCGGTGCTGCGCGGCGGCCGGATCGAGGCGGTCTACTTCAAGCAGCGCCTGCCCAACTACCAGGTCTTCGACGAGAAGCGCTACTTCGAGGTCGGGAACCGCCCGTGCGTGGTCGCCGTGGGCGGGCGCAAGGTCGGCATCACCATCTGCGAGGACCTCTGGTTCCCGGAGCCCGCCGCGCAGGCGAAGGCCGCGGGCGCGGAGCTCCTCGTGAGCCTGAACGCCTCGCCCTTCCACCGCGCGAAGCTCGCGGAGCGCTACGAGATCATGGGCGCGCGGGTTCGCGAGACGAAGCTGCCGCTCCTCTACGTCCACTGGACGGGCGGGCAGGACGAGCTCGTCTTCGACGGCGCCTCCTTCGCGCTCGACGCCGAGGGCATGCTCGGCTATCAGGCGGAGACCTTCCGCGAGGCGGTCGACCTGGTCGACTTCGAGGGCGCGCAGCTCTCCGGTCCCATCGCGCCGCCGCTCACGGAGGAGGAGACGATCTACCGCGCGCTCATGACGGGCGTGCGCGACTACGTCCGCAAGAACCGCTTCCCCGGCGTGCTGCTCGGGCTCTCGGGGGGCATCGACTCCGCGCTGGTGCTCGCGATCTGCGTGGACGCCCTGGGCGCGGACCAGGTGCACGCGGTGATGATGCCCTCGGATTACACCGCCTCCATGAGCGTCGAGGACTCGCGCGAGATGGCGCGGATCCACGGCGTCCAGTACACCGAGATCGCGATCCGGCCGATGTTCGACGCGTTCCGCGCGCAGCTCGCACCCTCGTTCGCGGGGCGCGCGGACGACTCGACGGAGGAGAACCTCCAGGCGCGCATCCGCGGCACGCTCCTCATGGCGTTCTCGAACAAGTTCGGCTCGATCGTGGTCACCACCGGCAACAAGAGCGAGATGGCGACCGGCTACTGCACCCTCTACGGAGACATGGCCGGCGGCTTCGCGGTGATCAAGGACATCGTGAAGACGCTCGTCTACCGCCTCTCGAACTGGAGGAACTCCAAGGGCCGCGTGATCCCGCAGCGCGTGATCGACCGGGCGCCCAGCGCGGAGCTCAGGCCCGACCAGACCGACCAGGACACGCTCCCGCCCTACGAGGTCCTGGACGCCGTGGTGGAGCGCTACATGGAGCGCGACATGTCGCCGGAGCAGATCGCCGGCATGGGCTACGACATCCAGGCCGTGCGCCAGGTCGTGCGCTTGATCCAGCTGAACGAGTACAAGCGGCGCCAGGCCCCGCCGGGAATCCGCATCACCCCGCGGGCGTTCGGCAAGGACTGGCGCTACCCGATCACCTCCGGCTTCCGCCCGAAGGCATAGCCCCTCCCGTCTGGTGTTACCATCGCTCTTCACCGCCGACCGGCGCCTCGAGCGCACCGCGCCATGAAGAAGATCGAAGCGATCGTGAAGCCGTTCAAGCTGGACGAGGTCCGCGAGGCCCTCTCGGAGATCGGCGTGACCGGGCTCACCGTCACGGAGGTGAAGGGCTTCGGGCGCCAGAAGGGCCACACGGAGCTCTACCGCGGCGCCGAGTACGTGGTCGATTTCCTCCCGAAGGTGAAGGTCGAGGTCGTGGTCGCGGATGGCCTCGTCGAGAAGGCGATGGACGCGATCGTGAAGGCGGCGCGCACCGGCAAGATCGGCGACGGCAAGATCTTCGTCTTCGACGTGGGGCAGGTCCTGCGCATCCGCACCGGGGAGACCGGGGAGGACGCGGTCTAGGCCGGGGAAGGCCTTTCCTGTATCCTAGCGGCACGCAAGGGGAGACCCAAGAAAAATGCTTCTCGCCGCCTTCTACGTGTTCGCGATCGCCGCGATCATCCTGCACTACACCGGCCACCTGAAGCGCTGGAATTGCGAGTGGATCCTGATCGTGCTCGCGATCGCCGTCTTCCCCGCCGTCCTCTTCCTCTGATTCCCCGAGGCTGCGCCGGGCGTCCGCCCGCGCGGGACTCGGCCGCTTCCTACGCGGGCCGGGGCGATCGTCCGATAACCCCTGCCTCGCGCCCATCCTATCGTGGAGGGATCGCCGTCCGCGACGGGCGGCACAGCGGAGCACTTCCATGAAGAACACCATTCGCGCTGGCGCGGCCGTCGGGGCCGCGATCCTCCTCGCCACCCTCGCGGCCTGCGACCGCGAGCCGAAGGCGAAGGCCGCGGCCGCCCCGCAGGCCTCGGAGCAGACCGTGAACGTCCCCGCCGCGGCGCCGACCGGCGACCCGGCGGGCACCACGCCCGTCACCGGCAAGCAGTCCGAGATCTCCAAGCAGGCGGAGACCACGCAGATGCCGCAGGAGGGCGACAACCAGGCCTACTCCACGGTCTCCCCGGTCGCGCCGCAGAAAGCCGGCGGGGTGGACCCGATCCAGACCTCTCCCGAAAGGAGGCAGCAATGAACCCTTCCTCCGGCAAGCCCCGGCAGCAGGGGCAGGATCAATCGCAGCCCAAGCCCGGGCAGCAGGGCCAGCAGCAGCAGGAAGCCGGCGGCGGCGAGGGCCAGCAGTACGGCGAGGGCAACTACACGGCGACGCGCGACTACAACCGCGGCGTGAAGGAGCACATGGAGAAGCACGACATCGAGCGCGAAGCGCGCGATGCCGCGCCGCGCTCCGAGGAAGAGGCCAGGCAGATGGAGGAAGCCGAGCGCGCCGGGAAGGAGAAGGCGCGCGGCGGCGGCAGCGCCGGGAGCGGCAGCTAGCTCCGCTTCGCGAGCCGCGCGGCGGGGTCCTGGCGGTAGAAGAGCCTCAGCTGCGCGTAGACCGCCGGATACGACGGCGCGAGGAGCTCGGGCGTCTCGAAGAACGCTTCCGACGCCACCGCGAAGAACTCGCTCGCGCTCTCCGCGGCGTAGGGATCGATCGGGAGCGCGTCGAGCGCCGCCTGCGCGCGCTTGCCCGGCAGCCGCTCCGCCGCCTCGACCCGCGCCGTGAAATCGGTGAACGCATCGCCGAACGCCCGCTTCCACTCGCGCGCGTCCATGCCGCGGTGGAGCGGCGGGAAGCCGTTCGGGTCGCCGCTGCGCATATCGAGCTTGTGGGCGAATTCGTGGATCACGACGTTGTAGCCCGCGACGCGCGCCTTCGCATCGCCCGAAAGGGCGACATCCTCGTACGAGAGGATCACCGGTCCGCCCAGCCATGCCTCGCCCGCCATGGGATCGCGCGTGAGGTGCACCACGCCCGCCTCGTCCATCTCCTCGCGCTCCGGCACGAACTGGCTGGGGTAGACGATCACGTCCGACCAGCCGTCGTACCACTCGATCCCCAGCTCCAGCACGAGGATGCAGGCCTGCGCCGCGATCTCCACGCGCATCGCGGGCGTGACTTCCAGGCCATGGGTGCCGGCGAAGCGCTTGGCGCCGAGGAAGCGCTCGCAGAGCGTGCGCAGCCGCTCGCGGTCGGCTTCGGGAAGCCCGCGCAGGAAGAGCCATTTCGCGGCGGCGCGCCAGAGCGCCGCGTCGATGGGGACGGCCGCCGGCGCCCGGCGGCGGAACCACGAGAGCATCAGCCCGGCGCGGCGCCCACGCGCGTGACGGAGCCCACGCCGGCGATATGCTTGTCGACGACCGGATCGCCGTAGTAGCGGATCTCGCCCACGCCGCTGATCCGGGCCTCGAGCGATTCCCGGGGCCATGCCGTGGCGCGGCCGGACCCCGAGATGGAGATCGAGGCGCGCCGCGCGTGCAGGCGCTCCGCGACGACGGTGCCCGTCCCCGAGATCGCCACCTCGAGGCGCTCGACGTCGCCCGCGACGCTGGCGTGGCCCGATCCGCTCACCCGCGCCGAGAAATCCCGCGCCTGGAGCACGCCCAGCTGCACGTCGCCGGAGCCGCCGATGCGCAGGTCGAAGCGCGCGGCGCGCAGCATCGGGATCCGCACGTCGGCCGTGCCGGCGAGCGCGACGGATGCCAGCGCGCGCACGTGCACGACGATCCGCGTGGGCGTCCTCGGCTGGAGGTCCATTCCCTCGCGCCCACGCACGACGAGCGTCCCGTCGCGCACTTCCGTCTCGACGCAGGGCGCCACGTTGTCGTCCACCGTGAGGAGGAGATGCTCGGTGCCGTCCTGGACGATCTCGACGTGCGCGGGCAGCGAGAGGTCGATGGCCTCGAAGCCCGAGACGGCACGATCCTCGCTCACCACGTGGCCGGAACCCCGGATCGTTTCGGCGTGGGCCGGGCTTCCGAAGGCGAGGACGAAGGGAACGAGGAGGAATCTCGCAAGGCTCACGTTCATGGCGGTTCCTTTTCAATGCCCAGGTCGCGGCGGATGGCGAGCGCCACCTCGAGCGCGCGCCCGGGGGTCGCCTCGCACACGGTGACGTGCCCCATCTTGCGTCCGGGGCGCGCCTCGCGCTTGCCGTACAGGTGGAGGTGCGCCCCGGCGTGGCGCAGCACCGCGTCCCAACGCGGCTCGCCGCCGCTCCAGATGTCGCCCAGCAGGTTCACCATCACCGCCGGCGTGTGCTGCGACGGATCGCCCAGCGGAAGCCCGCAGAGCACGCGCACCTGCTGCTCGAACTGCGAGGTCCGGCAGGCGTCTATCGTGTAATGCGCGCTGTTGTGCGGCCGCGGCGCGATCTCGTTCAGGAGCAGCCTTCCCTCCACGACGAACATCTCGACCGCGAGCACGCCTACGTAGTCGAGCGCGGCGGCGAGCCGCGTCGCGAGCGTCGTGGCCTCGGCCGCGAGCGCCGCGGGGATCGCGGCGGGCGCCACGGTCATGTCGAGGATGCCGCGCGCGTGGCGATTGTCGGCGACCGGGAAGACCGCGGTGGATCCGTCCGCGGCACGCGCGAGCACGACGGAGACCTCGCGCTCGAGCGCGAGGAGCTCCTCCAGCACGCAGGGCACGCCCTTCCACCCGGCGAAGACGCGCGCGAGGTCGGCCGGAGCGTCGATCCGCGCCTGGCCCTTCCCGTCGTAGCCCAGCCGCGCCGTCTTGAGGAGCGCCGGCAGCTTCACGCGGGTAAGGGCGTGCTCGAAGTCCGCGGGCGACTCGACGACGGCGTGGGTCCCCACCGGAAAGCCGTGGTCCGCGAAGAAGCCCTTCTCGCGGCGGCGGTCCTGCGCCACGGCGACCGATGCGCCCGCGGGGCGCACCACCGCGGTCGCGGCGATCGCATCGAGCGCTTCGGCCGGCGCGTTCTCGAACTCGGTCGTGACCGCGGCGCAGGTGCGCGCGAGCTCGGCCAGGGCCGCGGGATCGGCGTACGCGGCCTCGAGGTGCCCTGTCGCGAACTCGGCCGCCGGCGCGTGCGGGTCCGGATCGAGGACGGTCACCCGGTAGCCCAGGGTGCGGGCGGCGACCGTGAACATGCGCCCGAGCTGCCCGCCGCCCAGCAGGCCCAGCGTCGCGCCCGGAAGGATCACAGCACGTCAGGCAATTGCATCGCGGCGACCTGCTCGCGCAGCTTCTCGCGATACTCCGCGAGCTTCGCCGCGAGGCCCGGATCGCCGGCCGCGAGGAGGCTCACCGCGAAGAGGCCTGCGTTGGCCGCGCCCGCCTCGCCGATCGCGAAGGTCGCGACGGGGATGCCTTTCGGCATCTGCACGATGGAATAGAGCGAGTCCTGCCCCGCCAGGTGCCGCGTCGGCACGGGGACGCCCAGGACCGGAAGCGTGGTCTTCGAGGCGATCATGCCGGGGAGGTGCGCCGAGCCCCCGGCGCCCGCGATGATGCACGCGAGCCCGCGGCCGCGCGCGCCTTCCGCGTACTCGAACATCGCGTCCGGCGTGCGGTGGGCCGAGACCACGCGCTGCTCGTAGGCGACGCCGAAGTCCTTGAGGATGCGCGCGGCGTGCTGCATGACGTCCCAGTCGCTCTGGGAGCCCATCACCACGCCGACTATCGGTTTCTCGTCCATTCAGGCGTCACCCGGAAGGTTGGATTTTCAACACGGTACTTCACCCCGCGAGGGCGCGCGCATCGTCGAGCTGCCCACGATACGCGTCGAAGATGTGCCGCAGCGCCGCCTTCATGTCCACCTTCGGCGCCCAGCCCAGGTCCTTCATCGTGTTCTCGATCGCCGGCACGCGGTTCTGCACGTCCTGGTAGCCCTTGCCGTAGTACTCGCCCGAGGTCACGTCGAGGAGCTTCACGCGCGCGCCATTGTCGCGGTATTCCGGGTACGACTTCGCGAGCTCGAGCATCATCACGGCGAGCTCCCGGACCGAGAAGTTGTTGTCCGGATTCCCGATATTGTAGATCTGACCGCTCGCGACGCCGTCCCGGTTCTCGATGATCTTCATGAGCGCGGAGATGCCATCGTCGATGTAGGTGAACGCGCGCTTCTGCGCGCCGCCGTCCACGAGCTTGATCGGCTCGCCGCGCACGATGTGGCCCAGGAACTGGGTGATCACGCGCGAGCTGCCCTCCTTGGCGGTATGGATCGAGTCCAGCCCCGCGCCGATCCAGTTGAACGGCCTGAAGAGCGTGAAGTCGAGCTGGTTCATCGATCCGTAGGCCCAGATCACGCGGTCCATGAGCTGCTTCGAGCACGAGTAGATCCAGCGCTGCTTGTCGATCGGGCCCAGCACGAGCTCCGACTTGTACGGATCGAAGCGCTCGTCGCGGCTCATGCCGTAGACCTCGGAGGTCGAGGGAAAGAGGATCCGCTTCCCGTACTTCACGCAGCTCCTCACGATCGGCAGGTTCGCCTCGAAGTCGAGCTCGAAGACCTTGAGCGGCTCGCGGACGTACGTCGCGGGCGTGGCGATCGCCACCAGCGGCAGGATCACGTCGCATTTCCGGATGTGGTACTCGATCCACTCCTTGTTGATCGTGATGTCGCCCTCGAAGAAATGGAAGCGGGGATTGGCGAGGAGGTCGGACACGCGGTCCGAGCTCATGTCCATCCCGAACACGTCCCAGTCCGTGTCCGCGAGGATGCGCTGCGAGAGGTGATGGCCGATGAAGCCGTTCACGCCGAGGATGCAGAGTTTCTTCATGGGGAGTCTCCGGGCCGGACGCCTTCGCGTCCGTAGCGCCCAACGAACGATGGGGGTGTGAGGGGCTCGCCGTCGAGCTCCGCCTCGAGGATGTGGAGGATGCCGCCGCCGGCGCAGCGGGCGACGAGACGTTCATGGGCATCGACCGTGAGCCATGGCGCCCTCTCCTTTGGGAGAGGGTCCAGCAGGCGCGTGCGAAGCACCCGCAACGTCGAGCCGCCGATCGTCGTGAAGGCGCCCGGATACGGCGGCGCCACGGCGCGCACGAGGTCGTGGATTTCGCGCGCGCCCTTCGACCAGTCGATGCGCCCGTCATCCGGGCCGCGGCCGCCGAAATACGAGCCCCGCGTGAAATCCTGCGGCTCCATCCGCGCGGTGCCGTCCACGAGAAAGGGCAGCGCGCGATGGAGCACCAGCTCCGCGGCGACCGTCACCTTGCGGAAGACGTCGATCGCGCGGTCGTCCGGGAGGATCGGGACGGCCATCCGGTCGACGATGCGCCCGGCGTCCGGCTTCGCCACCATCTCGTGGAGCGTGGCGCCCGTCTCGCGCTCGCCGCGCAGGATCGCCCAGTTCACCGGCACGCGCCCGCGATATTTCGGGAGGAGCGAGCCGTGCACGTTGAACGCGCCGCGCCGGGCAGTCGCGAGCATCGGCGGGGGGAGCATGTGGCGGTAGTAGAACGAGAAGAGGAAATCCGGCGCCGCGGCCGCCACGCGCGACGCGAGGCCGGGCAGCTCCGGCGGCTCCGGTGTGGCCACCTCGAGGCCGTGCTCGCGCGCGAGCCGCTCCACGCTCCCGAACCAGATCTCCTCCCGCGGGTCGTCCTTGTGCGTCACGACGAGCGGCACGTCGACCCCGGCCGCGAGCAGCACGGCGAGGCAGCGCACGCCCACGTCGTGGTAGGCGAAGACGACCGCGCGCGCGGGCGCGGAGGCACCCGTCGCCATCTCAGTCGATCTTTTCCAGCAGCGCCTGGACGATGTAGCGCGGCCGCTCGCGCACCTGCTGGTAGATGCGGCCCACGTACTCGCCGATGAGCCCCAGGCCGAAGAGGACGACGCCCGTGAGGAAGAACTGGAGGATGTCCCGGTCCCAGATCACCCAGAGCCCGTCGCCCAGGCCCTCGTAGATGCGGTAGGCGATCACCGCGACGTAGACGCCCAGCGAGACCACCGAGACGAAGATGCCGAAGAGCGAGAACGCCTGCAGCGGCAGCACCGAGAACCCGGTCACCAGGTCGAAGTTGAGGCGCACGAGCTTGTAGAGCGAGTACTTGGAGTCTCCGGCGTGGCGCTCCTCGTGCTGCACCTCGACCTCCGCCGGATTGTGCGAGAACGAGTACGCGAGCGCGGGGATATAGGTGCTCACCTCGCGCGAGGCGCGGATCGCGTCCACGATGGGCCGGTCGTAGGCGCGCAGCATGCAGCCCTGGTCCGTCATCCGGATGTGGGTGATCCGCTCGCGCAGGCGATTCATGGCCTTGGACGCCCAGCGCCGCCACGCCGCGTCCTGGCGCATGCGCCGGATCGATCCCACGTAATCGTGGCCCTCGTCCATCTTGGCGAGGAGCTTCCCGATCTCCTCGGGCGGGTTCTGCAGGTCCGCGTCGAGCGTCACGACGCGGCTCCCGCGCACGTGCTCGAAGCCCGCCATGATCGCCATGTGCTGGCCGAAGTTGCCCGCGAAGAGGATCACGCGCGTGACCTCCGGGCGCTTCTGGAACTGCTCGCGCAGGAACGCGGCGGAGCGGTCGAGGCTCCCGTCGTTCACGAAGATGATCTCGTAGGAAATCCCGAGCGCGTCGAGCGCGGGATACAGGCGCGCGAAGAGCGCGGGCAGCACCGCCTCCTCGTTGTAGACGGGGATGACGACGGAGAGATCCGGGGCGTTGGCCATGTCAGGCGGCCTTGCGGCGGAGCACGCGCGCGAGGCTCTCGCAGACGCGCTCGACGTCCGAATCGCGCATCTCCGGGTAGAGGGGAAGCGTCACGGTCTCGCGCGAGATGCGCTCGGAGACCGGGAATTGCCCCTCGTGGAAGCCCTTCTTCCGGAAAAGCGTCGTCAGGTGGATCGCCTCGTACGAGATGCCGATGCCGATCCCGTCCTGCGCCATCGCGTCGATGAACGACTTGCGCGTCCGGCCCAGGGCGGCGAGCGGCAGGAGCGCCGTGAACATGTTCCAGCTGTGACCGGGATTGTCGCGGGGCGGAAGGCGCTCCGGCGTGAGGAGGTCGTCGCCCGCGAGGCATTCGAAGTAGCGGGCTGCCAGGCGCTCGCGCGTGCGGCACCACGCGTCCAGGTGGGTGAGCTGCTCCAGGCCCAGGCGCGCCGACACGTCGGAGAAGTTGTACTTGGCACCGGCACGCTCGACGTCGCGCGTGCCGTCCGGGAGCCGCCGGATGCCGTGGAAGCGAAGCTCCTCCACGACCGAAGCCTCGCGTGCGTCGTTCACCGCGAGCGCTCCGCCCTCGATTGTCGTCATGTTCTTGTTCGGGTGGAAGCTGAACGACACGAGGTCCCCGGTCGAGCCCACCTCGCGCCCGCCCGCCTTCGAGCCGATCGCGAGCGCGGCATCCTCCACGATGCGCACGCCGTGGCGCTCGCGGAACGCCGCGAGCCGCTCCGGGTCGAGCGGCGCGTTGTAGTGCGTCGGCATGAACGCCTTCGTGCGCGGCGTCACGGCCGCGTCCGCCGCGGCGAAATCGACGTTCCGGGTGGCGAGCTCCACGTCCACGAAGACGGCGGTGGCGCCGCGCCGCTCGACGAGATTGCCCGTCACGAAGAAGCTCTGCGCGGGAAGGATCACCTGGTCGCCCGGTCCCACCTCGAGGAGCTCGAGCGCCAGCTCCATCGCCGCCGTGGCGGAGGTGACGCAGCGCACGGGGCGGCCGCCGAAGCGCTCCGAGAGGGCGGCCTCGAACGCGGCCGCGCGCGGGCCCGTGACGATCCAGCGGCTGCGAAGCGTATCCGCGACCGCCGCGATCATCGCCTCGTCGATGGTGGGCCGCGCGAAGGGGAGGAACGGCTGCACTAGGCGCGCGCCACGAGGAAGACGCCCACGATGATGAAGGCGATGCCGGCGAGCTTCTGCGGGCCCAGCGCCTCGCCGAAGAGCGCCCACGCGGCGAGCGCGTTCACCACGTACCCGATGGAGAGCATGGGATAGGCGATGCTCACCGGGATGCGCGAGAGGGCGAGGATCCAGACGACGACGCTCACCACATAGCAGGCGAGCCCGCCCGCGATGTAGGGGTTCAACGCCAGCCGCGAGCCCACGGGGATCACGTTCGCGAGCGAGAACGCGAACTCGCCCACGCGGTTCGTTCCCGCCTTGAGGAGGAGCTGCGCGCAGGCGTTCAGCAGGACGCCGGTCAATACGAGCGAGAAAGTGAGCGGATTCACGGCTTGCGGACGAGGACGCGGCGCGGGTCTTCGTGGAGCACCTGCATGGGCAGGCCCAGCCGCCGGAATTTTTCGAAAGTGCCGGGTTGCATTATAGCCAGCGCGTCGCCCGGCCGCAGCCATTCGTCCTCGAACTCGTCCGTCTCCCAGAGGGCCAGGCCCGGCTCGGCCTCGAGGCCGGTCTCGAACTCGTCCCGGTAGTTCACCAGCATCACCTTCCGCTTGATGTAGAACGGGACCGTCTGGTCGTAGTGGTTCACGCTGTACAGGCGCGTGGAGGGCTTGAGCCAGGGCTTCATCGCCTGCGCGACCGCCTTCCCGGATTGCCGCGGCGAGAGCTTCTCGTAGCCCTCCTCGATGCACTCGATGAGGAGGAGCCCGGCGAGGGCCACCGCGGCGAGGCCCAGCCAGCGCCGGCCCGAGCGAAGGAGGAGCGCCCCGCCCAGGGTGCCCGCGAGGAGCGCCACCACCGCCGCGTATGCCCACGGCTTCGCCGCCCGGTACATCGCCGAGGTCCACGGATCGCGCGTCCCGTGGTCGATGCCGATCGCGAGGAGCGCCAGCGGAACCACGAGGACCGCGCCCAGCGCGGACCACAGCGCGAGGCGGCGCGGGGAGGCGTCCGCGAAATAGCGGCCCAGCACGATCGCGAGGATCGGGAAGACGGGGAGCACGTACGCCGGAAGCTTCGAGCCGGAAGCGCTGAAGAAGGCGACCACGAACGCGCACCAGAGGAGCGCCACCCGCAGCGGCTGGAAACGCCGCCCCGATTCGCTCCGCCAGGCATGGACGATCGCCGCGGGCAGCGCGAACGCCCACGGGAGGAAGCCCACCGCGACGATGGGGAGGAAGTACCACCACGGCTCGATCCGCCGGTGCTCCGTCGTGAGGAAGCGCTCGAAGTGCTCGTGGACGAAGAAGAAATGCGCGAATTCCGGATTGGCGCGCGAGACCGCGAAGAACCAGGGCGCGGCGACGGCGAGGAAGAGCGGAAGCCCGTAGGCCCAGCCCAGGCGGCGAAGCACCGAGAGGTCGCGCCGCAGCACCATGTGGAAGAAGACCGCCGCGCCGGTGAAGACGATGCCGATGAGGCCCTTGGAGAGGACCGCGAGCGCCATCGCGAGCCATGCGGCCGCGGTCCAGCCGCGCGCCGACGGGCTTCCGCGCGCGGCCGCTTCCTCGGCGAGGATGAACGCGCAGAAGGTCGCCGTCGTCCAGAGCGTGAGGCCCATGTCGAGGGTGACGATCGTGCCGAGCGCCATGAAGTAGGGGCTCGAAAGGAGCGCGAGCACGGTCGCCGCGCGGCTCTCCGGCGAGCCCAGCCGGCGGCTCGCGTAGGCGGCGATCGCGACCGTGAGGAATCCGCAGAGCGCCACGTAGAGGCGCGCCGTCGCCTCGCTCTCGCCGAACGCCTTGAAGGCGAGGGCGGTCCCCCAGTACTGGAGCGGCGGCTTCTCGAAATACTTGACGCCGTCCAGGCGCGGCGTGACCCAGTCGCCGGAAAGCGCCATCTCGCGCGAGATCTCGGAGTAGCGGCCCTCGTCCGGATTGGCGAGCGGCCGTTGGAGGCCGTCGATCCCGACCCCGAGCGCCACGAGCGCGAGGAGGAAGAGCGCCACCCGGGCGCCGCGCAGCGTCATCGGCGCTCAGGCCTCCAGCAGCACGACCACCGCGCCGCCGCCGCCGTGGATCGCGCGCGGCTCGACGAACGCGAGCACCTCCTCGCGGCGGGTGAGGAGCTTGCGGATGCGGCGCTTCAAGACCGGCTCGCGGCCGCGCGAGCGCAGGCCCTTGCCGTGGATGATGCGCACGCAGCGCACGCCCCGCCGGCGGCAGTCGGCGAGGAACGCGGCGGTCTCGAGCGCCGCCTCGTCGGCGACGAGGCCGTGGAGGTCGAGCTGGTCCTGGATCACCCAGTGCGTGCGGCGGAGCTTCCGGAGGATCTCGCGCGGCAGGCCCGGGCGGAGGAACAGCGAGTCGTCCTCGATCTCCGCGTCGTCGCCGTCGAGTCCCAGGCGGGCGAGCTCCTCCAGCACCGCGCGCTCGTCGGCCAGGCGCTGCGCGGGCACGGGGGAGGGGCGCGGGCGCCAGGGCTCGACCCGGTTCACGGGCTTCGCCGGCGCCACGCCGCGCATCTCCGAGCGGAAGAGGGCCACGTCCTCGGGCGGCGGAGCGGCGCCGCGCCCGCCCTTGCTCACCCCAGCGATTCCAGGTACTTGTCCGCGTCGAGCGCCGCCATGCAGCCCGTGCCGGCGCTCGTGACCGCCTGGCGGTAGACGTGGTCCTGCACGTCGCCCGCCGCGAAGACGCCGGGCACGCTGGTCGCGGTCGCGTTCCCGTCGAGCCCGCTCTTCGTGACGATGTAGCCGTTCCTCATCTCGAGCTGGCCCGCGAAGATGTCCGTGTTGGGCTTGTGGCCGATCGCGATGAAGCAGCCCGTGAGCGGGATGTCGCGCGTCTTCGCGTCGGCCGTCGAGCGGATGCGCACGCCCGTCACGCCCGACTTGTCGCCCAGCACCTCGTCGAGCGTGTGGTTCCACGCGATCGAGACCTTGCCTTCCTTCTCGCGCGCGAAGAGCTTGTCCTGGAGGATCTTCTCCGCGCGGAAGCGGTCGCGGCGATGGATCACCGTCACGTGCCGCGCGATGTTGGCGAGGTAGAGCGCCTCCTCCACGGCGGTGTTGCCGCCGCCCACGACGCAGACGTCCTGGCCCTTGTAGAAGAACCCGTCGCACGTGGCGCATCCGGAGACGCCCTTGCCCATGAACGCCTGCTCGGAGGCGAGCCCCAGGTACATGGCCGAGGCGCCCGTCGCGATCACGAGCGCGTCGCAGGTGTACGTCGCGGCGTCCCCCACGAGCGCGATGGGCTTCTCCGAAAGCTTCGCGGTGTGGATCTGGTCGAAGACGAGCTTCGTCTCGAAGCGCTCGGCGTGCTTGAGGAAGCGGTCCATGAGCTCCGGCCCCTGCACGCCCATGGCGTCCGCGGGCCAGTTGTCGACGTCCGTCGTGGTCATGAGCTGGCCGCCCTGGGCGAGACCGGTGATGAGGGTGGGCTTCAGGTTCGCGCGGGCGGCATAGATCGCCGCGGTATAGCCGGCCGGGCCCGAACCGAGGATCAGCAGGCGGGAGTGTTCGGTGGTCATTCGGGAGGGAAGAAGTGCCCGGAATGCGGGCGTAGACGGCGATTATCGCATCCCGGACAGGCGGCTATGTGCCTGAAATTAAGGGTATATGTGAGGATGGGCGGCTAAGAGTTTGACAAATAAGGGCATTTTGAGTATTTAAGGGCGATGCAGCCAACCACCAAACGCCCGATGATCGGCGAGCGGACGCAGACCCTGAAGGCGGTCCCGTTCTTCACCCAGCTCTCGGACCGGGAGCTCGACGTCGTCCGCGCGGTCTCCAGCGAGAAGACGTATCCCAAGAACGCGGTGGTGCTCACCGAGGGCGAGATGGGCGACTCGCTCTACATGATCCAGTCCGGCAAGGTGAAGGTCTTCATCGGCGACGAGGACGGGCGCGAGATCATCCTGAAGATCCTGGGGCCCGGCGACTTCTTCGGCGAGATGTCGATGATCGACAAGCAGCCGCGCTCGGCCTCCGTCACGACCATCGAGGCGTCCACCTTCCTCGTTCTCTCCCACGCCGCCTTCGAGCGCTGCGTGGAGCAGGCGCCGCGGATCGCGAACATGGTGATGCGCGTCCTTGCGCAGCGCGTGCGCGAGGCCGACCGGAAGATCGGCACGCTCGCGCTGATGGACGTCTACGGGCGCGTCGCGAGCACGCTCCTCGAGCTCTCCGTGTACAGCAACGGCAAGCTCATGGTGGGCGAGAAGCTCTCGCAGCAGGATCTCGCCAACATGGTCGGGGCCTCGCGCGAGATGGTGAACCGCATCCTGAAGGACCTCTCGGACCGCGGGTTCATCTCGATCGAATCCAAGTCGATCACCATTATCAACAGAGAGCTGCCGCCCTCTTTATGATCATTTTTTCGAATATGTCCCAGGCAAGTTGGGGCCCCCCGCGGGAGCTGCCGCCATCGCTGTAACGGAAGTCCGCCCGTCGCCGCGCTTCGCGGCCGCCGCTTCGCCCGTTCCCCATCCCCGCCTCGCGCGGGCCCTTCGCGAAGCCGGCTGGCTCCTGGTCTTCGCCCTCGCCGCGTGGCTGGCCCTCGTCCTCGCCACCTACAATCCGACCGATCCCGGCCCGCATTTCGACGGCCCGGCGATGGCGGTGCTCAACAAGGGCGGGCTCGTGGGCGCCTGGGTCGCGGGCGCGCTCTATTTCGTCTTCGGCTTCTCCGCCTGGTGGTGGGTCGTCTTCGGCGTGCTCGCGGTCTCGCGGCTCTATCGCCGGGTCGAGGAGTGGGAGCTGGTTTCCCGCCGCTCGGCTGCGGCCACGCTCACGGGGTTCGCGATCGTGATGGCGTCGAGCTGCACGCTCGAGGCGCTTCGCTTGCATGGGCTCGTGCCGCGGGAGTTCGAGCCGGGCGGCGCGATCGGCACCGTCCTCGCGCCGGCCGTGGGGCAGGGCCTCGGCTTCACCGGCGGCACGCTCCTCCTCCTCGCGACGCTCGCGGGCGGCATCAGCATCTTCACCGGGCTCTCGTGGCTGCGGCTCGCGGAGGTGACGGGCGCGGGGCTCGAATGGTCCTTCGGGCTCGTGCGCGCGCGGGCCGAGGCGCGGCGCGACCGCGAGGAAGGCCGCGTCAAGGCGCAGGAACGCGAGGAGAAGGTCGAGGAGGCGCGCAAGGTCTTCGAGGACCACGAGCCCATCCGGATCGAGATGCCGGCGGTCGAGGTCCCGAAAAGCGAGCGCGTGGTACGCGAGAAGCAGGTGCCGCTCTTCGCGGACCTCCCGGATTCGCCGCTCCCGCCGCTCTCCATCCTCGACGCGCCGGACACGCACGTGGAGCGCCCGACGCCGGAGACGCTCGAGTACACCTCGCGGTTGATCGAGCGGAAGCTCCTCGACTTCAACGTGCAGGTGAAGGTGGTCGCCGCCTACCCGGGCCCGGTCATCACGCGCTACGAGATCGAGCCCGCCGTGGGCGTGAAGGGCGCGCAGGTCGTGAACCTCGCGCGCGACCTGGCCCGCGCGCTCTCGGTCATGGCGATCCGGGTGGTCGAGACGATCCCGGGCACATCCTGCATGGGGCTCGAGATCCCGAACCCGAAGCGCGAGATCGTGCGCCTGTCGGAGATCGTGGGCTCGCAGGCCTACGCGGACATGCACTCGAAGGTGACGCTCGCGCTCGGGAAGGACATCACCGGCAAGCCCATGGTGGCCGACCTCGCGAAGATGCCGCACCTCCTCGTGGCGGGCACCACCGGCTCGGGGAAGTCGGTCGCGATCAACGCGATGATCCTCTCGCTCCTCTACAAGGCGACGTGGAAGGAAGTGCGGCTGATCCTGGTCGACCCGAAGATGCTCGAGCTCTCCGTCTACGAGGGCATCCCGCACCTGCTGGCGCCGGTCGTGACGGACATGAAGCAGGCTGCGAGCGCGCTCCACTGGTGCGTGGGCGAGATGGAGCGGCGCTACAAGCTCATGTCGCAGTTCTCGGTCCGGAACGTCGCGAGCTTCAACCAGAAGGTGCGCGAGGGCATCGAGAAGAAGGAGCGCCTCACCAACCCCTTCACGCTCGCGCCCGAGAATCCCGAGCCGCTGGAGCCGATGCCCCAGATCGTCGTCGTGATCGACGAGCTCGCGGACCTCATGATGGTCACCGGCAAGAAGGTGGAGGAGCTCATCGCGCGCCTCGCGCAGAAGTCGCGCGCCGCGGGCATCCACCTCATCCTCGCGACGCAGCGCCCGTCCGTCGACGTGATCACCGGCCTCATCAAGGCGAACGTCCCCACGCGGATCGCCTTCCAGGTGTCCTCCAAGGTCGACTCGCGCACGATCCTCGACCAGCAGGGCGCCGAGAGCCTGCTGGGGCAGGGGGACATGCTCTACCTCACGCCGGGCCACGGCATGCCCACGCGCGTGCACGGCGCGTACGTGGGCGACGCGGAGGTGCATCGCGTGGTCGAGGCCCTGAAGAAG
Source organism: Usitatibacter sp. (assembly GCA_036266535.1). GTDB lineage: Bacteria > Pseudomonadota > Gammaproteobacteria > Burkholderiales > Usitatibacteraceae > Usitatibacter. The sequence goes on along the minus strand of DATAMY010000184.1, from coordinate 9,720 downwards.
CAGGGCGAGGCGCAGTACCTGGACGAGATCCTCGAGATGCCGGACGGCTCGGAGGCGAACGGAACCAACGGCGAGGGCGCTGTCTCAGGGGAAGCGGATCCCCTCTACGACCAGGCCGTGCAGATCGTGCTCCAGAACCGCCGCGCCTCCATCTCCCTCGTGCAGCGCCACCTGCGCATCGGCTACAACCGCGCCGCGCGCCTGATCGAGGACATGGAGCGGGCGGGGCTCGTGTCCTCGATGGCCACCAACGGGAACCGCGAGATCCTCGTTCCTTCGAAGTAGCCGTCATCGTTCCTTCCAAGTAGCCGTCATTCCCGCGTGAGGCGGGAATCCAGCCATGAAATACCTTCTACTCTTCCTTCTTTCATTTCCCGCTTTCGCCAACGGCCTCGACGACTTCCTCGCCTTCAACGCCGCGACGAAGACCGCCACCGCGCGCTTCGAGCAGCAGGCCTACGATCGCGCCGGGAAGGTCGTGGACCGCTCGTCCGGAAGCTTCTCGTTCGCGCGTCCCGGCCATTTCCGCTGGGCGTACGAGAAGCCGCACCAGCAGCTCCTCGTCGCGGACGGGAAGCGCCTGTGGATCTACGATCCGGACCTGCGGCAGGTGACCGTGAAGCGGATCGACCAGGCGATCTCGTCCACGCCCGCGGCGCTCCTCGCGGGGAAGGACGACATCACCAACCTCTTCACGCTCCGCGACGCCGGCACGGCGGACGGGCTCGCGTGGGTGGAGGCCCTCCCGAAGGCGAAGGACACAGGCTTCGAGCGCGTGCGCCTGGGGCTCAAGGGCCGCACGCTCGCCGCCATGGAGCTCTACGACCAGCTGGGCGGGCACACGCTCCTGCGATTCGAGGACCTGAAGGCGAATCCCGCGCTCCCGCCGTCGACCTTCCAGTTCACGCCCCCCAAGGGCGCGGACGTGATCGACGACGCGCCCGCCGCGAAATAGGCGCTCAGCGGTTCGCCTCGATCCACGCGGCGAGGGCGTCGAGCGCCTCGCCCAGCACCTGCGCGTCCGACTTGGCGCTGCGGGCGGGCACGTGGAACGAATGGTCCGCATCGGCGAACACGGCGAGCGTCGCCCGTGCGCCCAGCGCCTGCACGATCGGCTCGAGGAGCGGAAGGCTCGCGAGGTCGTCGCGGCTTCCCTGGAGGAAGAGCATCGGGATCCGCACGGAGGCCAGGTGCGCGGCGCGCCCCGTCGCCGGGCGACCCGCGGGATGCAGCGGAAAGCCCAGGAAGGCGATCCCGCGCACGCCGGCAAGGGGCGATTCGGCCTGCGCCTGCGACGTCATGCGCCCGCCGAAGGACTTGCCGCCGGCGAAGAGGGCCGCGCCGGGAAGCTGCCGGGCGGCCTCCGCGACCGCGCCGCGCACGGCGGCTTGGGCCACCTTCGGCGTGTCCACGCGCCTGGAGCCCCGCTCCATGGCGGGGAATTGGAAGCGAAGCGTCGCGATGCCGCGCTCCGCGAGGCCCCGCGCCGCCGCGGCCATGAAGGGATGGGCCATCCCCGCGCCGGCGCCGTGCGCGAGCACGTAGGTGGCGCGCGGGCTCGCGGGGGCGACGAGGAGGCCCGAGACGCTTTCCCCATCGTCCAGCGGTATGGCGACCGGACGCGGCTCGCGATCGGTCATGGCCTCTCGAAGCCCATCAGCGCCTGCGCGTAAGCGGGCGCGGTCGGCTCGTGCATGAAGTACACGAAGACCTCGTTCCACGACGTCCGGCCGAGCCGCTCGGCCCAATGCCGCAGGTCGTCGTCCGAGTAGTGCTCGAGGCGCAGGCGCACGTAGCCCCAGGGCGCGGTCTCGACGAGCGGCGGCGGCGCGTTGTCCTCCCGCTCGGAAAGGCAGAGCGAGGCGCCGGCGCCCCGCAGCGCCGCGTACACGTCGTCGTCGAACCAGGTGTCGTTCCGGAACTCGAAGGCCGCGCGATGGCGTTCCGGGAGCATCGCGAGGAAGGCTTCGAGGCGCGGCAGGTCCTTCTTGAGGAGGGGCGGCAGCTGGAAGAGCACGGGCCCGCGCTTGGTACCCAGGGACGCGAGGTTCTTGTAGAGATAGGCGACCGAGTCCGCCGCGCTCTCCTTCAGGCGCGAGATGTGGGTGATGCGCCGCGACGCCTTGATCGAGAAGCGGAACCCGTCGGGCGTCGAGCGCACCCAGTTCTCGAGCATCGCCGGCTGGGGCATGCGATAGAACGTGTTGTTGATCTCGACGGTCGGAAGGCGCTCCGCGTAGAAGGGCAGCATCTCCTCCGGCTTCATCTTTTCCGGATAGAACGGACCCTTCCATTCCTTGAACGAATAGCCGCTCGCGCCCGCATGGAGCTTGCGGCCGGCGTCTTTGCTCCTAGAATCGGGCATGGCGAAGAACCCCCTCGGTGAATACGCGGCGAAACGGGCCTTCGAGGTCACGCCCGAGCCGGCGCCGGGCGTGGCGGCCGTCCCGGATGGGCCGCCGCTCTTCGTCGTGCAGCGGCATTCGGCGCGGCGGCTGCACTACGACTTCCGCCTTCTTTGCGACGGCGTCCTCAAGTCGTGGGCGGTCCCCAAGGGTCCTTCGCTCGATCCTAGCGAAAAGCGGCTCGCGGTGCAGACGGAGGACCATCCCTACGACTACGGGTCGTTCGAGGGCGTGATCCCGGCGGGCCAGTACGGCGCCGGAGAGGTGATCGTCTGGGACTGCGGCGTCTATTCGCCGGACGAGGGCGGCACCTGGTTCCACGACCGCGCCGAGGCGCAGCGCCGCGTGCGCGAGGGGCTTGCGAAAGGAAAGCTCTCTTTCCTCCTGCGCGGCGAGAAGCTCAAGGGCTCGTTCGCGCTCGTGAAGACGAAGGGGAGCGGCGCGGACGCCGCGAAGCAATGGCTCCTCATCAAGCACAAGGACCGCTTCGTCTCGACGGACGACGTCGCCGGACGCTCGCGCTCGGTGCTCTCCGGCATCGAGGTCGAGGACCTGAAGGTCGTCCCGGCGCATCGCATGCCGGCGGCGCGGCTGGTTCCGGCCGGGAAGATCTCGCCCATGCCGGCGAAGCTCGCACCCATGCTCGCGGAATCGGGGGATGCGCCCTTCCGGCGGGCGGGCTGGATGTGGGAGCCCAAGCTCGACGGCTACCGTGTGCTGGCGATGATCGACGGGGCGGAGGTGAAGCTGCGCTCGCGCCGCGGCCTCGAGCTCGCGCGCGATTTCCCGGCGCTCGCGGCGGAGCTGGGACAGCAGGCGGCGGGCACGATGATCCTGGACGGCGAGATCGTCGCGTTCGACGCCGGAGGAAAGCCCTCGTTCGCGGCGCTCCAGGCGCGGGCGCGCCTTTCGACCGACCGGGAGCGCGCGGCCGCCGATCGCGCCTCGCCCGTCGCGTTCTTCGCGTTCGACCTGCTGCATTTCGCGGGGGTTGAGCTGCGCGATGCGCCGTACCGCGACCGCCGGCGCTACCTCGCGCAGTGCCTGCTCCCGTCCGCGCACGTGCAGCTCGTGCACGCGGTGGACGACGGCGTCGAGCTCCACGCGGCGGCGCTCGCCATGGGCTTCGAGGGCGTGGTCGGGAAGCGCGAGGACAGCCGCTACCAGCCGGGCCGCCGCACCGACGCGTGGCTCAAGGTGAAGCCGGTGCAGGGCGGCGACTTCGTCGTGGGCGGCTTCACCCGCGGGAAGGGCTCGCGCTCGGCGCTGGGCGCGCTCCTCGTGGGCTACCGGGAAGGCCGGAGCCTGCGGTATGCCTCGCACGTGGGCTCGGGATTCGACGCCGCGAGCCTCGCCGCCGTGAAGGCGCGCCTCGAGCCGCTCGCCGTGGACGCCTGCCCCTTCGCCGAGATTCCGGAGCTGAACGGGCCCACGACCTGGGTCGCGCCGCGCGTGGTGGTCGAGGTGGCGCACCAGGGTTGGACCGGCGACGACCATCTCCGGGCGCCCGTCTTCCTCCGGTTGCGGGAGGACATCGATCCGAAGAAGGTGCGGCGCGCGCCGGTGTCCGCGGCGGCGAAGGCGTCGAGCTCTCCGCGCGATCCCATCGAGGACATCGTCGCCCAGCTCGATCGCGCGAAGGGAGATATCACGCTGGTCGCGGGCGAGCATCGCATCCGTGTCACGAGCCTCGACCGCGTCTACTGGCCGGAAGACCGGTCGCTTCGCCAGCCCGCGGTCACCAAGCGCGACCTCCTGCGCTACTACGCGCAGGTCTCGCCGTACATGCTGCCGCACCTCGCGGACCGGCCGCTCACGATGATCCGCATGCCGGACGGCATCGCGGGGCAGCGCTTCTTCCAGAAGCACTGGACCCAGGCGCGGCCGGATTTCGTCGAGGCGATCACCGTCTTCTCGGGGCACAAGGACGAGGAGCACGAGTACCTCCTCGCGAACAACCTTCCCACGCTCCTCTGGCTCGCGCAGTCCGGGACGCTGGAGCTCCACATCTGGCACTCCCGCGCGCGCCCGCGCGACGACGCCGCATCGAAGAAAACGGATTACGCGACGTCCCTCGCCTCGCTCGAGGCGTCGGTGCTGAACTTCCCGGACTACGTGCTCTTCGACATCGATCCGTACATCTATTCGGGGAAGGAAGCGCCGGGCGACGAGCCCGAGCTCAACACGAAGGCCTTCGAGAAAGGGAAGGAGGTCGCCTTCCACCTTCGCGAGCTCTTGGTACAGATGTCGCTCGAGGCGATCGTGAAGACCTCGGGCAAGACGGGGCTCCATGTCTTCGTCCCCATCCGCCGGACGCTCGACTTCGACGCCGCGCGCCACGTCTCCGAGCTCGTGGGCCGCCATCTCATGCAACTCCATCCGAAGGACATCACGCTCGACTGGAGCATCCCCAAGCGCACGGGGAAGATCTTCATGGACTACAACATGAACGTGCGCGGGAAGACGTTGAACGTCGCGTACTCGCCGCGCGGCGTCGCGGGCGCGCCGGTCTCGATGCCGCTCACGTGGGAGGAGCTGGCGCAGGCCCATCCGCTCGACTTCCGCATCGGCAACGCGATCGAGCGCCTGGCGCGCACCGGCGACCGCTGGCGCGACGCCCTGGACCGGAAGCAGGACCTGGAAGCGGCGCTCGCCCGCGGGAAGGCCTCGAAACGGCGTGAGTGACACGCGATAGGTTATTGACTACAATGGAAAATTCCTGCTGTTTTCGCGGCGCGCCCAAGGCGCGGGAGGCTTCGACATGGCGGCTCGCTCCATTGCATCGCTCACGGTCTCGTTCGGGCTGGTCTCGATCCCGGTGAAGCTCTATTCGGCCACCGAATCGAGCAAGGCCATCTCCTTCAACCTGCTCCACAAGGGCTGCGGCTCGCGCCTGAAGCAGCAGTACGTCTGCCTCAAGGAAGAGGTGGTCGTGCCGCGCGACGACATGGTGAAGGGCTACGAGTTCGCGAAGGACCAGTACGTGCTCTTCAGCCCCGAGGAGCTGAAGGCGCTCGAGGAAACGGGCACGCACATGGCCGAGATCACCGAGTTCGTGCCGATCGAGTCCATCGATCCCGTGTACTTCGACAAGGCGTATTACCTCGCGCCCGACAAGGGCGGCGCCAAGCCGTACGCGCTCCTCGCGAAGGCGCTCGCGGAATCCGGGCGCTGCGCGCTCGGCCGCTGGGCCGCGCGCGGCAAGCAGTACATCGTGATGATCCGGCCGGTCCAGCAGGGCCTGGTGATGCAGCAGCTCCTCTACGCGGGCGAGGTGCGCGCGATGAGCGAGATCGAGATCCCGCCGACCGAGGTGAAGGACCTGGAGCTGAAGCTCGCGAAGCAGCTGATCGAGGCGCAGGCCGCGGACACGTTCGATCCCAGCGCCTATGCCGACGAGGTCGCCAAGCGCATCGAGGCGGCGATCCAGAAGAAAGTCGATGGGCAGGAGATCTCGATGTCGGAGGCGCCGGAGGGCGGCGCCCAGGTGATCGACCTCATGGAGGCGCTTCGCGCGAGCCTCGACCGGAAGCCGCCGGCGCGCGGCGCTGCGCCCAGGTCGCCCGAGGCGGCTCCCGCGCAAGGCCGCAAGCCCCCCAAGCGCGCGCAGGCTGCCGAGGCCGCCGCGGCGCCCGCCCCGCGCAAGGCGAAGAGCAAGGCCTAGCCGCCAGGGCTTCCCGCGATGCAATCCTACGGCGTCCGCGACGTCGAGCGGCTGCTGGGGGTTTCGCGCGCCACCCTCCGCGCGCTGGTCGACGCCGGCTTCGTCGCGCCCACGCGCGGGGCGCGCAACAGCTGGCGCTTCTCGTTCCGCGACCTCATCGTGCTGCGCACCGCGAAGGCGCTCGCCGACGCGCACGTGCCGCAGCGCCGCATCACGAAGTCGGTGCGCGAGCTCCACCGCCGGCTCCCCGAAACGATGCCGCTCTCGGGCCTTGCGATCGGCGCCGTGGCCGACCGCGTCGTCGTGCGCGAGGGACGCACGCGATGGCAGGCGGAGTCCGGCCAATACCTGCTCGAGTTCGAGGGCGACCCCGCCGACGGCTCCCTCACGGTGATCGATCGCGCGGCGACCGCGAAGGCGAACCCGGAAGCGGATTGGTTCGCGGAAGGCGTGGCCCTCGAGGCGAGCGACCCGGAGGGCGCGATGGAGGCGTACCGCAAGGCGATCGCGGCGGACGCCTCGAACCTCGACGCGCGCATCAACCTGGGGCTCCTGCTGCACGAGGCGAAGCGCTTTCGCGACGCGGGCCGCGCCTACACGGACGCGCTCAACGCCTGCGGCCCGGACCCCGTGCTCCTCTACAACCTGGGCGTGCTGCTGGAGGACATGGGAAGCCTCGACGAAGCCGGCCGCGCCTACCGCGCCGCGGTCTCGGCCGACCCGGACATGGCCGACGCGCACTACAACCTAGCCCTCCTCTCCAGCCGCCTCGGGCGATCGAAGGACGCGATCCGGCACATGTCGCAGTACCGCCGCCTCACCCGCCCCGGCACCGCCTAGGCCGCGGCGGGCATCAGGCTATGATCGGGCCGTGAGCGAGTCCCGCGATCTCTTCACCGCTTCCGGCGAGGCCAACGCCCCGCTGGCGGAGCGCCTGCGGCCCAAGACCGTCGAGGAGATGGTCGGCCAGCGGCACCTGCTGGGCGAGGGAAAGCCGCTCTGGGTGGCGCTGCGCGCGGGGAAGCCCCATTCGATGATCCTCTGGGGGCCGCCGGGCGTCGGCAAGACCACGCTCGCGCGCCTCATGGCGAAGGCGTTCAACTCCGAGTTCATCGCGATCTCCGCGGTGCTGGCGGGCGTGAAGGAGATCCGCGAGGCGGTCGAGCGCGCGAAGCTCAACCGCGAGCAGTACGGCCGCCCCACCATCGTCTTCGTGGACGAGGTGCACCGCTTCAACAAGGGCCAGCAGGACGCGTTCCTGCCGCACGTCGAGTCCGGCCTCTTCACCTTCGTGGGCGCGACGACCGAGAACCCGTCCTTCGAGGTGATCGGGGCGCTCCTGTCCCGCGCGCAGGTGTACGTCCTCGAAAGCCTGGGGCCCGAGGACCTGGACCGGCTGATCGAGCGCGGCTTCGAGGCGGAGAAGGTCGACGCGACCCAGGAGGCGCGGAAGCGCATCGCCGAATTCGCCGACGGCGACGGGCGGCGGGCCTTGAACCTCGTGGAGCAGGTCGCGCAGGCGGCGCGCGTGGAGGGCCGCCACGGCGCGGACGCGGATTTCGTGAACGCGGTCTTGCAGCGCGCAGGGCGGCGCTTCGACAAGGGCGGCGAGAACTACTACGACCAGATCTCCGCGCTCCACAAGAGCGTGCGCGGGAGCGACCCGGACGCGGCGCTCTACTGGCTCGTGCGCATGCTCGACGGCGGCGTCGACCCGCGCTACCTCGCGCGCCGGATGATCCGCATGGCGAGCGAGGACATCGGGCTCGCGGACCCGCGCGCGCTCGAGGTGGCCCTCAACGCGGCGGACGTCTACGAGCGGCTGGGCACGCCCGAAGGGGAACTTGCGCTCGCCGAATGCGTCATCTACCTCGCCGTCGCGGCGAAGTCGAACGCGGTGTACGTCGCCTACGGCGCGGCGCGCGCCTTCGTCGCGGAGGACGGGACCCGTCCCGTGCCGCTCCACATCCGGAACGCGCCCACGAAGCTCATGAAGACGCTCGGCTACGGCAAGGACTATCGCTACGCCCACGACGAGGACGAAGGCTACGCCGCCGGCGAGAGCTATCTTCCGGAGGGAATGGAGCCTCCGGGCTGGTACCGGCCGACGGAGCGCGGCCTCGAATCGAAGATCCGCGAGCGGCTCGAGCGCCTGCGCGAGCTGGACCGGAACGCGAAGAAGATAAAATAAGCCATGCTCGACATCCAACTCCTGAGAAAAGACCTCCCCGCCGTGGTGGCCGGCCTCGAGCGGCGCGGCTTCGCGTTCGACGTGGCCGCGTTCCAGAAGCTCGAGGACGAGCGGAAGAAGCTGCAGTCGCGTACCGAGGAGCTGCAGGGCAAGCGCAACTCCCTCTCGAAGCAGGTGGGCATCCTGAAAGGGAAGGGCGAGGACGCCTCCGCCGTGCTCTCCGAAGTCGCCGGGATCGGCGATGAGCTGAAGGCGAACGAGACCGCGCTCGCGGCGGTCCAGGAGCGGCAATCGGCGTTCCTGCGCGTGGTCCCCAACATTCCCCGCCCGGAAGTGCCGCAGGGCCGCTCGAGCGACGAGAACGTCGAGGTCCGCCGCTGGGGCGAGCCGCGCAAGTTCGACTTCGCGGCGAAGGACCACGTCGACATCGGCGCGGGCCTTCGCGGCATGGACTTCGAGACCGCGGCGAAGATCGCGGGCGCGCGGTTCTACGTGCTGAAGGGGGCGGTCGCGCGCCTGCATCGCGCGATCACGCAGCTCATGCTCGACGTGCACACGCAGGAGCACGGCTACACCGAGACCTACGTCCCCTACATGGTGACGACCCAGGCCGCGGACGGCGTGTCGAGCTACGCCAAGTTCAAGGAGGACCTCTTCAAGATCGAGGGCCGCGACCTGGTCCTCATCCCGACCGCGGAGTACCCGGTCACGAACTTCGTGCGCGACGCGATCGTCGACGCGAAGGAGCTGCCGCTCAAGTACGCGTGCCACACCCCGTGCTTCCGCTCGGAGGCCGGCAGCTACGGAAAGGACACGCGCGGCATGATCCGCGTCCACCAGTTCGAGAAGGTCGAGCTCGTGCGCATCGTGAAGCCCGAGGAATCGGTCGAGCACCACGAGGAGCTCACGCGCAACGCCGAGGCGATCCTGCAGCGCCTGGAGCTTCCCTACCGCGTGATGCTGCTCTGCACCGGCGACACCGGCTTCGCGAGCGCCAAGACCTACGATCTCGAGGTCTGGCTCCCGGGCCAGGACGCGTACCGGGAGATCTCGTCCTGCTCGAATTACGAGGCGTTCCAGGCGCGGCGCATGCAGGCGCGCTACCGCGACGAGAAGGGGAAGGTGCAGGCGCTCCACACGATCAACGGCTCGGGGCTCGCGGTGGGCCGCACGCTCGTCGCCGTGCTCGAGAACTACCAGAACGCGGACGGGAGCGTCACGGTCCCGAAGGCGTTGGTGCCGTACATGGGCGGGGCGACACGCATCGAGAAGGCGAAGCCCTGACGCACTTCGTCGTCGTCCGCCACGGCGAGACGCATTGGAACCTGGAGGAGCGCATCCAGGGCCAGGGCGACAGCCCGCTCACCGCGTCCGGGCGCGCGCAGGCCGAGGCCATCGCGCGCCGGCTGGCGCGAGGAAAGCCCTTCGATCTCCTGCTCTCGAGCGATCTCGGGCGCGCC
>DATAMY010000183.1:0-6669 GCA_036266535.1 Usitatibacter sp. | reverse complement strand
GGCTACCGTCGTTTCCCTTCCCAGCGCCTCGGACTGGCTCGTCGGCGGCGGCGAGATGGGCGAGCTCATCCGATCCCGCGATTGGTCCGGCTCGCCGCTCGGCTCCCCCGAACGCTGGCCGCAGAGCCTGCGAAGCGCGGTGAGCATCCTCCTGCCATCGCGGGCGCAGATCTGCCTCTTCTGGGGACCGCAGCTGGTCGCGATCTACAACGACGCGTATCGGCCGACGCTGGGCATCAAGCATCCGTCCGCGCTCGGCATGCCGGCCCGGGAGGTGTGGAGCGAATTCTGGGACGACGTCCTGCGCCCGCTGCTGGAAGGCGTCATGGCCACCGGCGAGGCGTTCTGGGCGCAGGACCATCCGTTCTGGCTGGAGCGGCACGGGTACGCCGAGGAGACCTATTTCGACATCTCGTACGACCCGGTGCGCGACGAAAGCGGCCGCGTGGGAGGCGTCTTCTGCATCGTCTCGGAGACCACGGGACGGGTGATCGGCGAGAGGCGTCTCAAGACCCTGCGCGAGCTCGGCCGGCGGACGATGGACGCGCGGACCGTCCAGGCCGTGTACCGGGAGGCGGCCGCGGTCCTCGAGGCGAGCGGAAAGGACGTCCCCTTCGCCATCCTCTACGAATGGGACGCGAAGCTCGGCATCGGCCGCCTCGCCGCGGCGGCCGGAATCGTCCCGGGCCAGGGCGCCGCGCCGGCGGAGATCGGGGCGCAGGACACCTCGGCGTGGCCGCTGGGCGAGGCTTCGCAACGGAGCGAGCTGCTGGTCGAAGGCGAGCGCCTCGCGGCGCTGGGGCCGCTTCCCGGCGGTCCGTGGCCCGAGGCGGTGCGCCGAGTTTTGATCCTCCCCATCGCCTTGCCCGCCCAGCCGTCCATGGGCTTCCTCGTGGCGGGGGCGAGCCCGCGCCTGGAGCTGGACGACGGGTATCGCGATTACCTGCGGCTCGTCGCCTCCGCGATCTCGAGCGCGATCGGGCACGCGCTCGCGCTGGAGACGGAGAAGAAGCGCGTGGACGCGCTCGCGCAGCTCGACCGCGCGAAGACCGCGTTCTTCAGCAACGTGAGCCATGAGTTCCGCACGCCGATCACGCTCCTCCTGGGGCCGATCGAGGAGGAGCTCGCGCAGGGCGAGCGGCTCACGGACGAATCGCGCCTGCGCCTGGAGACCGCGCACCGCAACGGTGTGCGCCTCCTCAAGCTCGTGAACACGCTCCTCGACTTCTCGCGCATCGAGGCGGGCCGGATGCGCGCGCACTTCGAGCCGGCGGACCTCTCCGCCCTCACGGCGGAGCTCGCGAGCAACTTCCGCTCCGCGTGCGTGAAAGCGGGCCTCTCGCTCGTGGTGCGCTGCTCCCCGCTGCCGGACGTGGTCCATGTCGACCGCGACATGTGGGAGAAGGTGGTCCTCAACCTCGTCTCGAACGCGTTCAAGTTCACGCTGGCGGGCGAGATCGAGGTCTCCACGTCGGTGGTCGACGGGCGCCCATGCCTCGAGGTGCGCGACACCGGGATCGGCATCCCGCCGGAAGAGCTCCCCCGCGTCTTCGAGCGCTTCCATCGGGTCGAGGGCGCGCGCGGGCGCACCCACGAGGGCTCCGGCATCGGGCTGGCACTGGTGCAGGAGCTGGTCCGGATGCACGGCGGCGAGATCCGCGTGGAAAGCGAAGCGGGCCGGGGATCGACCTTCGTGGTGACCCTTCGCTTCGGGACGGAGCATCTGCGCCGCGAGGCGGCACCGACCGGCGGCGCCCGCGCGGGGAATCCGGGAACGGCCGCCGCCTTCGTGGAGGAGGCCATGGCGTGGCTGGGCGGCGACCCCGGGCCCGCGCTGGACGCCCCGCTCCTCGACGGCATCGCCGGGCTGGAGCCGGAGCGCATCCTCGTGGTCGACGACAACGCGGACATGCGCGAGTACATCGCGCGCCTCCTCGCGCCGCGCTGGCACGTGGAAACCGCCTCGGGCGGCGCTTCCGCGCTGGCAAGGCTCCGGAGCGAGCCCTTCGACCTCGTGATTACCGACGTGATGATGCCGGAGGTGGACGGCCTGCAGCTCGTGCGCGAGGTGCGCTCGGACCCGGCGCTCGCGGCGCTTCCCGTGCTCATGCTCTCCGCGCGCGCGGGAGAGGAGTCGCGCATCGAGGGGCTCGAGGCCGGGGCGGACGACTACCTCGTGAAGCCCTTCGGCGCGCGCGAGCTGGTGGCCCAGGTGCGCTCGCAGCTCACGATCCTTCGGGCGCGGAAGGCCGCGGCCCGCGAGCGGGAAGCGCTCCTCGAAAACGAGCGCGTCGCGCGCCAAGAGGCGCAGCTGCAGCGCGAGCACCTGTATTCCCTCTTCATGCAGGCGCCCAACCCCATGGCGATCCTGCGGGGACCCGCGTTCCTGGTCGATCTCGCGAACCCCCCGATCTGCGAGGTGTGGGGCCGCCGGCACGAACAGGTGATCGGCCGCCCGCTCCTCGATGCGTTGCCGGAGCTGGACGAGCAGGTCTATCCCGGGCTCCTGCGGGGGGTCCTCGCGACGGGCGTCGCGTATGTGGGCAAGGAGGCCCGTTTCGTGCGCCATGCCGGCCCCGAGGCCGAGACGCGTTACCTCAACTTCGTCTACTCGCCGCTCCGGGGCGTGGATGGCACGATCGAGGGCATCCTGGTCGTGGCCTTCGAGGTGACGGACGAGGTCCGCGCGCGCAGGCAGCTGGACGAGCTGCGCGCGCAGGCGGAGGACGCCAACCGCACCAAGGACCAGTTCCTCGCCATGCTCGGGCACGAGCTGCGCAATCCCCTCTCGCCGATCGTGAGCGCGCTGCATCTCCTGCGCATGCGCGGCTTTAAAGGCACGGAGATCGACATCCTCGAGCGGCAAGCCCGCCACCTCACGCGGATGGTGGACGACCTCCTCGATGTCTCGCGGATCACCCGGGGGAAGATCGACCTGCGCATGCACCCGATGGAGCTCTCCGCGGTGGTCGACAAGGCGGTGGAGACCGTGCAGCCGATGGTCGAGTCGGCGGGCGATGCGGTGGAGATCGACGTCCCGCGCGAGGGCCTCTGCGTCGACGTCGATCCCGAGCGCATGGCCCAGGCCATCGGGAACCTGCTCGCCAACGCCGTGAAATACAGCGAGGCCGGAAGCCCCATCCGGATCCGGGCCCGGACGGAAGGGGGGCGCGTGCGCCTCGCCGTGATCGACCGCGGCATGGGAATCGCGCCGGAGATGATCGAGCGCGTCTTCGACCTCTTCGTGCAGCAGACGCAGACCCTCGCGCGCTCGGCGGGCGGCCTGGGCCTGGGGCTCGCCATCGTGCGCAACATCGTGGAGATGCACGGCGGGTCCGTGACGGCGCGAAGCGACGGCCCGGGATGCGGAAGCGAGTTCGGCATCGAGCTGCCGCTCGCGACGGCGCGCCCGGAGCTTCTCCCGGCCCCCGGATCGTCCCGGGGCGCGCCCGTCCCGGCGGCGACGCCACGGCGCATCCTCGTCGTGGACGACAACGTCGACGCGGCGGCGACGCTCGGCGCGGCGCTACGCATGCAGGGCCACACGGTGGAGACGGTGCACACGGGCCTCGGCGCCATGGCCGCCGCCGAGTCGTTCGAGGCGGACGTGGCCCTCATCGACATCGGTCTTCCGGACTTCAGCGGCTACGAGCTCGCACAGCGCCTGCGGGCGCTTCGCGGCGCGGACGCCCCGAGGCTCGTGGCGGTGACCGGCTATGGACTGGAGGCGGACCGGACCCGCGCCCGCGACGCGGGCTTCGATCGGCATTTCGTGAAACCGCTGGACTTCGCCCAGCTGGAGGCCCTGCTCGCGGGCCTGGAGGCGCCCGGGGAGGAGCCCTAGAGGTCCGCCTCGATGAGGTGGCCCTTCTCCTCCATCCAGGCGCGGCGGCCTGCGGCCTCGCCCTTCGCCATGAGGAGCCGGAAGACCCCCTGCGCAGTCTCGCGCTCCGCCTCCTCCAGCCGCATCTCGATCAAGCGCCGCGTGTCCGGGTGCATCGTGGTCTCGCGCAGCTGCTCCGGGTTCATCTCGCCCAGGCCCTTGAAGCGGCCGACGTGGATCATGCCGTCCTTCACGCCCTCGTCCTTCAGCTTCTCGATCGACATCGCGAGCTCGGCGTCGTCCAGCGCGTAGAGCCGCCGCTCCGACTTCACCTTGCCGTGGGGCGCGACACGGATCGAATAGAGCGGCGCCTGCGCGATGAAGACGTGCCCCTTCCCGATCAGCTTCGGGAAATGGCGGTAGAAGAGGGTAAGGAGGAGCGTCTGGATGTGCGAGCCGTCCACGTCCGCGTCCGCCATGATGATCACCTTGCCGTAGCGGAGGTTCTCCAGCACGGAGTCCGGTGCCGCCGGCTCGTGCGGATCGATCCCGAGCGCCACCGCGATGTCGTGGACCTCGGTGTTGGCGTAGAGCTCCTTCGCATCGACCTCGAAGGTGTTGAGGACCTTGCCCTTGAGCGGGAGGATCGCCTGGTAGAGGCGGTCGCGTCCCTGCTTGGCCGAGCCACCCGCCGAATCGCCCTCGACCAGGAACACCTCGTTCCGCGTCATGTCCTGGGATTCGCAATCGGTGAGCTTGCCGGGAAGGATCGCGACGCCGCTTCCCCGGCGCTTCTCCACCACCTTGCCGGCTTTCTGGCGGGCCGTGGCGGCATTGATCGCAAGCTGCGCGATCTTCTTTCCTTCCTCGACGTTCTGGTTGAGCCATGCGTCGAGCGGGTCCTTCACGCGGGAGGCGATGAGCTTCACGGCGTCGCGTGAGGAAAGGCGCTCCTTGGTCTGCCCCTGGAATTGCGGATCGAGGAGGCGCGCGGAGAGCACGTACCGGAGCGGCTTCCACGCATCCTCCGATTGGAGGCTCACCCCGCGCGTGAGGAGCTCGTGGTGCTCGCAGAACTCCTTCACCGACTCGAAGACGGCGTTCCGCAGCCCCGCCTCGTGCGTGCCGCCGAGCGCGGTGGGGATCAGGTTCACGAAGGATTCGCCTTCGCCGCCCGCCTCCGCCCAGGCGAGGGCCCACGCCGCGCCTTCCCCTTCGGCGAAGACGGCATCCTCCGCGCCGCAATACGACTCGCCCGCGAAGATGGGGCTCACGTAGCCGCCCGCGTCGTCGATCCGCTCGCGAAGGTAGGCGCTGAGCCCGCCCTCGTATTTCCATTCGCGCTTGTCCTTCGCGGCCTCGTCCACGAGCGTGACCTTGAGGCCCGGCAGGAGAACCGCCTTCGCGCGCAGCAGCATCTCGAGCTCCGAGCGCTTCACGCGCGGCGTGTCGAAATACTTCGGATCCGGCCACGCACGCACCCACGTGCCCGTCTCGCGCGGCCCGGCCTTGCCCGCCTTGCGAAGCTTCGCTTCCACCTCGCCGCCCGCGAAGACGATCTCGTGCACGGCGCCCTCGCGCTTCACCCGCACCTCGAGACGCCTCGAGAGGGCATTGGTGACCGAGACGCCCACGCCGTGGAGGCCGCCGGAGAAGGCGTACGCGCCGCCACCCTTCTTGTCGAACTTTCCGCCGGCGTGGAGGCGCGTGAAGACGACCTCGACCGTGGGCGCCTTCTCGACCGGGTGGGGGCCCACGGGGATGCCGCGGCCGTCGTCCTCGACGCTCACGGAGCCATCCGCATGTAACGTGACGTCGATGTGCGTGGCGTGGCCGCCCAGCGCCTCGTCCGCCGCGTTGTCGATGACTTCCTGGATGATGTGGAGCGGGCTATCGGTGCGCGTGTACATGCCGGGGCGCGCCCGCACCGGCTCCAGGCCCTTCAGGACCTTGATCGATTGCTCGTCGTATTTCGGGTCGGCCATTCGTGTTTCGTGCCTCAGGGCTTGCGCTCGTTCTCCACCTCGAGCGCCACGAGGAAGCGCGCGACCATGTTGTACGCGGCGATGGCGGCGGTGAGCTCGACTATTTCCGGCTCCGACCAGCGCAGCCGCAGGTCGCCGAAGAGGTTCTCCGGAACCGCGACGGAGGTGGTCATCGCGACGGCGTAGCGGATCGCGAGGCGCTCGTCATCGTTGAACGCGCGATCTTCCGAGGCGCGCGCGGGATCCGCGAGCTTCGCGCGCAACGCATCGTTGCCGCCGGCCTTCACGTACTCCGGCCAATGGTGCGTGAACTCGTACTCGGCGCCGGTGAGACGCGCGACGGTGCAGATGGCGATCTCCTTCACGCGCGCATCGACCGCGAATTCGCGGCGCACGGCGCCGAGGAGCGCGTTCCAGCCACGAGCGAGCGGCTCGCTCCAGAGGAGGGCGAGATCGAGGTTCAGGTACTTCCCCCCGCGGCGGGCGAGAATGGCCTCGAGAAGCTTCGGGTCGCGGGGTGCCGCTCGCGGTGTCCAGGCGGGAATGCGCATGCGGGTCTCGGCGTCGAAACGGGGAAGCTTATCAAAGCTGCTAGAATTTCCCGTCTTTCGAGCGTCGCCGGAGAGGTGGCAGAGTGGTCGAATGCGGCAGACTCGAAATCTGTTGTCCCCCTTTGGGGGGACCGTGGGTTCGAATCCCACCCTCTCCGCCAGTCAACCCTGGTGCGGCCTGATCACATAGGTGACAGGCCGTACCTAAGACATAGGTGACACCCGGATGCCGAACGGGTTGTCGACAGGTTGCAGGGTTTTTTGCTCCAGGTCGATGAAGCCTAGATCGTAATGCATGAAGCTTACGATC